>JAVBQU010000068.1:0-61620 GCA_031548675.1 Bacteroidales bacterium
TTTATGGTTATAAAGTTTAAAAGTTTATAAAGTGAATATTTTCTAGCTTATCTTGTCATTACATTTATCTGTCTCATTATTCATTCATAGTTTCTTTAGTATAATAATAAGCTATTTTCTTGCGGATTGTAATCAATAGTAATTTATTGTATTGTCCAACGTAAACCTACATAAAATGTTCTGCCCATCAAAGGAGCCCAAATGATGGATGCATCGAAATTGGGACCAAAAGGTTTATCGGCAGCCATAATCGGATGCTCCTGCACATAATTGGTAATATTTTCACAACCGGCATAAATATCGAAATATTTGAATTTACGGGTTACCTGTCCTAATAAATACAAATAAGGGTCGGAGTAAGTCGATTCGTGCGAGCCGTGCATTTTCGGCAAACGGCATTTTCCATTGAACTGCGTTGTAAAATCGAACATCCATTTATCATATTTGGTAGCATACGATAATACCAATAATCCTTTCCATGGACTTATTAAAGGTTTGCTTTGTAAACTTTCATCAAGAGTCATTCTTACGTCATTGTAGCGACCGGCGATGGTAACATTAAATTGTTTCAAAGGCTCAAATTTGAATTCGCCTTGCAAACTATTGGCATATGATTGGCCTGTTAAATTATAAAAGTAAACATCATGAACACTTTTATCAATATCCACCACCAATTGATTGATAAAGTCAGTACGGTAAGCATCAACAGTAAAAGTAGCGGTTCTTTTGCCGATAAACTTGAAATCTTTTACAATATTGATTCCATAATTCCACGCTTCTTCTTGCTTTATATGCTCTTCCAAATGAAATTTGCGTGAGCTTGCCATTAAGCCAAAGTTTTCTGCCAATTGATTAGGGGTTCTGTAACCTTTGCCTCCTGAAATACGGATAGAAAAAGTTTCGGTTGGGGAATATTTAGCATGAATACGGGGAGTAACAAATCCTTTTTCAAAATAGGTATTGTAATCGTAACGCAAGCCTACAATCGCAGAAATAATATCAGCATGATTAAATGCATATTGAGCAAATACTCCGGGTACAAATTCGTTTTTTGTAAGCAGGTATAAGCTATCTCTAAAAAAATCCTCTTTCGTTTGATTATATTGTGCGCTTAAACCTGTACTTAACTTATGTTTCTCTGAAAAAGGTTTTTCGAGAATGGCATTAAAATAAACTTCTGTTTCTGTGCCTTTGTAAGTAGTCAATCCGTAATAAGCATCTTGGTTCAGGTATGAAGCCGAAACTTGTGTACCAATGCTGGCATCATTTCCCAACATAAAGCCATTTTTGGTAGACCCATAAAAACGCTGCGTATTGATTCCGATTCCATATTTCACAGTATCTCCTTTGTCTTTATCTTCATTAAAACCCATCTGACCGCCCAAACGGTTTTCGTTTACAAAATTCAATACTGTAATATTATGATATTTATCAGCATCATAAGCCCAGCGGTTTACTACATTAATTTGATTAGATTTAGGAGTATCCATAAATCCATCGTGTCCCACATGATCTATTTCTCTGCCGAAATAAGAAGCATGAGCTAAAACAGAAGTACTAAGCCTATCATTTAATTTTGCTCTGGCTATGGCGTTCATTTCTGCCCGCAGATCGGAATTGAGGTATAAATTTAAAAAGAAAGGATCTGATTTTTGAGGTTTCTTATATTCAAGGTTGATTTGACCTGTAATAGATTCATATCCATTGATAACCGATGCGGCTCCTTTGGAAACTTGAATGGACTCCATAAATGAACCGGGTACATAACTTAAACCAAACGGAGCCGAAAGACCACGTAAAAAAGGAATGTTTTCGAGTAATAGCTGGCTGTAAATTCCGGTTAACCCAAGCATTTGAATTTGCCTTGCACCCGAAACCGCATCCGAATAACCAACATCAACGGTTAAAGAATTTTCAAAACTTTCTGCCAAATTACAACAAGCCAATTGATTTAATCCGGCTGTAGTAATGATTTCTGTTTTAATAGGCTGTAAGCGGGAAATAAACGAAGCATCTAATTTGCCTTTAATTTCTACACTTTGCAGCAGTTGGGGATTGCTGGTTAAAATGATAGAAATATCTTGTTGAGAAGGTTCAACAGTTAAGGTATCGTTTTTATAACCTACAAAACGTACAATTAAACGATTGCTTTTTTCCGTGCGGGCTAATGAAAATTGTCCGTTTTCATCACTTACAGCAGCCTTGTCTGTTCCCAGCCACATTACATTAGCAAAAGCTAAAGGCTGTAATTTTTTTTCTTCAGTTAATTCGTGAATAGTCCCTCTCAGCAATTCTTGTGCTTGAATCTGTATAACCCATGTCATACATAATAAGGCAATAATGAAAGTCTTTATATATTGATGAATCATTTTATATCAATTATGTGTTGCGATAATTTTATATCTTTGCAAAGATAAGAAATCTTCTTTTGTTAAATTGAATGGCAAATGTTAGATTTTCACACAATACATAACACATTTTTTATGTAATACGTTTATTGCTTTTAGTATTTTTATCGACATTTATTATTATCTCGTAAATACTAAAACAGATTGTCTAAAAAGATAAAATTACACGTCACTGCGAGGAAAAATGACGAAATATAATAGTACTTTTAGACAGACTTTTTCAAACGCTATTTTATTTATAACATCATACTATGATATTGGTAACCGGAGGAGCTGGATATATTGGTTCTCACACTGTTGTTGCATTGCAGCAAAAAGGCTATGAAGTTTTAATAGCCGATAATTTGTGTAATTCTTCTGCACAGACTATTGATAATATTTAAAAAATTACAGGAATAAGACCTTGTTTTGAGCAAATCGATTTATCAGATTTGGCAGCAGCAAAAGCTCTTTTTGTAAAATATCCGTCAATTAAAGCTGTTGTAAATTTTGCCGCCTATAAAGCCGTGGGCGAATCGGTAGAAAAACCTTTAATGTACTATCAAAACAACTTAGGTTTGATGATGAATGTAATGCAGTGTATGTTGGAACATAAAGTTCAGTATTTTGTACAATCCTCCTCAGCTACGGTTTATGGAAATGCTAAAGAAATGCCGGTTAAAGAAGCATCTCCGGTCTTGCCGGCTTCATCGCCTTATGGCAATACTAAGCAGATAGCAGAAGCAATTTTAAGCGACACAGCAAAGGCTGACAACAATTTTATAGCCATAGCATTGCGATATTTCAATCCGATTGGAGCTCACGAAAGTGCTTTGATTGGCGAATTGCCTCTAGGGATTCCTAATAATCTGATACCCTATGTTACCCAAACGGCTGCCGGAATTCGTGAATGTATCAGCGTTTACGGCAGCGATTATAATACCCCCGACGGCACAGCTATCCGCGATTATATTCATGTGGTGGATTTGGCAGATGCCCATGTAGTGGCTTTGGAACGGATGTTTAATCAGAAGAATAAAAATGCCTTTGAGATTTTTAATATAGGAACAGGCAGCGGATCTAGTGTTTTGGAGGTATTGAAAAAATTTGAAGAAGTAAATCATTTAAGACTTAATTATAAAATTGTAGGCAGGCGGGAAGGGGATATTGAGCAGATTTGGGCAGATACCTCGCTTGCAAACCATGAATTGGGTTGGAAAGCAGAGAAAAGTTTAGCCGATATGCTCGAAAGTGCATGGAAATGGCAGTTACATTTAAAAAATAAAAACCAATAATATGCCCAAAGTATTTGTTAGCGGCTGTTTCGATATGCTGCACAGCGGACATGTTGCTTTTTTTGAAGAAGCAGCCCAGCATGGCGATTTATATGTAGGTATCGGAGCCGATACTACTTTGTTCGAGCTTAAAGGCAGAAAGCCGATTAATACCGAGCAGGAACGTTTATATATGGTCAAAGCTTTGAAAGTCGTAAAAGATGCGTGGATAAATTCCGGAAGCGGACTTTTAGATTTTGAAGCGGATTTAAGAAAATTCAAACCGGATGTATTTTTTGTAAACGAAGACGGGCATAATTTGGATAAAGAATTATTATGCAAAGAATTAAATATAAAGTATTTGATTTCTAAAAGACTTCCTCATGGCGATTTGCCGGTTCGCTCAACTACGGCTTTGCGAAAAGAATGTAATATCCCTTATCGTATCGATTTAGCCGGAGGCTGGCTCGACCAACCTTTTATTTCGGAAAAACACGGCGGTCCTGTTTTAACTATCTCCATTGAACCTGATATTGAGTTTTTAGAACGTGCCGGTATGAGTACAAGTACCCGAAAACGGGCTATTGAATTGTGGCAAACCGATATTCCGGCAGGCGATAAAGAAAAGCAAGCCAAAATGTTGTTCAGCTACGATAATCCTCCCGGAACTCAAAATGTAAGTGGTTCGCAAGATGCTTATGGGATTGTGTTGCCGGGTTTAAACAAATTAGATTATAAAGGAGAATATTTACCCGAAAAAGTTACCTCTATTCATACGCCTGAAATATTGCAATGGATAGAAGAACATTTGGTTTTGATTGCATTATATCCACGTCCGGCTTCGTATAATCCTTTAGAAGAAACACATGTAAGCATAGAAGGAATTAAAGCTTTGCAAGCGGCTGCTGATGATTGCTGGAATGCTATTTTGGCTCAGGATGTGGTAAATTTCGGGAAATCGATGAAAGCAGCCTTTGATGCACAATGCCAAATGTTTCCGACCATGACGTCAGCAAAAATCCAAACCGTAATAGACCAATATAAAAACAATGCTTTAGGTTGGAAACTCAGCGGTGCAGGCGGTGGCGGATACTTGATTTTTGTAGTTGAAAATCAAGATAAAATACAAGGGATAAAGATTAGGATAAGAAAAAAAGACTAAAGATTTAAGGCATCTCTAAAATATCATCCTGTGTTTGTATAAGGTTTGATGCCAAAGTAAGAAGCTCCGATAATGAAGCAAAAAGGCTTGAAGTCGGAGCAAAAAGCTCCGATAGTGGAGTTCAAATCTTCGATGCCAAAGGTAAAAGGCTCGAAAGCGGAGGTAAAAGCTCCAATATCGAAGGTTTATGCTGCGAAGCCGGAGTTCAAAGCTTTGATGGTAGAGCAAAAAGGTTCGAAGTCGGAGATAAAAGGTTTGATGCCGAAGCTTTGAGGTGGGAGGGGGTACCTCGAAGGTGGGTATATTTTCAAAATTAATTATCTTTGCAGAAAGGATGTTATTTTTAATAAAATTGAATATGAGGATATTTATTCTTGCTATTTTTGGAATTCTCTTTTCCTGCCAAAATACTCAAAATCCGTCAGAAAGGATAAAGCCTGACTTAACAAAAACAGACTTTATTTACTTAAATGGAAATCATTTTGAATTGAAAAAAGAGAAATACTTTCCTTTGATGCTCAATTATATTGTTTCGTTCAGAAACATTAATAACGAGTTTATAGTATCTCCCCATATCGATTATGAAAAGATCGATACTTTTGAAACAAATACCAAACATGATATCGAGGAACAATTAAGAGCTCATTTTCAACTTATACAAGAAATGGGGTTCAATTCCATCCGTCTGTGCTTCGACAGAATCGGTATTGATAGTAACCAATATTATTATGGTGCAGATGGCAAAGCCTATTTTATAAATACAGATTATGATAAAATATTAGCGGGTTTAGAAACAGCTATCCATATGGCTCATGAGAAAGGATTAAGGGTTATGCTTTTGATGAAAGCGCCTATTGAAAAGGATTTAGAAAATTTTGCCATTCATGTTTTAGAAAAGTTCAAAGATAACCCAACCATCTTTGCTTATGATTTTATGAACGAGCCTTTATATTTTGATAAAGATCCGGAACGCAAAAAAACAGGTGCTTGCAAAATTGTTACACATTGGATGGAATTGATGAACAAATATGCCCCCAATCAACTTTTTACCATCGGATTTTCAGAACCTATTGAAACTTTTGAATGGGATCCGGCTTTACTTCCTGTCGATTTTATCTCCTTTCATACCTATCACCCCTTACGCGTAAAGAATGAAATTTATTGGTACAGCACTTATACAGGCAAACCTTGGATGATTGGCGAAACATCGCTGCCTGCCGATAATATTTCAATTTCATATCAAGACCAAGCCTCGTTTATGAAAGAGACTTATCAATATGTTGTTGATTGCGGCGGTGCCGGATTTGGGTGGTGGGATTTTCAAGAAGCAAAAGCAGGTAACTTTGAAGCCATGTACACAGGCATTCTTAACCACAATGGAACCACCACCACTAAAGATGGAAAATATACTATCATCGGCTCAGTAAAACTGGCAGCTAAAGAAATTCAAGGCTTTTCGAAATATATTCCCAAAGAAAAAGTTCGTCCCGTAAATTATTTCAACATGATAGGGTATAACAATTATGTAATCAAAGGGAAAATCTTAAATAGAAAGACTAAAGAACCCGTAGAAGGAGCAGTTATTCGTGGATGGACGAAAACATGGATAGGAATGAACACTTTTACAGATGAGAAAGGAGAATTTAGGCTGTATAGCAATGATGAGGTTGTGCATTTTGAAATATCAGCACCTAAGATGGAAAAAATAAGATTTGATAGAGAAGGGATACAATATAAGCAGATTCTTTTAGGGAATTTCGACAAAAATAATTTGCCAGACCAGCATTTGGAATACCATCAAATAAGCTACAAAACATTTTTGAAAGATGCTGCAAAATCAGTATTCGATTTTGATGAAAGTAAATTCAATCAAGCCAAATTTGAAGCAGAAATGGAAACTTTGTATTTATTACCAATGAAGTGATTAAATCAAAACTATATGCCATGAGGCAAAGATTTTTTCTGGATAACAAAAGACTCATAACCATTATTGGGTGCTTCATACTGGCTGTTATTCTCAGCATACCTATTTTTGGGCATCTTAACAAGTCGCCTATCAAAATGTGGGATGAATCCCGTTTAGCCATCAATGCTTATGAAATGCAAAAAAGTGGCAATTTGATTGTTACAACACATGCCGGCGAACCAGATATGTGGAATACCAAACCTCCTTTAATGATTTGGTGTCAAGCTTCTTTGATGAAACTCATAGGTGTTAACGAAATTGCGGTAAGACTTCCTTCGGCCATAGCAGCCTTATTTACATGTGGATTGTTGGTCGCTTTTTCTTTGATATACTTTAAGAATTTCTGGTTTGGATGTATCGCATCTCTTGTTTTAGTTACAACAAATGGGTATTTGAACCATCATGTAGCACGCACCGGAGATTATGATTCTTTGTTGATATTTTTTATGATGGCTTACAGTATATGTCTTTTCTTATATACACAAACAGCCAGAAAAAAATATTTATATCTGTTTTTTCTTTCATTAATGCTTGCAGTACTTACTAAAGGTATTGCAGGATTAATGTTTATACCCGGATTATTAATATTCATTGCCTGCCTAAAAGAATGGTCTATTTTCTTTAAAAACAAACATTTTTATATAGGAGCAGGTATTTTTTTAATGGGAGTAGCATCTTATTACTTATTCCGCGAATACTATAATCCCGGATATCTTCTTACTGTTTGGAACAATGAATTAGGTGGTCGTTATCTCAAAACAATAGAAGGACACAATCATCCTTTTGATTTTTATTATAAACTTCTAAAAGAGAAGCAAGCTTATGTGTGGTTTTATATTGCTATCATCGGAAGTATAATCGGGTTATGCAGTATTGATAAAAAAACAAGAAAACTTACCCTATTTTCTTTGATTTTGTTTTTCAGCTATTTTTTAGTTATTTCTTCCGGACAAACCAAACTTGCGTGGTATAGTGCTCCTTTTTTTCCACTAATAGCCCTCTTATCTGCAATTATTTTCCATTTTATTTTTGTTAAACTGCAAGAAAATCAATGGATACACAAAAATTTTAAATATTATATTCCTATTTTGATTCTCATGATTGCTTTTATTTGCCCTTACCAAAACACATTGGAAAGAGTGCAAAGTCCAAAAAAATGGATGCATGCGATGAAAATTTCTATGAAATGAGCTATTTTCTACGAGATATTTCAAAATCAAAGAAAACACTTAAGGCAGATTATATTTTATTCGATGGAAATGATATGTATTATTTAGAGTATTGTTCTGCTCACTTGCAGTTTTATATGAATATATTAAAGGAAAAAGGAATTAATATCAATTTCAAGGATTATAGGGACTTGGACACAGGAAATAAAGTAATGACATCGGATTCAAACATTAAAAAATATTTATTGAAACATTATAATTATAGTATTATTAATATGGATGGGAATATTGAAGCTTATCTTATCAAAGGCAAAATATAATTGCAGTTTATTTTCTCAATAATACAACATCAAAATCTCTGGATATGAAAGGTTTTTTTAATAAAGATAGGTACAACTTTTCAACGGAATGTGAGCCATTTATATGGTTTTCATTCTTTTTAGTTATCATTTTATCATTATTCCCATTTTTCAAAATTGGATTTACTTCCGGTGATGATTTGGAATTTTATATGACAAGTCTGGATGGCAGGATTTTTACAGATACATATTGGTATGCCAGAGGACAGGGACGTTTTTATCAATTAATAACAAAACCCTTAGCCCATATCACATATCTTATAGACTGGTTTTATTTTACCAAAATAATACAGTATGGGCTTGTATTATTGTCATTTATTTTGTTTGCCATAACAACTAAAAAACTATTTAAGCTTAAAGAATTTTCCTTGTTAATATTTTTACTTCTATTTGTATTCTTATCAGTTACCAGGGAGTATGATTTTATGCCGATAATAGCTTATCCTTTCTTTTTTACTTGTAGTTTTTCGGTATTCTTAGGATCCATTTTACTTTTTCTACGATATACAGAAATTCCTAAAAATAAATATTTAATCGGATCTGCTGTTCTGTATGCCATAGCCTTGCTTTTCTATGAAACATATCTTATTCTTCTCATGTTTATTACAGGATTTATTTTTTTCAGGAATTATTCAAAATATGGAAGAAAGATTTTCTCAAAAAAAACCTTTTACAAAGAAATTCTGCCTTTTATCTTTGTTGCATTAGCTTATCTGCTTATTTATTTTGTTTATAGGAAAAGTGTTCAAACAGGTGGTGGTTTTTATTCCGGTTCTTCATTTGCAAAAAATTTCAGTTGGAAGAATTTCTTTCAAATCATAACAAATTACAACCTGATTGATTTGCCTACTTATATTTATCATAATTCCCGTTCTGTTGTTGAAGCCAATTCACTGCTTGTTGGAGGGCATCAGCACAATTTTTGGTACATTCTAAAAAATGCTACCTTAGCAGGAATCATCAACACATTGATACAGTGTTTCCTTTTTGTTTATATCTTTACAAAATTAAGGTCAAACATTACTTGGAAAAAAATTATGATTGGTATTGTTACAACTATTTTCTTTTCATTAGCCGTTCACCTTTTACAAGCAATATCCGAAAAATATAATACAACCGGATGGCATACACATAGCGGATACGTTACCTCCTTTTTCTCATATTTCCTTATCACGCTTTGTATCAGCCTTATTTTTTATTCCATTTTTAAACTTTGTTCAAAGAAAAAATGGCTTAAAGTATCTGTTATCAGCATTTTTACTATCATTATTTTTTATATATCCATTACCATTGGTTATACCAACGATCATTTGAGCCGCGATTGGGAACTTAGTCAAAACAGATTCAAATCTATAGACAGATTAACAAAAAAAGGCTTATTGGACAATATACCAGACAGTTCTTTTATTTATGCCGGAGATCTCTTTAAATCATCCTCTCGATTCGGCTATGTGCTTGAATATTCATTCAGTTTAAAGAAATATGTATTTCTAAAAACCAATAAATCATACAATATATACAATGATTTGGAAGAATTTAGAACCAATCTGCAAAAAGACTCCTCTCAAAATATGTATTATATTGCACAATATGATTCACCCAAGAGTCAAGACATGCTCACTGTTTTAATGAAAATAAACAGCACTTCTTTGAACTGGAAAGAGAAAGAAATATCTTTTGAGGAAACCACAGCAAACGAAGCCGAAGTATATTATTATTCTGCCAATAAAGATTTCTATCTTACCTTTTATATCCCTGATACTACCCAGATTCCAATTATTTCTATCAATGATAAGGGTGCTAAAGTTTCAAATTCTAAACTAAATATGATTAGAATTATAAATAACAACAAAAGGGAAGAAACCACAACCTTTAAACTTAAATCAAATACACCATTTCGTATAAAAGATTTTTCAATTTCCAATATCGGTTTTCAAAATGTGGAGGAATTCTATATAAATTAAATTTATACAAAAGATATTTCCGGTATATTGACAAAACATTTTATATCTTTGCAAACTCAAACCAGCAAAACTTACCTTATGTAAAATATAATTTCTTTTGGAATTAACAGATAATCAACCTAACAATAAGGTTGGCATTCATTATTTATCTTTTAAAACAAAGAAATTATGTTTAGTATACAAAATATTACCTACATACATCCCAATAAAGAGTTGTTGTTCGATAACATCAGCTTAAATTTAAATAATCACGAAAAAGTTGCCCTTATAGGCAATAATGGTGTCGGAAAATCGACCCTGCTGAAAATTATAGCAGGAGAATTAACTCCCTACGCAGGACAGTTGGAAGTTGATAGCAAGCCTTATTATATTCCGCAGATTTTTGGACAATACAACCATCTGTCTATAGCCCAAGCATTTCGGATAGAAGATAAGCTGCATGCATTAAGAGAAATACTCGAAGGGAGGGGTACAGAATTGCATCTGAATATATTAGATGATGATTGGGCAATAGAAGAACGTTGTGCAGAAGCATTAGAATATTGGCAATTATCCGGTATAGATTTATCTGAAAAAATAGAAACTTTGAGCGGAGGGCAAAAAACAAAAGTTTTTCTTGCCGGAATATCTATTCATAAGCCCGATTTGGTACTGCTCGATGAACCCAGCAATCATTTAGACAGTTCCGGTAGAAAATTATTGTATGATTTTATCCGTTCAACTTCAAGTACTTTATTGATTGTAAGCCACGACCGAACATTGTTGAATTTATTAGATACCGTTTGTGAGTTACAACCCCATGGAATTACAGTATATGGAGGTAATTATGATTTTTATGCAGAGCAGAAACAAATTGCCGAAAATGCTTTAAGCGAAGATATAAAAAGCAAAGAAAAAGCATTGCGAAAAGCAAAGGAAAAAGAACGAGAGACCGTAGAACGCCAGCAAAAATTAGATGCCAGGGGAAAGCAAAAACAGGAAAAAGCAGGTGTTGCCCGAATTATGATGAATACGCTAAGAAACAATGCAGAAAAAAGCACATCTAAAATTAAAAGTACACATACAGAAAAAATTGGAGCTATTGCGCAAGAACTGCAAGATTTGCGTTCAATCTTGCCCGATATTGATAAAATGAAATTTGGTTTCGACAGTTCCCATTTGCACAAAGGTAAAATCTTGTTTACAGCTACAGGCATAAATTATCGTTATGAATCCAAATTTCTTTGGAAAAATAATCTGGATTTTCAGATTGTAAGCGGAGAACGGATTGCACTAAAAGGAACAAATGGGTCTGGAAAAACTACTTTAATAAAAATTCTCTTAGATAGATTGCAGCCCCAAACAGGAAGCATAAGCAGGGCAAGTAGCAGTTCCGTTTACATAGATCAGGATTATTCTCTGATTAATTCTCAGTTAAAAGTGTATGAACAAGCACAACAATTTAATGATTCCGGATTACAGGAACATGAAGTAAAAATAAGATTAAACCGGTTTTTGTTTACCAAGGGAGATTGGGATAAGCCCTGCGACGCTTTGAGCGGAGGCGAGAAAATGAGGTTAATGTTATGCTGTCTTACCATCCACAATCAGGCTCCAGATCTTATAGTATTAGACGAGCCAACCAATAACTTGGATATTCAGAATATAGAAATACTAACAGCTGCCATCAATGAATATCAAGGAACATTATTAGTAGTTTCGCATGATGATTATTTTCTAAAACAAATTCACGCTGAACGAATTATTAATATTTGAAATAAAAGGGAAGTATTTTAATTAGAAGGGACCCATAAATTTATGGTTCCCTTCTAATTAAAATTATCTTGTAAATGTTTTTAGTGTATCATATTTTTCTTCAATACTTTGCAATAACTTAAATTGAGCTAAGGTACGTTGCCAATTATGCTCAGGATGTTTGATTTTATAATAAGTATCCCCATTCAAGTAATCAGTAAAAAAACGTACTGTTTGCATGTATGTCAATAATTTAGCTCCAAAAATAAGATTGTCAATTTCGATAGGAGTTAAAAATGATTTTGCATTTTCCAGATACCCTTTCAGATAAGCTTTTACCACATCCAAATTTACAGAAATGTTATCCAGATTCTCATCATCTTCGGATCCGGTATTAGCTCCAGTACGCACGAAATCACCAAAATCCGATAAAACATAACCCGGCATAACTGTATCTAAATCTACTACACAAAGTACCTCATCTGTTTTTTCATCAAATAAAACATTATTTACTTTAGTATCACAATGATTGATGCGTTTGGGTAGTTTACCTTCGCGGTGTAGCCGCTCTGCTTTACACATTTCATCAGCACGTTCTTCCAATTCATCCACCATCCATTGTACTTTTTCTAAACGCTTGGCTGCGTTGTCTTTCACACTTTGACGAAATGAATCCAAACGAGTTTCCATATTATGAAAATTTGGAATAGTTTCCACTAAAGGATCGCCCGGAATATCCGCCAACATCGCTTGAAAATCACCAAAAGCCCTACCAGCAATATATGCAAACTTCGCATCAATTGCATCGTAGCTTTTACTGCCCTGAATAAAATGATACATCCGCCAATAATTTCCATCCGCATCACAGAAAAATAATTTTCCGTCTTTAGCAGGAATTAACGCTAAAACTTTACGTTCAATATCTTGAACCCCACGTGAAATAAGCTTTTGTCGAATATGATTAGTTACCCTTAAAATATTTTGCTGCAACCCTTCCACATCTTTAAAAATGTGATGATTAATGCGTTGTAAAACATACTTAGGTTGGTTTTCCCCTTCCGCATATACTTTATATGAATCGTTGATATGTCCGGCCCCTAAAGCTAAAACTTTTGTAATTGTACCGTTTGTAGAAAATTGATTTACAATATTTTTAAATTTTTCTTCCATAATAATTGATTTTTAGAATTTTGCTAGATTACCATATTTTAGGAGGATATACTTTTTGTTCCGATAATTCCTTTAGCCGTTGAACTACCACAGGACGGTCTTCTTGATAAGTTACCCCAAACCATTCAGCAGAAGTTTCCAGAATTTCCACTTCCATATCTCCGCTTTTTATCAGATTATCAACAACTAACGGAACATATATTTCAGCTTTAGGCTCCTGCGAATTTTTTTCGATAAAACTTTCGACCTGTTCTTTAAGTTGATGCATAAATCGAGGCTTAAATCCCCAAAAATTCATCGAAACAATAGTGTTTTCATCTAAAACTTGAAAATTACCATCCTCATTCTTAAATTTTATTACCCCGCCTATTCTTTGTATCTGACTACATTCCGTGACTGTTTGCAATTTATTAGTAGCATTACCTTTACATACCCCGCGGGAAACAAAACCATTTTCAGATAAAGTATTTTTGAGCAGGTAGCCCACCATTGCAGATAGTTGCGAATTATTTTCTGTTTCCGTTAAAAATTGGGCAATGGCAGCAAAAGCTTCTCTTCCATAAAAATCATCGCCATTGATAACCGCAAAAGGTTCTTTCACTTTTTCGGCTGCCATCAGCACCGCATGTCCTGTTCCCCAAGGTTTTTGCCGTTCAGGATTAATTTGAATATGAGCCGGCACATTTTCCAGTTCCTGAAAAACATAATCGATTTCTATTTTCCCTTGATATTTAGCTGAAAAAACTTGTTTGAAATCAGCTTCGATACTTTTTCGAATAATAAAAACTACCTTGCCGAATCCCGCTTGTATGGCATCATAAATAGAATAATCAATAATGGTTTCACCTGCAGGACCTAAGCCATCTATTTGCTTCAATCCGCCGTATCGGCTTCCCATGCCGGCTGCCAGTACTACTAATGTTGGTTTCATTCGCTATATTTTAGGTTTATAAAAATTTATTTTAAGATTTAACCCAACAAATTTACATGAAATTTATATACAAGCAAAAAATTATCATGGAATACAACTTTCACCAAAAATAATGTGTCTAAAAGTTGTTCATTAGTGTATAAAATTGTATTTTTGTCAATTATATATAAAATGTAATTGAAAAGCTATTTTTTATTGTTTGCCTATACTGAATCGAAATAACTATTAAAATACTTATTTTATGAAGAAGATTTTCCTATCTTTTGTGACTTTGGTAGTATTGAGTTTAACAGTACAAGCCCAATTGGATTATGAATTTTGGCTGGCATGTCCCGATTTGAATGAAAACCACGGGGGGACAGAGTACCCAAAAGATGAACCAATTTTATTACACTTATCAACCAAAGAAGATCCCGCCACGGTTATTATCTCACAACCGGCTATGAATTGGCAATCGGAAGAAATAAATATTCCTGCAAATTCATCCATCATTTATTATCTAACCAGCAGAAAAGCTATGTTAGAATGTGTAACTCCTAATCTTGTTGAAAATAGGGGTTTGTATATTAGTTCAACAGCACTAATTACAGCCTATTATGAAGTTGCAGATAAGCAAAACTCTGATTTCATTGCATTAAAGGGAAAATCAGCATTGGGAACACATTTTTTTATAACAGGGCAAAATAGATTTATAGCGGCTGGGGATGCAACTTTTGTAATTTCTAGATTTTCATGTGATATTGTAGCTACAGAAGACGGAACAGTTGTTACCATTAAACCCAATAAAGATGTTGTAGGACATCCCGCAGGAATGCCTTTCGATGTCACTTTAAATAGAGGGCAAACTTATTCTATCCAAATAGGAAAACAAGGAGAAGGTGAGGAGAGACCTATTGGCTCAGAAATAACGTCTAACAACCCTATAGCTATGACCATAAAAGATTGTTCATTAGCACCGCTTCAAGGAAAAGAAGGAGATCCTTTAACCAGACTTTATGCTGCTGATGCGGCTATGGATCAATCTATTCCGGTAGAAAATATAGGGACAGAATATATTATACCTAATGGGTCTTTGCCTAATGGAGATTATTATTTTCTAACAGCAACTGAAGATAACACGGAAATATACCTAGATGGTCAACCAGCCCCTGTTGCTACTTTGCAAAAAGGGGAAGTTTATAAAGGAGGTTTTGCTGCTAAGGCTGTCCAAAAACCTGCAACTTACATTCGGACAACCAAGCCTATTTATGTATTTCAAATTACGGGAAGTGATAATTCAGAAGTGGGAGGAGCTATACTTCCTTCAATTATATGCACAGGTTCGTCACGTATTCCCTTTGCACGTAGTGGGAAAGTGGGCACTACCCCTTCTACTTCAGCGCCTGGAGGCACTGCAGAAGGATATGCACCAGTCGGATTTGAATTAACTGTATTCATTCGGAAAGGTCAGGAAAATGGGTTATACCTAGTTACAAATAACCAGCCCGAAAAACAATTTATAACATTAGATATAGCACATGCGTTTAAAGATGTACCTGGGAACAGTGATTGGGTTGCTGTTAAGAAAGATCTTAAAGCCGAAATTCTAGTAGGAAGTAGTAACGTTATTTATCATAAGGATGGTGAACCATTCCATTTGGGCATTATTACAGGAGATATAAATACCTGTCGTTATGGCTTTTTCTCCGATTTCAAAAAAGTCAATGTAAACATGATTGCAGATAGACCTAATTTAGAATATTGTGAAGGAGACCGGATTAAACTTACAGCGACCCCTTATGAAGGAGCCTATTATACATGGATAGGACCCACGAATAATATAATTCAACAAGGAGCATTTTTAAATGGGAAAAATACATACTACTATCAAAAAGCTAAAATAACAGTATCAGATACAGGGTTTTACAAAGTGGTCACTAAGAGCGGAGGTTGTGGAGCCGACACCAGCCGTATTCATATCACGATTTATAAGAATCCCCAATTTCAGTTTGGGAAAGATACAACTGTGTGCATAGGGACTAAATTATTTTTAGACCCCGCAGTTTCAGATTTAAAATATAACTGGTCAACCGGAGATACGACACAAGCCATTTATACCAATCCTAATCCCGGAGTTACCGAATATAGTTTATTGATAAGAAATCAATATCCGAATATAACCTGTATCGCTTCCGATACCATTGTAGTAACCGTTTCAGATATACCAGCCGTAAGCTTTATGCCCTCCCCATACCCCTCCGAAGGTTGTGGAGAAGCAACCATAAGCTTTAAGAACTACACTGACCCTATCAATGCAAAATTTCACTGGGATTTTGGAGATGGCACCCAATCAACCGAAGTCAATCCCGTTCATGCCTATACAGCCGTATCAGGAGCACTGTCCGATACCTATGATGTTACCCTTATTGCCAGCAACTCCTCTAACTGTGCAGATACAATAAAGATAGACAGGGTAATAACGATGTATCGCAAACCCAATGCAGAATTTATTTATACTCCGGATGTTATACATGCCAGTAATCCCGTAGCTAAATTTATTCCTGCTAGTGAAGAAGTACCCGGTTTCCAATACTATTGGAATTTTGGTGATGAAAGTACAGATACCACCTATGCTCCATCTCATATTTATGAAGCAATTACGGCAGAATATACTGTATTCTATAAGGTAACCAATCCTTTATCCCCTAGCTGTGCCGATTCAACTTCTAGGCCAATCAAAGTAATAAATGATTCATTGTCTTATACCAATGTCTTAACTCCCAATGGAGACGGCATTAATGATGTATTTATAATCAAGAATTTGATAGCCCCAAACGGAGTGCAGAATTATGGGGGTAATAATGGCGAAAATACCTTGTATGTATACAACCGTTATGGCAAACGAGTATTTTATGCCAAAGATTACCAAAACAATTGGGAACCAAAGAATTTATCAGATGGGACTTATTTCTTTATATTCAAGGCAAAGAATCAGTTTAATGAGAAGGAATACAAAGGAACCATAACCATTATAGGAAGTAGTGGAAAGGATTAAGAAATATAGAGAAGTTTACAATATAATTAATGAATTATTTGAGTGAAAACTTGAATGATTCATGTTTAATGAAAAATAAATATAAGGTTATTATGAAGAAAATACTATTATCTTTGATTGCTGTAGTGGTAATTAGTTTCAGTGTACAAGCCCAAATAGATACTGAATTTTGGTTAGCCTGTCCAGATTTAAATGGGGCGCATGGTGAGAGTCCCATTTTATTACATCTTGCCACAGAAGCACAGCCAACTACCATTTATGTCGAGCAACCCGCCATGCAATGGAAATCGGAAGCCATTGATATCCCTGCATATAGTTCTTATACCCTTAACTTAACTATCCGGTTACAGTATCTGGAATGTGTTAAATCAGATGCTGTTGAAAATAGAGGTTTATATGTGTCATCTACTGCTCCTATTATGGCATATTACGAAGTAGCAGATAAATTAAATTCAGATTTAATTGCAATGAAAGGAAAATCGGCATTAGGAACATCTTTCTTTGTTGCTGGTCAAAATAGGTTGCCAGGCTATGCAGCATCACGTTTTTCATGCGACATAGTAGCTACTGAAGATGCGACTATTGTTACTATTACACCCACTAAAGATGTAGCAGGACATCCAGCTTCCGCAGGTTCGTTTACAGTTAATTTAAATAGAGGGCAAACATATTCTATGCAACTGTCTACACAAGGCTTACCGGCAGATAGACCCCTCGGATCTGTAGTTAAATCCAACAAACCCATTGCAATAACCTCTAAGGATTGTTCACTTACTCCTGCTAGCTCAAATCCATCTGTTCCAGGAGGATATAAATCCGGCGATGATGTTGCCATGGATCAGTCTATTCCTATTGAAAATATTGGACAAGAATATATTTTAACAAGAGGAAGTTTGACAACATCTTCATCAGTTCCTGCTCCTGATTTTTTCTTTGTTACAGCCACTCAAGATTTTACTGAAATCAGTGTTGCAGGTAAAATTGTGGATACTATTAACACTGGGGAAACCTATCAAGGATTAATTAGTACAGAATTTTCAGCTATATATATTTATGCTTCCAAACCTGTGTACTTATTTCATATTACAGGTTATGGGGGTGAAGTTGGGGGTGCTATTGTCCCTTCTATTATTTGTACAGGATCTGTTCGTATTCCTTTTGCAAGAAGTGGCAAAGTAGGAACCATTCCTGGAACCGATGATTCTGATAAAATCAATGGATCTGGATACACCCCCAAATACTTTGAATTAACAATGTTTATTAGAAGTGGATATGAAAATGACCTAATACTAACTACTAATAATGGAACACCAAAAAATTTAGTAAAAGATCTGAAAGTTGTTTTCACTCCTGTAAAAGGGAATCCAGATTGGGTCGCTGCAAAACATTCATTTTCATCATCTGATATCCCTTCAGGCAGTAGTAATGTGCTTTATCAAGACAAAGGAGAACCTTTTCACATGGGTATTATTAATGGGGATGAGAACACCTGCCGTTATGGCTTTTTCTCTGATTTTAGAAAACTGGATGTAGGGATGATTGTGGATAAGCCTAATCAGGAATATTGCGAAGGAGATCAAATTAAATTTACAGCGACTCCCTATGAAGGAGCCTACTATACTTGGATAGGACCCTCTAACAAAATAATCCAAGAGGGAGCATTTTTAAATGGAAAGAATACATACTATTATCAGAAGCCTAAAATAACAGTAGCTGATACAGGATACTACAAGGTTGTTACCCAGAGTGGAGGCTGTCAAGCCGACACCAATCGTATTCATATCACTATTTATAAAAACCCTCAATTCCAGTTTGGGAAAGATACAACCGTATGCATAGGAACCACGTTGTTGTTAGATCCGAAAGTTCCAGACTTAAAATATAACTGGTCAACCGGAGATACAACAGAATCTATCTACACCAATCCCAACCCCGGAATTACCGAATACAGTTTGTTGATAAGAAACCAATATCCGAATATAACCTGTATCGCTTCCGATACCATTGTAGTAACCGTTTCAGATATACCAGCCGTAAGCTTTATGCCTTCCCCATACCCCTCCGAAGGTTGTGGAGAAGCAACCATAAGCTTTAAGAACTACACAGACCCCATCAATGCAAAATTTCACTGGGATTTTGGAGATGGCACCCAATCAGCAGAAGTTAATCCCGTTCATACCTATACAGCCGTGTCCGGAGCCTTATCCGATACCTATGACGTTACCCTTATAGCCAGTAACTCCTCTAACTGTGCAGATACGATAAAGATAGACAAGGTAATAACCATGTATCGCAAACCCAATGCAGAATTTATCCATCAACCCGAGCCAGTTCATGCCAGTAATCCTGTAGCAAAATTTATTCCAGCCAGCGAAGAAGTTCCGGGCTTCCAATACTATTGGAATTTTGGCGATGAAAGTACAGATACAACCTATGCCCCATCTCATATTTATGAAGCAATTACGGCAGAATATACTGTATTCTATAAGGTAACCAATCCTTTATCTCCAAGCTGTGCCGATTCAACCTCACAATTAGTCAAGGTAATAAACGATTCATTATCCTATACCAATGTCTTAACTCCCAACGGAGACGGCATCAATGATGTATTCATAATCAAGAATTTGATAGCCCCTAATGGAATGGAGAATTATCCCGAAAATACTTTGTACGTTTACAACCGTTATGGCAAACGAGTATTTTATGATAAAGATTATAAAAACAATTGGTAACCGAAGAATTTATCAGACGGAACCTATTTCTTTATATTCAAGGCAAAGAATCAGTTTAATGAGAAGGAATACAAAGGAACCATAACCATTATTGGAAGTAGCGGGAAGGATTAATAATTATATTTAAAGAGACCATCTACTTTCAGATGGTCTCTTTGTTTTAGTACCTTTGTGGAAAGAAATTTACAAATATCGGCAACTATTTCCTGTTTGATAAAAGTAATCCTTTTAATGATTTTGTTAATGCTGTAAAGCTATTCTTGTATAGATTTTGTTGTAATAAATATATCCCATCTTTATGCTGATTTTTAATTTAAAAGAATTTTTGAGTGCTTTTATGGTGTTATTTGCCATTATAGATATTATTGGTGCAACACCCATTGTGTTAGATATTCAATCAAAAGGGCGGAATATTGAAGCCGGCAAAGCTACTATTTATTCTTTAATTATATTTATAGCATTCCTTTTTGTAGGAAAGGCATTGCTAAATTTATTTGGTGTAAATATCGAATCATTTGCTGTGGCAGGAGCCTTAGTGATATTTGTTTTGGCAATAGAAATGATTTTTGGCATTGAGATTTTTAAAAACGACAGTCCAAGTGGCTCTTCCACTATTGTTCCCATAGTATTTCCGTTAATTGCCGGTGCTGGTTCGCTTACTACTTTACTTTCTCTGCGGGCTGAATATAATATTTTGAATATTATTTTAGCCATACTATTTAATATGGGAATTGTATATATTGTTTTGCGAAAAGCGAATGTAATAGAACGTGTTATAGGTAAAGGAGGAATATATATTCTACGGAAGTTTTTCGGGGTTATTTTATTAGCAATTGCTGTTAAATTATTTTCGTCCAATTTATTTGCCTTGATAGATGTTTTGCAAAAATAGTTGTTTAGTATTTTTCGCTAAATCCAATTAAAAATATACGTTTTTTAGCTCTGGTAAGAGCAGTATAGAGCCATCGGGTATATTCTAAATCAGGCTCTCCCGAAGGAAGCCATGATTGCTCCAAAAAAACAGTATCCCACTGTCCGCCTTGCGTTTTATGGCAGGTAAGCGCATAAGAAAATTTTACCTGTAAAGCATTGAAGTAAGGATTTTGCTTCACACGTTGAATGCGTTCCTGTTTCCGGCTTAAATCATTATAATCTTCCATCACAGCTTCAAACAAACGATTTCCATCAGCATAGCTAAGTGAAGGACTTTCTAAGTAAATCGTATCTAATATAATTTTTACCTCAACAGGAGGATGATCGGGATAATCGACCAAACGAATGGAAACATTGGCAAAGCGAAAACCATACATATCTTCAATCTTTCCAATCCTGAGCAATTCAATTACATCTCCATTGGCAATAAACCCAGCTTGAGAATCTTCCGGCAGCCAAAAATAATTATTTTTAACAACCATCATATAATCGCCGCTGCTTATTTCTTCTTCCTTAAATAAAATTCGAGATCGGATTTCGCGGTTAAATATGTTGGCTCGTTTGTTTGAACGACAAATCACAACAGTATCTTCAAGATTATGAATGTCATAATAATTATGCAATAATTCTTCCAATTCTCCGGGTTCCACTTTTTTAATATCAGAAAATGACGGAAGTTCAAAATAGGGCAGATTAAAAATCTGATTTCGTATTTTTTCTCTTAATAAAGTGGCATTATATAAAACTCCTGAAGTTTTAGTTTGCCGTACTATTTCAGTAAGTTCAAAGGTATATAAATTAGAGACAAAAGTATTTTTAAGAAAATCAATATCTAAAGCCGGACTAATTTCAGATCCTACAGGTGGAAGCTGTGCCGTATCACCCAAAAGCAATAAACGGCAATTTTTACCTTCAGAAACATAAAAAAATAAATCTTCAAGCAAACTTCTATCGCTAAATAAACGGGCTTCTGCGGTTGTGTAATCAGGAATCATAGATGCCTCATCTACAATGAATATAGTATTGGTATGCAGATTTTTATCTAAAGTACAGCGGACACCGCCGAATTTATCAGTTTTTATCCGATAGATTTTTTTATGAATTGTAAAAGCTTGCTTTTCAGAATAATTCGAAAGAACTTTAGCTGCCCGTCCGGTAGGAGCTAACAGAACTGATTTTAAATGCAGAGCAGGCAGAGCTTTAATTAATGCACTTACCAAGGTAGTTTTACCGGTTCCGGCATAACCTTTAAGTAAGTAAAGAATGTCATCTTGCTTATCTGCAAGGAAATCAACTAAACTATCTATAGCTTGAGACTGCCCTTGAGTAGGTTCAAAAGCTAAATGTTTAAGAATCTCAGATTTTGCTTGCAGGGAGTTATTAATCATTCTTACCAATAAGGCTTAATCCTTATTTTTTTCTTGCCATTTTTCTAAAGCTTGCATCACTTGTTGAAAAACGCTTTTGGGAGTAATTTGAGTAGTATCAATAACAACATCGTAATTGTTTATGTCATTGATATCTAATCCGTATTGTTGTTTAAAACGTAAAGTTTCGCTGGCTTTGCGTGCAATCAGGTTTTTTTCGGCTTCTACAACATCTGTATAAGCTTCATTTTTTCTTACTTTATCATTCAAAATCCTTTGTGCAGCTACTTTACTGTTAACCAATAAATGTATTTTAAATGCTTGAGGAACAAAATGCCAAGCCAATCTCGAATCTAAAATTAACGGAGTGTCTGATTTTCCATATTTTGTAACCATGGCATCACATTCTTCATCCAGTTCTGGATGAGTTTCCATGTATTGGTTAAATTCCAGAGTTGTCATGCCATATTTTTCGGCAAGCTGGCGTTGTATTTTTCCGACAGAAATAATTTCAATTCCCAAGTTTTCACTTAGCTGGCTGCTTAAAACTGATTTTCCACTTCCTAATTCTCCCGAAATGGCTATTTTTAAGTTTTTAATATTCATGGATTCAGGAATTTATATTCAAATTAAAAAATGGATATATTTTTTAATAATCTTGTTTGCAGATATTTATATTTCTCTATCTGCTAATTTATCTATAAATTGAATTAACTCTGCTTTTTTATCATCAACAACATTAATTTTTGCCAAAGCATCTTTCGATTTTTGCGAATAATATAGAATTTCTTTTGCTGTTAATTGTCTAATATGCAGTTGTTCATAGATATTTTTTACTGCATTTACTTTTTCGTCTCTTGCAAAATCGGTAGAAGAGAAATAATGCCTTAGAGTTTGTTTTTGTCCATTATTACCTAATTCCAAAGCTTTTAAAAACAAAAACGTCTTTTTATTATCCATTATATCCGTACCTGTTTGCTTACCAAATATTTCTGTATTTCCGTAGCAATCAAGCAAATCATCCTGCAACTGAAAAGCTAATCCTAAATTAAGCCCGCATTCATAAAATAGATTTGCAATTGATTCCGAAGCATTTGCAGAAATCGCTCCCATTTTTAATGCTGTAGCAAAAAATACGGCTGTTTTTAAACGTATCATTTCCATATATTCAGAAATAGTCACGCTTTCAGCAGTTTCAAAATTCATGTCGTATTGCTGCCCTTCATAAATTTCTAAAGTCATTTGGGTAAATAAATTCAGAAATTGAGCAGTATAGGGTTTTGGATTTCTTATTAAATATTTGAAAGCCAATGAACTCATAGCATCTCCTGAAAGAATGGCGATATTGGCATTCCATTTTTGATAAACGGTTTCTTTGCCACGCCGTAAAGGTGATTTATCCATTAAATCATCATGAAGCAAAGTAAAATTATGAAATACCTCTAATGCCAAAGCAGCATCTATAATTTCGTCACTTTTTCCTCCCAATATTTCGGAAGCTAAAAGAGCAAATACCGGACGTATTCGTTTCCCTCCCTGAGAAAGAGCATATTCTATGGGAATATACAATTCCTGAGGCTTGCCGATAAAATTTTCTTTTTCTAAAGCCTTGACTATCTTCTCTGTAAGCTGAGCTATCATAAATCTTGAAATTCTGAATTTTATTTTTGCCTGAAATAGATAATCAAGGGAACTCCTTCAAAATCATATATTTCACGCATTCTATTTTCTACAAAACGCCGATATGGATCTCGTACATATTGTGGTAAATTTGTGAAGAACACAAAAGAAGGATAAGCCGTTTGTAGCTGTGTAATATATTTGATTTTTATATATTTACCTTTGTATGATGGAGGCGGATTTTCATCTTTTACAATGGGTAATATAGTATCGTTAAGTTCGGATGTAGAAATTTTGCGATTTCGGTTTTTATAAACCCTTATTGTTTCCTCCAGTACTTTATAAATTCTTTGTTTTTTGTGTACAGAAGTGAAAATAATCGGAACATCGTTGAAAGGTGCAATTCGTTCACGAATAAGCTCTTCGTACTCTTTGTGGGTGTTAGTTTCTTTTTCTACCAAATCCCATTTATTTACTACAATTACAATTCCTTTCTTATTTCGTTGTGCCAAACTGAATATACTTAAATCCTGTTGTTCAATGCCTTGTGTGGCATCCAGCATCACTACGCATACATCCGAACTTTCAATTGCTCGGATAGAACGCATAACGGAGTAAAATTCAATATCTTCAAATACTTTTTGTTTCTTTCTTAATCCGGCAGTATCTACTAAATAAAAATCGAAACCAAAGCTGTTGTAACGAGTCATAATGGCATCGCGTGTAGTGCCCGAAACCGGAGTGACAATATTCCGTTCTTCACCTATCAAAGCATTGATAAGTGATGATTTACCTACATTGGGTTTTCCAATTACAGCAACTTTGGGTAAATCCAACAAATCGGTTTTAGTCTCAATATCAAAGCTTTTTACAACTTCATCTAACAATTCTCCCGTTCCGCTTCCATTGATTGCAGAAATAGAATAAATATCTCCTAATCCTAAAGCATAAAAGTCATTGATTTCTTGTAAACGAGAAGCATTATCTACTTTGTTTGCAACCAAGAAAACAGGTTTGTTGCAACGGCGGAGCATATCGGCTGCATCCTCATCCATAGGCGTAAGACCTTCTTTTACGTCAACTAAAAAAAGAATAATATCCGATTCTTCAATAGCTAATGCAACCTGCTTGCGTATTTCTTCTTCAAAAACGTCGTCTCCACCCACAACATACCCACCTGTATCTATAACTGAAAATTCGATGCCGTTCCAATGCGATTGCCCGTAATGGCGGTCGCGGGTAACACCACTTATCTGATCTACAATGGCATCACGAGTTTCTGTAAGACGATTAAACAATGTAGACTTGCCTACATTGGGACGTCCTACAATTGATAAAATATTTCCCATAATTCTGATTTTCTATGGCAAAGGTACATGAAATCTTTGGCATGCCCAAGTTGCGAAAAATGTGAATTCTTGTACAGGTGTTTATTTAGCAAGAAAATATGAGTTTACCTGATTTAGATAATCCCTTGAATCGGGACCCAAATTAAACAACAAATCAATAATGCTTAAATTGGAAATGAATCCATGCTTAGCATCAAAAACCTGCCAATAGGGTTCAAATTGTATGCCGGATACTTGCTTGGGATGAATCTTCCATCTTAAATCTATATAATTATCAGGAGATTCTGCAAAAAATTCTTCTGTAAATCCTATTAAAGCGGATATTCGTAATTTTTTCAGTAAAAATTGAAGCAGCTCTGTATTTAAATTGAGTAAAGTCTCGTATTTATTTATGAAAAAGTGTTCTAACTCATCCCTATAATAAAGAAAATAAGGCGATTTATTATATGCCGATTCAATAGCTTTCCAATGCTTTTTATTCCAATTATCTGTATATGATATTTCTATGTCTTTTGTAAGTGTATGATTTCCATTAATTTTGTGGATAGGAATTGATAAGTCCATTTTTCCGTTTGCCGAATAAATTTCAACTCGATTCCTATAACTTTGCTTGAGGTAAGTTTCATGCGTTTCTATATAAACTGATTTTGCATGAACCAATGCGGCAAAATATTCAATAGGAGGCATATAAGCTGTTGATAATAAAATAATTTTATCTTTCTCCATAAAATCTTAAATAAGGAGCAAAGAAACCGATTTTTAGTCAAAATTTTGTTGAGGTGCATCATAATTTATCAACAATAACTGCAGAGTTAAAGGGAATATTAAAAAATGCCTGATAATCAGCGATAAGTATCATTTATAAGCAGTTACTAAAAAAACAACAAAAGAAATCAGTTCAATAAAAAATAATCAAACAAGAGAAATCATATAAAATTACAACAGAAATCATTACCTTTGTAGTATATCAAAAATGAGCAGAATTACTTGAAATCATAACTCAATGGCACAGGAAATCTTAATGCAGGATGCTTTTATTGACTTGGAGAAAATCATTGCCGGAAAAAATCCTAAATTACTAAAATGGATTCCCAAATTTGTACTCTCATGGGTAAAAAAATTCTTTCATATAAAAGAAATTAATCAAGTAGTTAAAAATCAGAAAGACAAAACAGGGATTGATTTTGCAGAAGGAGTTTTACAAGAATTTGGAAGTGAAGTTACATCTACAAATCCTGAGAATATTCCGGCTCAAGGTCGTTATATAATGGTAGCCAACCATCCGTTGGGAGGTATGGATGGATTGGCATTTATACAAGAAGTAGGTAAGGTAAGAAAAGATATAATTTTTCCGGTAAATGATTTATTGCTACATATTCCGGGCTTAAATACGATTTTTATTCCCATTAATAAGTTTGGTAAAAATACCGATAATATTGATGCGCTAAACCAAGCTTTTGAATCAGATAATATTATATTATTCTTTCCGGCTGGCTTGGTTTCCCGTAAGCAAGGTAAAAAAAAGATTTGCGATTTAGAATGGAAAAAAACCTTTATTAATAAAGCCATTCAATATGAAAGAGACATCATTCCCGTATATATTGATGGTAGAAATTCAAAATTTTTCTATAACTTTGCTTCCCTTAGGAAAAAATTAGGCATTAAAACTAATTTGGAATTATTTCTTTTACCCTCAGAGCTTTTTAAGCAAAGAGGGATTCGAACAAATTTAATTTTTGGCAGACCGATAAAACATAGCATGTTGAATGATAATAAAACGGGTAAAGAATGGGCTGCTCTTATTAAAGAACATGTTTATAGTTTGAAAAATAATCCGGACTTAGAATTTACCACTAATTGTTCCTAATAGAAGATTCTTAATTTACTTGATAATTTGATTGAATGAAAGCTATCATTCCACCTGTTGAAAGAAATTTGCTGTATGCTGAATTAACTCAAGAATATTTTTTGAGGAATAGTAATTTTGGAAATAAACAAATATATGTAGTTACAGCACAAAGCTCGCCTAATCTGATGAGAGAAATAGGCAGGCTTCGTGAAGAATGTTTTCGAATGGCTGGAGGAGGTTCGGGTGATGAGTTGGATATTGATGAATTTGATACCAAAACGCCTCCACATAATTATAAGCAATTAATTGTTTGGGATCCGGAAGATGAAGAAATTGTAGGAGGATATCGGTTTATTGAAGGAGCCAATATACTGAAAAAAGCCGATGGAGAACTAGATAGTGCTGTTGCCGAAATTTTTGATTTTTCGCAGGAATTTTGTACAAATTACCTGCCTTATATGATAGAGCTGGGACGCTCTTTTGTGCAATTGAAATACCAACCAACGGTAAATGCCCGCAAGGGAATTTATTCATTAGATAATCTTTGGGATGGATTAGGGGCTTTGATTGTAAATATGCCTGAAATGAAATATTTTTTCGGCAAAGTAACCGTTTATCCTCAAATGGATAAGCTAGCCCGTGATATGGTATTGTATCTTTTTGAGAAACATTTTCCAGATACACAAAACTTGGTGGTTCCAAAATTTCCGGTGCAAAGTGTTGCCAGCGATGCCGAATTGCAAAAAATATTTACAGGAAGTAACTATAAAGAAGACTATCTTATCCTAAGTAAGCAAACCCGTATTTTAGATGCCCACGTTCCTCCTTTAATCAATGCTTATATGGCATTATCATCAACCATGAAATCGTTTGGAGCATCCGAAAATATACATTGGGGAGGAGTGGAAGAGATAGGAGTGATGGTTACAATACCGGATATTTACACCGAAAAGAAAGATAGACACATCAATTCTTACCAGCCTAAACAGAGTTTATAAATAATTAAATAACAGGGTATAGTAAACAATTATGTACTATACCTTGTTTGTTTATACATTAACCAATATTTATTATTAACTAAAATTCAAAATTATGAAAAAGTATTTGGCAGAAATGATTGGTACAATGGTGCTTGTGTTATTAGGATGCGGTAGCGCTGTGTTTGCAGGAAGCGCCCCGGGTGCTGTTGCAACAGGAGTAGGAACTCTTGGTGTGGCTTTTGCATTCGGACTAGCTGTAATCGCAATGGCTTATACCATTGGCGGCATTTCAGGCTGTCATATCAATCCGGCTATCACATTAGGTGCTCTTATTGCAAAACGCATTAGCGGTAAAGATGCAGGCATGTACATGTTATTTCAAGTAATAGGTGCATTTATTGGTTCCGCTATTATTTATGCCTTAATAAAAACCGGAGGAAATGCAGGACCAACTATGACGGGAGCCAATGATTTTGCAGATGCAAATATCTGGCAAGCCTTTATTGCAGAAGTTGTATTTACCTTTATTTTTGTATTGGTAGTACTTGGTTCAACAGATAGTGAAAAAGGAGCCGGAAATTTGGCTGGGTTAGCTATTGGTCTAACACTTTTCTTAATTCACATTGTTTGTATTCCTCTAACAGGAACATCTGTAAATCCTGCTCGTAGTATTGCACCTGCAATATTCCAAGGAGGAACTGCACTTAGCCATTTGTGGTTATTTATTGTTGCTCCGTTTATAGGAGCTATTTTATCGGCTCTAATTTGGAAAGTTTTCTCCAATAAACAGGTAGCATAAAAAGAAATTTTATTTAAAAAATGAAAAGCGATGCATAATAAAATTTATGTGTCGCTTTTTTATTTGATAGAAACGAGAAGGCTGAATATCTAAAATTTATAGTTGTGATATGAGTCTTTTTAAATTAGATTATCATAAATGTCAAAAAAAGCGTACTTTTGTAGTTATTTTATAAGTCAATATGCCATACAAAATAAAATTTACGAGAGAAGTTAAAATAGGCGTAACAACCTTAGCCGCTATCCTAATATTATATTGGGGCTTTAACTTTCTTCAAAGTAAAGATATCTTTTCAAAAGAAACTCATTTATTTGCAGTTTATCCAAGGATAGATGGATTGGCTGCATCGAACTATGTATATATAAATGGATTGAAAGTAGGATATATAAAAGAAGTTCAATTTGTAGATAAAGCCGGAGGCGATATTTTGGTCGAAATAGTGGTTCGGTCGAAATATAAAATTCCGAAAAATTCGGTAGCTCATATTTTTAATGATGGATTATTGGGGTCGAGGGCAATGGAAATCGTAATTGGTAATTCGTTGGCATATGCAGAAAATGGAGATTATATTAGTATAGATTATGAAAACAGCTTTAAAGATGAATTAATTACGCAGTTAACACCCATTAAAACCAAAGCTGATAAACTGCTTTCCAACACAGATTCATTAATTGCATCTATGCATTTAATTTTTAATCAACAAACACAGAATAACCTGATTGCAACTTTTGAAAATATCAAACATATAAGCCAAGATTTGAAAGGAACTGCATCTTCACTCAACGGCATGTTGCAAAGCGAAGATGTAAGAATTAAGACTATCCTTAAAAATATAGAAAATTTATCAGCTTCACTTAATCAAAGTAGTCCCAAAATAGAAAGAGCGATTAAAAATTTTGCATCTATAAGCGACACTCTTGCAAAAGCTGATATAGGAAGAACTTTAGCCCAATTGGAAGGCTCCGCAGCTAAAATGAATACAATTCTTTCTAAAATAGAACGAGGAGAAGGTTCTGCGGGTTTATTGCTTACCAATGATTCTTTGTATGTAAATATGAAAAATATGACAGAAAATATGAATACTTTGATTATGAAGATTTCTGAAAATCCGAAAAAGAATCTCAAAATATCAGTGTTTTAGTTTCTGTATGTAAGCCATTTATTGGTTAGAGGGGAATAATTGAACAAAGCTTTGTGAAGTAGAAAAAGTTAAAATAGAGTTTTAGTAACCAGAAAATGAAACCCGATTGATAAAATCAAAGTATAATATTATTGCAAAAAATTAATTCAGAACAAAGATATATTGAAAATGTTTGTAGGAATAAATTTTTTTGTGTAATATTGTAAGCTAAAATAATACCGATAATACATGAAGCAGAATTGTATTAAGTTATTGAGAAAGTGCGTATTGCTTTTTAGCATTTGTTTTATGCTTGTACCTGATATGCAAGCACAAGACCCCCATTTTTCTCAGTTTTATGCTAATCCGTTATATCTGAACCCTGCTTTAGCCGGTTCGGTTATTTGCCCAAGAGTAACAGCAAATTATAGAAATCAATGGCCCTCGTTGCCTGGAAACTATGTTACTTATAATGCTGCTTATGACCAGTATTTCCCTGGTATTTCAGGAGGAATCGGAGTTTTAGCAACCTCAGATAGAATAGGAAGCGGAGCTATATTAAGTAATTCCTTTTCTGCCATGTATTCTTTTAAAATGGATGTTACCCGCGATTTTTCAATTCGTGCAGCATTACAGGCAGGAATTACTAATCGTCGTTTAGATTTTGATAACTTGATTTTTGGAGATCAAATTGATCCCATTTTAGGATATATTCGTCCATCGGAAGTGCAATGGACAGGAAGAGAAAACAAGACGTTTTTAGATTTTTCTACCGGTTTTATGGGGTATTCCGACAATTTTTATTTTGGATTTGCAGTACACCATGTAACGCAACCGGATGAAGGATTTATTAATGTAGCTAAACTTCCATTTAAATTTACCGGACATGCCGGAACTGTTATCAATTTAAGAGAACCCGGAAGAGGGGGCAGATCAAAAACAGATCCAACGCTTTCTCCCAATATTTTATACATGCAGCAATTAAATTTTCATGAGTTGAATTATGGATTCTATTTTAACTTATATCCTTTTGTTGCCGGAATGTGGTTCCGTCAGAATTTCGAAAATCCCGATGCATTGATTTTCCTTTTAGGAATGGAGTATAACAGCTTTAAATTTGCATACAGCTATGATTTAACTGTTTCTAAATTGGCTAATTCAACAGGCGGAGCACATGAACTTTCGTTGGGCTATGTTTTCAATTGTCCGCAAAAGAAAACAAAAATACGTCCGATTTTGTGTCCTGTATTCTAATTATTAAAAAAGAAAATATTTATATACTAAATCAACATAAAGTATGAAATCATTTGCCAAGCGTTTTGCAAGTTTATCTTTAGGTGCAGCTATGCTTTTAGGAGTTGTATCGTGCAAAAATCAAGGTTCGTCTAATACTACAGGATGGAATTATAACGATCCTGACTGGGGAGGATTTGAAGTAGCAGATTTTGAAGAGCAAGCAACAGGTCCCGGCTTAGTTTTTGTAGAAGGCGGAACTTTTACTATGGGACGTACAGAACAAGATACACGTTACGACTGGGACAACCAACCCCGTCGTGTTACCGTATCTTCTTTCTATATGGATGAAACAGAAGTAAGAAATGTTGACTACCGCGAATATTTGAACCATTTGAAAAATGCTTATGGTGATGATTTTCCGGAATATGTAAGGAATGCCCATCCGGATGAATATGTATGGAGAGATAAACTTTCATATAATGACAGATTAGCAGAAAACTATTTCCGCTATCCTGCCTTTGATAACTATCCTGTGGTAGGGGTAACTTGGTTGCAAGCAGCTCAATACTGTACATGGAGAACAGATAGAGTAAATGAAAAAATATTAATAGATCGTGGAATTTTGCTTCCTAATCAAGAAGATCAATCAGGATCCAATGTTTTTACAACCGATGCTTATCTGGCGGGACAATATGAAGGTCTTGTAAACGAAAATTTAACAGATTTAAGTCCTAGAAACCAAGGAGGAGAAAGAAAGGTACGCATGGAAGATGGTATTTTCTTATCTAAGTACCGACTTCCGACCGAAGCCGAGTGGGAGTTTGCTGCATTATCGTTAGTAGGTAATACATTGGATGAAAGAGTAGTTGTAAGAAAAAATTATCCATGGAATGGCAGCATAACCCGTTCAAATGCGAATAAACATGTAGGCGAATTTAATGCCAACTTTAGAAGAGGAAAAGGAGATTATATGGGTGTTGCCGGTTCGTTGAATGATAAATATGAATACACTTCGCCGGTTCATGCATTCTTCCCTAATGATTATGGATTGTATGATATGGGTGGAAACGTAAGCGAATGGGTAGCAGATGTTTACAGACCTTTGTCAAGCCAAGATAATACTGACTTAAACCCATTTAGAGGGAATGTTTATAAAACCAAAGTATTGGATGAAGATGGTAACATTGCTGAAAAAGATGAGATGGGCCGCATAACCTATAGAGATGTAAGTGTTGAAGAAAATGTTCAAAGAAGAAATTACAAACAGGCAAACAATATTAACTATTTAGATGGTGATTATGCTTCTGTAATTCCTGCTCAAACTCCCGGTGCCGATGGCGATGTAGAAACTTGGCTTTCAATATCAAAATCAGACCCATCAACTACAACAGTAAAAATGTACGAATATGGTGCTACTTCAATGATAAACGACCATGCCCGTGTATATAAAGGAGCTTCATGGAAAGATGGTGCTTATTGGGTAAGCCCGGGAAACAGACGTTTCTTAGAAGAAGACCAAAGAGCAGCGTGGATTGGATTCCGTTGTGCAATGGATCGCTTAGGATCTCAATAATATTAAAATTATTTATTTCAAACTGTCTAAAGAGCATTTTTCTTAGCTTTTTAGACAGTTTTTTTTACCTAAAAATTATTGAAAATGCTATTAGAAAATATTTATTCTATTTATAAAGAACATCCTGTTATAACTACCGATTCTAGGAATATTATTCAGAATTCCATTTTTTTTGCCCTTAAAGGTGAAAATTTTAATGGAAATGCATATTCCGCTTCTGCATTGGAGCAGGGAGCAAGTTATGCAGTTATTGATGAAGAAAAATATAAAATTAATGACCGTTATATTTTAGTTGATAATGTATTAGAAACTTTACAGGCACTGGCAAGCCTGCACCGCGATAACTTATCTATTCCGATTATAGGAATTACAGGAACTAATGGAAAAACAACGACCAAGGAATTACTACATGCCGTATTGTCCCAAAAATATAAATGCTACGCTACCAAAGGCAATTTGAATAATCATATTGGAGTTCCTCTTACAATTTTATCCATTCCTCAAGATACCGAAATAGCTATTATTGAAATGGGAGCTAATGCTCTTGGAGAGATAGCTGCATTATGCCATATTGCCAAACCTGCTTATGGTATTATTACAAATATAGGGAAGGCTCATTTGCAGGGATTTGGAAGTATTGAAGGGGTTATGAAAACAAAACAGGAGCTTTATACATCGGTAGCATATCGAAATGGAACTTTGTTTGTAAATCATGATAATGAAATTCTGAAAAGCCTTTTACCTCAAACGCCTACAATATTTTATGGCATCCAAACAGAGGCTGGATTGCAAGGTAAGGTTTTAGAATCCAATCCTTTTTTGAAATTTGCTTACACAGATAGCCAAAAAAACTATGAAATTCAGTCAAATTTAGTGGGAAGCTATAATTTGGAGAATATGCTTGCTGCTATTACAATAGGAAGATATTTTGGAGTAAGTCATGATCAAATTGAATGTGCTTTAACAAATTACAGCCCGACTAATAATCGTTCACAAGAAATAAGAACGGCAAAGAATCAAATTATCATGGATGCTTATAATGCAAATCCTTCGAGTATGGCTTTGGCTATTCAAAATTTTGCAGAAATGAAATATGGTCAAAAAATGCTGATTTTAGGCGATATGCTTGAGCTCGGTGATCAAAGTGCCGCGGAACATCAAAATATTGTAGAATTGCTCAAAAAGTATGCTTTTGACAATGTTATCTTAGTAGGAGAGGAGTTTATAAAAACAAAGACTGATAATTATTTGATATTTGAAACAGCGAAAGAAGTTGTAGCATTTCTGCAAATGAATCCGGTTAAGGAAAAAGTAATCCTAATTAAAGGTTCAAGAGGAATTAAATTGGAAACTTTATTAGATGTTTTATAAACAGTAATAGGGATAAAAAAGAAAGCGATTCTTAGTTATCTAAGAATCGCTTTCTTTTTTGAGATATGATTTTTTATTTCAATTCGAACGAACTTTCTCCGATAATAATACCGTCGCAATAAATGGTAACTGTATACTTTCCGGTCATTGCTCCATCAGTACCTTCGCGTTTATCCCAATAAGTACAGATATTCATATCCTTGTTTTGGTAATCAAATTCTTTTTTCATAGAATATTGTAGCTTTTCTCCTTTGTAATCAAAACTGTATTGATCTCCCTTTCCTTCGGAAACAATGGCTCCATCCGGGCGTGCTATACGGATATAGGCAGTTCTTTTACCTGGTGCAGCTACCTTATTTTCTGATACTGTATAGCAAATATTAATACGCTCTACTTTTTTGGCTTTGTCGGTTGCTACTTCTTTTTTACCGTCATTTCGTAACCGGACTGTGGATGGACTGATATTTACAGCTTTTAGAAGCGAAGCTACATCCACCTTCTGCTGTAAAACTTCTTTTTCTTGAGTTAAAACTGTTTTTTGTTTTCTTTCTTGTACAACTTCTTCTTTAATACGTGTATTTTCGGCTGTTAGAGCAGCATTTACCGTATATAAAGAATCTAACTTTGCAACATAACCTTGCGATATTTTGCGTAGCAAATCTAATTTCTTGCGAATCTTATAATAATCTGCTTGTGATGCAATTAAATGCTTTATTTCTTCTGCATTTGCTAAAATAACGCTATCTTTATCTGTTAATTGATTTTTCAAATCGCCATATTCGGATTTGATTTTTTCGTGCTCTGCTAATAAAGTATTTAATTCGCTTTGCAAATCTCCGGCTTTATTTACAAAAACTTCTTTTTCTTTAATTACTGTGCGGACATTCACTGCAAAATAAATGGTACTTCCAGCAAGCAAAATACACAAAATCAATAATATTATATTAACTTTGCTGCTCTTTTTACGATTGTTATTTTCTTCGTAGCTTGTCATGTAAATGAATTTTATATTGATATTTAAAAAGCAAAATTAAGTAAATTACCTGAAATAGCCATAACAATGAGGACTATAGGATGTAAAATCTTTATTAGATTTAGTAAGCTTTATTGTAATAACGGAAAAACATATAGAATGTTGCATAAATCTTTTACATTTTAATTGGCTATGAGAAGCTTTATCTCTGATTTTTTCCATCTTATTTACCCTGATATTTGCTTAGGATGTAGCAGAAGTCTTATTAAAAATGAACATATTCTATGCAGCCATTGTGTATTACAGTTTCCTAAAACAGCTTTTGAATTCGATGATAAAAATTCTGTATTTGAATTATTTAAAGGAAGAATTTCGCTTGAAACTGCTTATGCTCTTGCTTATTTTACAAAAGGAGAGATTTTACAGTCGCTTTTACATCAATTAAAATATAAAGGGAAAAAGGAAATAGGAGTCTATTTGGGAGAATTATCAGCTAAAGATTTTGTAAATCAGAAAAATACGCCATCAATTGATTTGATTATCCCTGTTCCTATTCATGCTAAGAAATTAAAAATAAGAGGATATAATCAGAGTGAAATGATTGTACGAGGTTTTTCTAATATAGCCAAAATTCCAACTGATACGCAGTCTCTAGTAAGGAAGACAGCCTCTGATAGCCAGACAAAAAAGAAAAGATGGAATCGTTGGGAAAATGTTCAGGAGGTATTTCATGTTCAACATCCTGAAAATATAGCTCATAAGCATGTGCTGCTTGTAGATGATGTGATAACAACGGGAGCGACTTTAGAATCTTGCGCTCAAGAATTACTTAAGGTAGAAGGTTGTAGGGTAAGTATTGCGGGTGTTGCTTTTGCCGGACATTAATTTTGATGAGAATTTTTATGTATCTATTCAAATGAGGATACTGTTAATTCTTTGCCGTCAAACACAGCAAAGAGATGCTTATTTATCCATTCTCCTAAGTTAATATAACGGGTTTTTTCCAGCAATATATCAGCAGGCAGATGTCTATGCCCTAAAATAATGTAGTCAACAGGATTTTTTTTGATAAATTCTTTGGCAAAAACGATTAATCGTTCGTTTTCTTCTCCTAAAAATATTTCGTCGCTATTACCATTAGCAAGTCTGCTGCTTTTTGATACATATTGGGCGATGCTGCTTCCTATGTAAGGATGGAGGAATGCAAAAATCTTTTGATTTATTTTTCGTGAATATATCCATTTAATAAGGTGATATTTTTTATCTCCGGGTCCTAGTCCATCTCCATGCCCGAGAAAGAATTTTTTTCCATTAAATTCTTCAACAACAGGTTTTCTATAAATTTTAAAATTCATTTCCTGTTCAAAATAATCAAAAACCCACATGTCGTGGTTACCGGTAAAATAACGAATTTCAGTCCCTGTATCAGATAATTCGGCTAATTTTCCGAGCAGACGGATGTAGCCTTTGGGGACTACATGTTTATATTCAAACCAAAAATCAAAAATATCGCCTAAGAGAAATAAAATTTTAGCATCTGCCTTAATGGAATCCAGCCACCGGACAAATGTTTTTTCTCGCTCGAGACTGCTCATTTTGTCAGGAACTCCAAAATGACAGTCTGATACAAAATAGATTTTATCCTTCATAAATAATATTTGTTTTTTTAATATAAAAAATCCCTGACCATTCAATCAGGGATTTTTCTATTTTAACAAGGGTTTAAGCCTTATTTCTTTACAGTTTCAGGTTTTAACATAACGCGGATATATTGATCTGTATTCAAATATTTTTTGGCAACAGCTTTAATATCTTCATTAGTAATAGCATTTACATCATTAGAGAAAGTTTCAAAACTTCTGATTTGAGTATTGTACCAATACTTGCTATATAAAAACGATACCCAAGTTCCATTTTGTTTCATTTCGGGTTCGCGCTCGCTGATAGTTTGTTTTTTAACTTTATCCAAAGTTTCAGCATCGGCACCTTTCTTTTGGTATTGCTTCATAATTTTGAAAATAGCTTTTGTGATAGCATCAATATTTTTGGGCTGGCACTGAATGATAGCTTGTCCGGTAAGTTTTCCGGTAGGGTATTTTTCAGCACGAAGTCCGATATATGGAGAATAAGCTCCTCCCATTTTTTCACGAACCACTTGTGTTAAAGTAATTTGCAATGCATCTGAAAGGATATTTACAGCCATACGCTCTTTAGCGTTATCGAATTCGAAGTTTCTTAGAAGGAAAACTCCTAAAATAGACATATCTTCAGTTCCTTTGATAACATCTTTATTTACAACGCCTCTTACAATTGCTGTGTCGCGATACATCCAGTTTTCTTTTCTGTTGATAGAAGGTAGGTTACTTAGATATTTGGTAATAGTTTTTATAGAGCTGTCAGCAACATTTCCTACAAAGAAGAATGTAAAATCACTGGCATCAGCAAAACGATCTTTATAGATATTATAAATTTCATCTAAATTTAATCCATTGATTTGAGCTTCGGTAGGAACAACAATTTTACGTTTTGAATCTGGATAAAGAGCTTTGGTTACTCCTTCTGAGTATGCTACTTGTGGATTTGCATCAATATTCTTTATTTGGTTTTTCAATTGTGAAATATATTTGTTGAAAGCTTCGGTGTCTTTTCTTGGAGCTTTGAAGTACAAATATATCAATTGCAAAGCTGTTTCTAAGTCTTTAGGAGAGCAGTTTCCGCTGAATCCTTCTGTAAGTTCATTAATATAAGGAGAAATACCAATGTTTTTTCCTTTTAATTTTTTACTTAATTGTGTATTATCAAATGTAGATATACCGCTTTGGTCGATAATAGTTGCAGCTTGAGAAGCAGCAAAGAATTTATCGTCTCCATATAATGAAGTTCCACCGGGGCTGTAAGCATTGATACGGATTTCATCTTCTTTAAAATCAGTAGATTTTACTACAAATTTTACGCCATTGTTTAAAGTATATTCGGTATAACCAAACTCTGTATTAGGTTTAGTAGAAACAATAGTGCCTGCTGTCAAATTTTCGGCAACCAAAGGTTCTGGTTTGAAATTATCTACATAAGGCTGAGTTTGTTCTTTCTTGGCTGCATCTAAGATAGATAAAATAGTTTTTTCGTTAGGAATATTAACTCCGTCTTTTTTAGGACCGGTTAAAGTCAATACAAAATTATCGTCGCTTATCCATTGATTTACTAATTCATCCACCTCTTTTAAAGTGATGCCATCTAAAAATGTTTGAGCGTATTGTAATTCTGTTTTTATACCCGGAATGGGTTCTTGTTCCAAGAAATTATTTACATATTCATGAGAAAATTTTGAATTATCTGTTTTGCCAGCCTCTTTAGCGGCTTTTTCATAAGAACTTAAGATTTCTTCTTTTTGACGTTCTAGCTCGGTAGCTAAAAATCCATGTTGTTTTACTCTGTAAATTTCACGTAAAACGGCTTTTAATGCATCTTCCACTTTATTATCTTTAGGAGAGCAAGATCCACCAAATACATCTAAACTACGACTTAGGAAACCTCCGTAAAAAGTTCCGGCTCCCATAAAAGGGCAATCGGGTTTTTGAGCTAATTCGCTCAAACGATCGTTTAGCATGCCTGTAAATAAATTATGAATTAGTTGGGTACGATAGTCTCCAACAGTTTTTACAGCAAAGTGAGGTTGTTTCCAGAAAAATTGTAATTGAGTGCTTGATTCTTCTTTATCTGTAGCAATAGCAATTAAAGGCTCTTTGTTGGCAGGAACATCAAAATATTTACGTTCTTTAGGATTTACCGGTTTTGCATAGCCAGAGAAGTATTGTTTTACTTTAGCTTCCATTTGAGCAGCATCAAAATCTCCTACTAAAATAATAGCCATTAAATCAGGGCGATACCACTCTTTGTAGAAATTGCGGATGGTTTCGTATTTAAAAGTTTTCAAAACATCAACAGTTCCGATGGGTAAACGTTTAGCATACAATGAGTTTTTCAACATAATAGGCCAGGTTGCATCACGTAAACGTTCGTCGGCACCTAAGCGGGTACGCCATTCTTCGATAATAACGCCGCGTTCGGCATCAATTTCTTTAGCATCCATTAATAAACCGAATGCCCAACCATCCAATACTTTGAAACCTAATTCGATAGTAGAATCTTTGTCGGTAGGAATAGTAACTTCATAAACTGTTTGGTCAAATGAAGTATAAGCATTAACGTGGCTTCCGAAAGTGATTCCGTTTTTTTGTAAGATATTAATCATATCTCCGCCTTTAAAATATTTGGTACCGTTAAAAGCCATATGCTCTGTAAAGTGAGCCAAACCTTGTTGGATAGAATCCTCTAAAATAGAACCGGCGTTAACAGCCAATTGAAATTGAGCGCGTTTTTCAGGTTTTTTGTTTTCACGGATGTAATAGGTTAACCCATTATCCAATTTCCCAACTCTTACTTTTGGGTCAACAGGAATTTTGTCATCCAAGTTCAACTTCTTTTGCCCAAATACATTGCAGCCAATAAAGGCAACAACGATAAGCAGTAATGCATGTTTTTTGTACATAAACTATTGATTTTTATTATTATATTAAGAAAACTATTTTAAAACAATACGATTCTAAATTGTTAGAAATCAAGATCTAGATTTAATTCTTCCTTAAAAAACTTTAGTTCCGGATTTTTATTATACATAAATAAATATTTATCAGTTGGAGAATAAGGTTTTTGATCTTGTATTTGTTCCGCAACTATGGTTTCGATGCTCAATAAAAAATTATTGGTTTCTTGTTTTAAGAAACTAAGCAAAAAAACTTTTTTATTTTTAATTTCTTCTTCCTGAACTTTATTTACGACCTCATATTCAATTACATGATTGGATTTGATTTGAGGAACGGATTGTTTGAGCGTTTTATAGAAGTTAGGCGATTCGTCTTTTTGTGTTTCGGCAAATTTTTGCCAAAGTTCTTCCAACGTTTCTTGCAGTATTTCAGGAGCTTCTTTTTTCAATGCTTCTGCCTGTTTTTCCTGTTCTGCTTTTCTAGCAGCCATGCTGGCTTTTATAGAAAACGAACCTGCTTTGGCTGTTGATTCTTCAACTTTAGGCTGAGAAATGTTCTCTGTTTTGGGTTGAGGAATATTTTCTACAGGACTATCCTTTTTTTTTTCAGCCTCTTGCAGATGGCTATCAGTAATATCCTGTTTAATGTCCTGCTTAATAGTTGTAACCGCAGCTTGAATATCAACTTGAGGGGCTGCTGCAACTGATTGAACTTGCGGGCTTGCGGGTGGAGCAAAGACAGTTTGCTGTTGTACAATATTCTTGAAATTTTCGCTGAATGCACATATATTCAAAAGCATAACTTCTACCAAAAGCCGTTTATTTCCTGCGTTTCGGTAATTCAAATCGCATTTGTTGCTCAAATCCAGAGCTTTCATTAAAAAGCGGATATCTGCTTTTTGAGCTTGTTCAATATATTTTTTTCGTACACTTTCGCTTACATCCATTAAGCTAAAAGTTTCGAGTCTTTTACCCATTAATAAATTGCGGAGATGTTCGCCAAATCCGCCTACAAAATGCAATCCGTCAAATCCCTTTTCTAGAATTTCATTTAAAATTAAAATGGTTTGGGTTATATCTCCCAAAATTAGATTATCAACAACCTTAAAGTAATAATCGTAATCCAATACATTCAGGTTATCAATAACCTGACTATAAGAGAGATTTCCACTTGTAAAGCTTACCATTTGGTCAAAAATAGAAAGAGCATCACGTAAAGCTCCATCAGCTTTTTGAGCTATAATATGTAAGGCTTCCGGTTCTGCCTTTACACTTTCTTTTTGGGCAATAGATGATAAATGACGGGCTATATCGTTTACGGTAATCCGCTTAAAATCAAAAATCTGACAACGGGAAAGTATAGTCGGAATGATTTTATGCTTTTCTGTAGTTGCTAAAATAAATTTGGCATAAGCCGGAGGTTCCTCCAAAGTTTTCAAGAAAGCATTGAAAGCCTGATTAGATAACATGTGTACCTCATCAATAATATAAACTTTGTAATTACCGGCTTGAGGGGGTATGCGGACTTGCTCTACCAATGCACGGATATCATCGACAGAATTGTTTGAAGCTGCGTCTAATTCATAAATATTAAACGATGCAGATTGATTGAATGACCGGCACGATTCGCATTCATCGCAAGCTTCTGTATTTTCTGTGGGATGTTCGCAGTTGATAGTTTTAGCAAAAATACGGGCACAAGTTGTTTTACCCACTCCGCGAGGTCCGCAAAACAAAAAAGCATGAGCTAAAGTATGGGTTTTAATAGCATTTTTCAGGGTATTTGTAATCATCTCCTGTCCCACAACTGTATCGAAAGTTATAGGGCGGTATTTTCGTGCAGAGACTACAAAGTTTTCCATTGAAATTAATTGCTGGGTTTACTAACTACATAAATAATATCTCCGCCTGAAGCCATACTCTTATCTCCAACGGCGTAATATTCAACTTCTTCGGGAGTTAAAAAATCGGTTAACTGAACTTCTTCAACGCTAAAACCTTCTTCTTTCATCCGTTGGGCATAATCGTTGCCATATTCGCGGACATGATCTTTTTGTCCGAAATGTTTGGTACGTTCTTCTTCTGTAACTATGCTTTTGTCTTCATAAGTAACTTCACGCATTCTGTTAATGGGCGATTGCAAAATGCCCCATCCTCCTATTTTCATTACTCTCCGCATTTCGCGCATGGCTAAACGGTCGTCGTCAACATGTTCCAAAATATGATTACAAAATATTACATCAAAAGTATTTTCTTCAAAAGGAATAGCTTGGATATCCATTTTGATTCGAGCCAAAGGCGATTCTATATCTGCAGAAAAATAATCTATATTTTTCTGTTTTTCAAAACGTTTCATAAAACAACGCTCAGGAGCTATATGCAACATCTTGATTTCTTTTGTAAAAAATTCAGGTTTCACGCGGTTTAAATACAACCAAATCTGACGATGACGCTCTAAGGCTAAACACCAAGGGCATAAAGCATTTTCCCGTGAAATAACATAACCGTAAGGCAGCAACTTTCTGTATTTTTTCCCGCAAACCGGACACTGGTATTTTTTCCCTTTATAAAGAATGGAAAACACCGGCATAATCATGTGTACAAACAGTTGTATGTATTTTCGAGGTATTTTATTTAAAAAAAAACGAATGATTTTCTTCATGAGAATCTTATGTGCATAATTTGCTTTGCAAATATACAAGAAAATTTTGTGGAGAGCAATACTTTCTGTGTTCTATACTTTTATGCTATTTTTTACTTTCATAAAAAGTAGATTTGCAAAATTCATTGTTAATTAAAATATAGTTTACATATACTACTTCGTTTCTTTGAAATATGTTCATTAAAATTGATTATCTTTGCCAAACTAATAGCTTAAATTATTATATTTTTCTTGCAAAAGAAATTTAATACAACATTTGATAATGCAAAATTCGAATAATTACTGTATCATTATGGCAGGCGGTGTAGGGTCTCGTTTTTGGCCTCTCAGCCGTGCTTCTCAACCTAAACAATTTATAGATATTCTTGGTACAGGAGAAACTTTGCTGCAGCAGACTGTTCGCCGATTGAAAAAAATATTTTTGGAAAGAAATATTTTCATTGTTACCAGCGAAGCCTACAAGGATTTGACTTTGACTCAGATTCCGGAATTTAAAGAATGGCAAGTAATTACCGAACCTGCACGAAAAAATACAGCCCCATGTGTATTATATGCCAGTTACAAAATTCATAAACTCAATCCGGATGCTAATATTTTGGTTGCTCCTTCCGATCACATTATTATGAAAGAAGATGTGTTTGTTAAGGTCGCAAATTTGTCTTTGGAAACTGCGGCAAAAAATGATTATTTAATTACGATTGGAATTACACCGCATTCGCCCAACACAGGCTACGGTTATATTCAGTTTGAAGATACCGATGAAACTCCGGAAGGTGTTTGCAAAGTAAAACTTTTTACTGAAAAGCCTGAATTAGAAATGGCAAAACAATTTTTGCAAAGTGGCGATTTTCTTTGGAACGCAGGTATTTTTATTTGGTCATCAAAAAGTATTTTAGCGGCTTTTGCCCAACATTTGCCAGAAATGGATGAAATTTTCAACAAGGGAATTCCGTTTTACAATACGCCCAATGAAAAAGAATTTATTGCTGATGCATATTCACTTTGCAGAAGTATTTCTATCGACTATGGAATTATGGAAAAAGCCCAAAATGCGTATGTTATTCCTGCCGATTTGGCTTGGTCGGATTTAGGCACGTGGGGAGCATTGTATGATACAAGACCCAAAGATGAAAATCAAAATAGCATTGTTGGCAAAAATGTTATGGCTTATGACACTCATGGTTGTTTAATCAACATGCCCAAGGAGAAATTAACAGTGGTACAAGGCTTAGAGGATTGCATCATAGTAGAAGAACAAAATATTTTGCTTATATGCAAACGTTCAGAAGAACAAATGTTACGCCAAATTGTGATGGATGTTACCGGAGCCAAAGGCGATAAATTTATTTAAAAATAAAGATACAGTTTAACGCGTAACAGATTTTTCATGTCATTTGTTACGCGTTATTTTGTTAAGTAAGATTCGAATATGTTACCATTGACCGATTGGCTGCCGATTACCCGTAAAGAAATGGAAATGCGGGGCTGGGACGAATTAGATATAATTATTGTCTCCGGCGATGCCTATGTCGATCATCCTGCATTTGGGCATGCAGTAATTGCACGAATATTGGAATTTGAGGGCTACAAAGTGGGGATTATACCGCAACCTAATTGGCAGGATGATTTGCGTGACTTTAAAAAATTTGGCAAACCCCGTTTATTTTTTGGAGTTACATCCGGCTGTATGGATAGTATGGTAAACCACTATACAGCTAATATTCGTTTGCGGTCGAATGATGCCTATACGCCTAATGGCGAAGCCGGATTTCGCCCTGATTATGCTTGTAGAACCTATACGCAGATTCTCAAAAAATTATATCCTGATACACCTGTAATTATTGGAGGTATAGAAGCTTCACTTCGAAGAATAACTCATTATGATTATTGGTCGGATTCTTTAAAACCATCTATGCTTGCCGAAAGCGGGGCTGATTTGCTGGTTTATGGAATGGGGGAGAAGCCGATAGTGGAAATTGCGAAACAATTGGATGCCGGAGCTTCTGTATCTCAACTTAAGTTTATTCCTCAAACAGCATATTTAGAAAAATGTATAGAATCAATTGATACAAATCATATTGAATTACATTCACATGAAGCTTGTTTGAAAAGTAAAAAATTACAAGCTGAAAATTTCAAAGTATTTGAACAGGAAAGTAATAATGAGGAAGCCCGGATTTTAGTACAAAAAATAGAAAATAGTTATGTAGTTATCAATCCTCCATACCCAACCTTGAATACAGCAGAGATTGACGCTTCTTTCGATTTGCCTTATACTCGTTTGCCTCACCCTAAATACAAAAAACGAGGCACTATTCCAGCTTATGAAATGATTAAGTTTTCAGTAAATATTCATCGCGGATGCTTCGGAGCTTGTTCGTTTTGTACGATTTCTGCACATCAAGGCAAATATATTGCCAGCCGTTCAGAGGAATCTATTTTGCAAGAAATTAAAAAGATAACAGAAAATCCGGATTTTAAGGGTTATATAAGCGATTTAGGAGGACCCTCAGCAAATATGTACCAAATGAAAGGCAAAAATGCTGAGATTTGTAAGAAATGTATTAAAAATTCGTGTGTTTATCCCAAGCTTTGTCCCAATTTGGATTCCAATCACCAACCTTTGATAGAGCTGTATAATAAGGCAGCCAAGTTGCCGAAAATCAAGAAAATATTTATTGGCAGCGGTATCCGTTACGATTTATTTACAAATGAAAATAATGGTAATAAATATTTTAAAGTATTGGTACAAAATCATGTTTCAGGCAGGTTGAAAGTTGCCCCTGAGCATACTGCCGATGAGGTGTTGCAAATGATGCGGAAACCTTCATTTCAATTATTCAGAACCTTACAACGCGATTTTAAGCAGATATGTCAAGAAAGTAAGTTAAATCAACAATTGATTCCTTATTTTATATCAAGCCATCCGGGTTGTACTTTAGAACATAGTGCCGAATTGGCAGCAGAAACCAAACAAATGGGATTTCGTTTGGAACAAGTGCAGGATTTTACGCCAACCCCTTTAACTTTATCAACAGAAATGTATTATACAGGATTGAATCCCTATACTTTAAAACCTGTTTACACAGCCAGAACTCTTTCCGAAAAGCAAGCTCAAAATCGTTTTTTCTTTTGGTACAAAAAAGAAAATCAAGCATGGATTCGGGCTGCCTTGCAAAAAATCAATAGAACCGATTTATTAAAAAGTTTTTTTTGAATACATTCCAAAGCCGAATAAGATTCTTAATACTCATATTTCAAATTTTGTTTTAGGAATTTTTACAGAATCATATTGAGGTATCATTTGTTTTGTAATGACGTGATTTTTTTAATATAAAACTAATTAAAAGAATAATTTACAAGCCTATGAATGTAATTTATAGTACCGATATTAAAAACTTTTGGACGAAATCTTCAAACGATTTTTGTAAGCAAGTCATGACATCCTGTTTATCTAATAGGTATTTCAGCTATATTTTCAATTTAGAAACCTTGAAATATGAATGGATGAGTGAAGGGGTGACAAATGTGCTTGGGTATGATAAAAGTAATTTGGATGTACTTTTAGCTATTGATAATATTCATCCGGATGATCAGGGTTGGCATACAATTATTGAGAATAAACTGCAGGAATTATCTGAAGAATTTGGAAAAGAATGGCTGGCAAATTATAAAATTGTATGTGATTTTCGCTTCAAAACCAGCAGTGGTCTCTACATTCGCTTGTTGAAACAAATGATACAAGTATGTGAATCGGATGTTCGTAAACGATATTGCCTTATAAGTGATATCAGTTTTATCAAAAAAAACGGAGAACCGAGACTCAGCCTCATCGGCTTGGGAGATAATGACTCTATAGAGGATATTCCATTGCAGATAAATAATATTCCGGCATGTCCTTTTAGCCCTCGTGAGAAAGAAATTATTTCTTTCATTTTTTATGGACTGACTAGCAAAGAAATTGCCGGTCGATTATCTATCTCTCCTGATACGGTCAAGAATCATAAAAAAAATATTTTCACCAAAGCGTCATGCAATAGTTCCTTACAGCTATTGAATAAATGCATTGCATATAATTGGATAGAGCGTTCCGATATTATCTTGAAATCAGCAAAATAGCCCTTAAGTGTCATTGACAAGGGAGCTTGGTTGTTGTATCTTTGTTTTTTATTTCAAAATATATTTTTTCATTTAATACCTTAAAGCTATGAAAACAATTAAACTAATTGCAGCCATGTTCCTGATAGGGACAACAGCCAGTATGTTTACAGCATGCGTTAAAGATTCAAACAGTGATAGTATGCAGATCCCTGGCGTAAATCAAGTAAAAACTACACAGTCAACCACAAATACTACTATTGAATATTGTGGCACTGTGAAAACTGTCAACTTTTTGGCAGGGCAAACCATTCCTGCAGGCTCTGTAACTGTAGGAAATGATGAAACTAATCTGTATGTAACTTTTTCAACGACAAATGGATGGGAAATGAAAGAAACCCATTTGTATGTTGGAGATGGAACAAATCTAACAAACAAAGCCGGAAATGCAGCTCCGGGTCAATTCCCATATAAAACAACACATGATCCTCGTGTAACTTCTTTTACATATACCATTCCTCTGCAAGGTCTTCCTGAATGCATGGTTATTGCAGCTCATGCAGCAGTAGAAAAATGGGTTAATGGTACAATGGTTGACAGTCAAACAGCTTGGGGAGAAGGTTCTCAAATTGGTAAAAACTGGGCTATGAAATTTGAATATTGTAAACAAGTATGCGAACCCGGAAATCCAGGAGAAAACAGATGTTATCAAGATGAAACAGCATGGGTATTTGGACCTAGATATGTAAATCAAGGAAATTGGGCAACCTATACTCCGTATGATGGCACTGCAAAGACTGAAACAATATATGCAGGTCAAACCTATGAAGCTGGTACTGCAACTTTCTCTGCAGCTGTTGGCGGACAAGTAACCATTACAATAACTTTGAATAGTAACTTTATTTTCCAAAATGGAACAGAGCTTATAAAAATACAAGGGTATAACACAACTCCTCCATCTTCAAATCCTGCTCCCGGTCAATTTACCACTTTCAAAGGAACTTCTACTACTATCACAGTACCTCAATATGCATTTTACGGCATTCACTTAGATGTGAAAAGACAAGTGCCGTGTAATTAATAAATAAAAAATTATAATGAAAGCCGCTTAGATTTTTCTAAGCGGCTTTTTTGTACAATAAACATAAATAATACAGATAGAAATAAAATAATCAGGTGTTATTATTAATGGCTGATATATTTCTTATGCTTGCAGAAAAAGATGTAGATAAATTAGATATTTAATGTCAAAATTTATTGTTTTGATTATTGGATTTTAATAGTTACCTTTGGAAGGTACTTGAAATGAATAAATTAAAAAATATATAGATGAAAAAATTTGCAGTAATTTTGTCAGGAAGTGGTGTTTATGATGGTTCCGAAATTCATGAAGCTACTTTAACCTTATTGGCTATTAATAAGGCACAATGTGAATATGAAATATTTGCACCCAATGTAGAGCAACACCATGTAATAAATCACCTCACAGGGGAGGAAATGATAGAGAGTCGTAATGTTTTGATAGAATCGGCACGTATTGCCCGTGGAAACATTAAAGATTTAAAAGAATTTGAAGCTAAAAATTTTGATGCGTTGCTTATTCCCGGAGGATACGGAGTAGCCAAAAATTTATCGGACTATGCTTTTAAAGGATTAAACATGCATATATTGCCTGAAATGGAAAAAGCGATTACCGATACTTGGATGGCTCAAAAACCCATAGGGGCTTTATGCATTGCTCCTGTAATTCTGGCTAAAATTATTAAGCGGAATGTGGAACTTACCATTGGAAATGATGAAAGTACGGCAAATGATGTTGCTGCGTTAGGAGCAAAGCATCATGAAACCAAAGCCGGAGAAGTAACCATAGATACAAAAAATCGTATTTTCTCAACCCCTTGCTATATGGTACAAACATCTATTGCTGCAATTGCAGATAGTGCCGATAATATTGTTTGTGAAATGCTGAAAACAATGTAAAACAAAAAAGGCTATCATATGATAGCCTTTTTTATGTGATTGCGCTGGGATTCGAACCCAGGACCCCATCCTTAAAAGGGATGTGCTCTACCGGCTGAGCTACGCAATCATCCTAAATTTTTTGAGAGTGCAAAGGTACTGCTATTTTTTTTAATTAACAAAGGCTTTTTTAATATTCGGTACTAAAAGATAAAGCAGGCACGCTTTTCTAAAATTTTCCCGTAAATTTGCATATTACATTTTAAGATAAATACACCATAATATGAGCCTTACATTCCAACAAGAGATTTTACAAGGAATTCCTGCTGTTTTGCCGGAAGTACCAGTGTACGATACAAGCGTTAACCATGCCCCGAAACGCAAGGATATTTTAAGCAAGGAAGAAAAAAAACTGGCAATACGTAATGCTTTGCGTTATTTTGATTCCAAACATCATCCGGTATTAGCCTCTGAATTTGCAGAAGAATTGAAAAAATACGGACGAATTTACATGTATCGTTTTCGCCCTCAATACCGCATGTATGCCCGCCCGATAAACGAATATCCCGGAAAATCCGAACAAGCCAAGGCTATTATGCTGATGATTCAAAATAACTTGGATTATGCAGTAGCCCAACATCCACACGAATTAATTACATACGGTGGAAATGGAGCGGTGTTTCAAAATTGGGCTCAATATCTGCTCACTATGAAATATCTATCGGAAATGACGGATGAGCAGACTTTGGTTATGTATTCAGGTCATCCGATGGGCTTGTTCCCGTCGCATAAAGAAGCTCCCCGTGTAGTAGTTACTAACGGAATGATGATTCCTAATTATTCTAAACCTGATGATTGGGAAAAATTTAATGCTTTGGGGGTTTCCCAATATGGACAAATGACAGCGGGGTCATATATGTATATTGGACCACAGGGAATTGTACATGGAACCACCATCACAGTATTAAATGCCGGACGTAAAATAGGGAAAGACGGCTTAGCCGGAAAATTATTTATTACAGCCGGATTAGGCGGAATGTCGGGAGCTCAACCTAAAGCAGGAAATATTGCAGGTTGTGTTTCCATTACAGCCGAGATTAACCCTAAAGCAACACATACACGCCATTCGCAAGGTTGGGTGGATGAGGTTTACGACGATTTAGATAAATTGATGCAGCGTGTACAGCAAGCCCGTACGAATAAAGAAGTAGTTTCATTTGCATATCAGGGAAATATAGTTGAGTTGTGGGAATATTTGGCAGAGAAAAATATTCAGGTTGATTTAGGTTCTGATCAGACATCTTTACATAATCCTTGGGCAGGGGGCTATTATCCAGTAGGGATTTCGTTTGAAGAATCGAAACGGATGATGGCAGAAGAACCCGAAAAATTTAAAGAAGAGGTACAAAAAACACTTCGTCGCCATGTAGCTGCGGTAAATAAATTGGTAGCCAAAGGTATGTATTTCTTCGATTATGGTAACGCCTTTCTTTTAGAATCGAGCCGTGCCGGAGCCGATATTATAAAAACCGATGGAACATTTAAATATCCGTCTTATGTACAAGATATAATGGGACCTATGTGTTTTGATTATGGTTTTGGACCTTTCCGTTGGGTTTGCACATCCGGAAAATCCGAAGATTTAGATATGTCAGACCAAATAGCGATGGATGTTTTAGAAAATATAGCAAAAACTTCTCCGGCAGAAATCCAACAACAAATGCGGGATAATATTCAATGGATAAAAGGAGCTAAAGCCAACAAATTGGTGGTAGGCTCTCAAGCCCGGATTTTATATGCAGATGCTGAGGGACGTACCCGCATAGCCGAAGCATTTAATAAAGCGATAAAAGAAAGCAAAATTTCAGCTCCTATTGTTTTGGGGAGAGACCATCACGATGTTTCAGGTACAGATTCTCCATTCCGCGAAACCTCAAATATTTATGATGGTTCTTCATTTACAGCCGATATGGCAATTCAAAATGTAATTGGAGATTCATTTCGCGGAGCTACTTGGGTAAGCATCCACAATGGCGGAGGCGTAGGCTGGGGAGAAGTTATCAATGGTGGGTTTGGAATGTTGCTCGATGGTTCAGAAGAAGCAGAGAGACGTTTAAAATCAATGTTGTTTTGGGATGTAAACAATGGTATTTCACGTCGCTCGTGGGCAAGAAACGAAGAAGCCATTTTTGCAATCAAACGAGCCATGGCAGCCGAACCTAAATTAAAAGTTACATTACCCAATCAGGTAGAAAACAATTTGCTCGAAGGCTTGTTTTAAGAACGATGAAGACTGAGTTATAAATGATAAACGATGAATTGTAAAGATAAATTATAATTCATCGTTTTCTTTTAGAATGTTCTCTCATTCATCGTTCATAAAATAATTGCTATGAAATATTTATTGCTGATTTTACTTTCCTGCACAACACTTTCTCCTTTTTGCAAGGCACAAGATTCGTCATATATTAAAATACCGAAGCATTATAACGTTGTAAAGTTTAATCCTACACCTATGCTGTTGTGGAATATGGACAATGCGACATTCAGCTATGAACGCATTCAGAAGTATCGTCCTAACCAATCTTTAATTGTTAGTGCAGGGTATTTAATACTTCCATCGTTGCTAGAGGGCAATGTTTTAAATTTGATAAATGTTCATAGCACTCAAAAATATGGGATAAATGTAGGCGTAGATTATCGCTTTTATTTATCTCGGCAAAATGCACAACCGGCTCCCAGCGGAGTTTACCTTTCTCCTTTTTTATCTTACTATGGCTATCATTTTTCGTCAGATGTGGAATGCCTTATAGCTCCGATTCAGGGAACATTTTCCGGAACTTTGCAAGTTTGGAATTTAGGCTTTGGACTGGGATATCAATTTGTAATAGCAAAAAGAATTACATTGGATTTTATGTTGCTGGCTCCTACTTTTTCGCATTATGCTTTTCAAAGAAAATTGGATATAGAATTGGAAAAGGAGGATAAGGATGTTGTAAATGAGGAAATAAATTCTGCCATTGATAAACATTTTCCGATATTGGGTACTTTTTTGAATGGAGATAAACTTAGCCGGACAGAAAGCGGAAAAACCTTTAGTGCCGGAATGCGATACAATGTGCAATTTGGATTTAAGTTTTAGATATTTTTTTAGTATTCGAATTTGCAAAAATAAAAAAACTCCGGTCAAAAGAAAATCTTAAGAATCGGAGTTTGTAGCCTGAAAACAAATTTGTTATCTTCTTCTGTTCTTTTTAGTTAGCTCATGAATATAGCTAAGAATACCTTTGTCGGTATCTGTAAGCTCAATATTTCTGCGGCTCATGGCTCTCTCTGCCACTATAAATGCTTGGTCTAATTCATAAGTTTTAAATCCGGTCATGCCGCCCCATACAAATGAGGGAACAAAATTACGTGGGAATCCTGCCCCAAAGATATTGGTATATACGCCGACTACTGTTCCTGTATTAAACATCGTGTTAATCCCTGATTTTGAATGGTCTCCCATAAATAAGCCACAGAATAGTTCGCCGGTATCAATAAAGCTTTCTTGACCATAATTCCATAAACGAACGGTATCATACGTATTTTTCATATTTGAAACGGATGTACATGCCCCTAAATTGCACCATTCGCCTAAAACAGAATTACCTAAATACCCATCATGTGCCTTATTAGAATTAGCGAAAATAACTACATTTTTTAATTCGCCTCCTACTTTGCTATTAGGACCAATTGTAGTAGGACCATAAATTTTGGCTCCCATTTTTACCCATGCTTCTTCACCTAAAGCGAATCCTCCTTTTATCAAGGAACCTTCCATAACTTTGGCATTTTTACCGATATAAATAGGACCTTCTGTTGCATTTAAAATAGAAAATTCTACTTCAGCCCCTTCTTCTATAAAAATACGGTCTTCGCGAACGGCTCTATTCGTTGCACTTAACTTTTGGCTTGTCCTCCCTTTCGTTATTAAAGCAAAATCTGCTTCAATAGCTTCGCCGTTTAAACTAAATATATCCCATATATTATTCAGTTTTATATGTTTGGCACTTGTAATTAAATCATCTTCTCCATCCCCTTCAGAACCCATGGTTTCAATATCTTCTTCATTTAGGTTCATCGCGATAATATATTCATCCTGATAGGTTAATGATTGTCCCGGCTTTAGTTTCAGAATATCATTTATTAATTCCTGAGTAGGCAGAACAGACCCGTTAATCAAAATATTTTCTTTCGCCTTGTTTAGAGGATATTTTCCCGCAAGGTAAATTTCCGTTAAAGTAGATGTTTTTGCATTTAGAAATTTTTCCCATTTTTCTCTAATGGTAAGTATGCCTATCCTGATGTCACAAATAGGGCGGGTAAAGGTGAATGGTAACAAATTAACTCTTGAATGATCGTCGAATAGAATGAAATTCATAATGCCAAAGTATTTTAGTGTAAATGAAATATATGCAAAGATAAAATTTTATCAGATTATTAAGTATGATTTTAAAAAAAATTAGTAATTTATGGTTGATGATTAAGTCTTTATCTAAATTAAAACGGGTTTTGATTTAAAAAGTTCATTATCAGTATAAATTTCTACTTTATCCTGTGTTCATTGTTTTTTATAAAACTTGCCCAGCTTGAATAACCAGTTTTAGCATCCTTAGAAGCTGTAGTTGTTGAATTCTGCATAAAATGACACATGGCAACAGCTAGCGCGTCTGTAGCATCAAAATGTGCAGGCATTTCAGTTAAATTCAGTAAACGTTCCAACATACTTGCCACTTGTTCTTTCGAAGCACTTCCTTTTCCTGTTACAGACTGCTTAATTTTTCTCGGAGAATATTCGTGTATAGGAATTTCCCGCGAAAGTGCTGCCGCAATTACAACCCCCTGTGCTCTTCCAAGTTTCAGCATCGACTGTACATTTTTTCCAAAAAACGGAGCTTCTATAGCTAAAAAATCAGGATGATATCGGTTTATTAAAGCAATAGTGTCATCAAAAATCTTTTTCAATTTCAAAGAATGGTCTTCAATTTTATTCAATACAATGCATCCCATGTCTATAAAACTTGCTTTCTTATTTTCAATGGAAATAATCCCAAAACCCATAATATTTGTTCCCGGGTCAACACCTAATATAATTTGTTCCTTTTTCAATCGTTTTCTTGCTTTTTTATATCAATATAAATAGGGAGATGGTCGCTAAATCCCCCTAAATAGTGCATTCCGTTATATGTTCTAAAAACTTTTTTATCTAAATATTTTTCATCATCCATAAGCAGAAAATCGGGCTTAAAAATAACAGCTTCACTATTTTTTAAGAGTATGTTATTAAAACCATAATAAAGACTTCCTGAAATGATAATATTATCAATTACAGACCAATGGGCTTGATATTTGTGAGTTCCTTCTTTTCCTGCTTTCTTTGCCATTAAATTGAATAAATCATTATTTTGAAGATTTATCGTATCTGTTTTGGCATTTAAGCATTGCTTTATGGATGGAGCAAAGGGTTCATCATTCATATCTCCCATAATGATGATATTTGCATTTGGATGATTGCTGAACAGGGTATCTGTGATGCTGTGGAGTAAATTACCTACAAAGCACCGTTTGGCTTCTGTTTCTACAGCCCCTCCAAATTTAGATGGAAAATGACAAATAAACAGATGCAGCGTATCATTTGCAAAAAGTCCTTTCACATAAAGAATATCACGGGTCTTAGAATTTTTGTCAAAATCGTAAACTATAGGAATCGGGAAATGGGTTATGGGCTTAAATTTTTCGGGACGATACAGCATCGCAACATCAATTCCCCGTCTATCGGGAGAATCATAATGAATAAACTTATAAGTAAAACGCCGTAATGGAGTATCAAGTACAAGTTTATTCAGTACATTCTTATTCTCGACTTCACATAACCCCACAATTTCCGGTGCATCCCATTCTCCCAACGCAATAATGGTCTTGCAAATATTTTGTTTCTTTTTCTCAAATTTCCCTATACCCCAATGCCTGTTTCCTGATATTGTAAAATCATCATCGTTGGCTATCGAATCGTTTTGAGGATCCATATAATTTTCAAGATTCCAAAAAGCAATACGCATTTCATTTTTATCACGAGATGTTTGTCCATAAGTAAAAGAGATGGCCCAAACTGATAAAATAATGATAAAGAAAATTCTTTTCGATGTCATGCGGTACATTTGGTCTTGATAAAAAATCAATCGCCAAGTTTAATAATTTTTTCAGTCCCTAAATTTTCTCCGTTTAATGAAGAGATGTTTAGAAAATAAACGCCTTTTCCTAAACTTTTAGTATCTAACCGGATATTTAAATTATTATTCGTAAATTTTTCTGTGAGAATAATTTTTCCTAAACTATTGTATACATGAATAATAAAAAATGGAGGTGCTGTATTTTTAAATGTTATAAAAATTTCATTCTGGGCAGGATTAGGAGCAATAGTAAAATTATTTACCGAATTATTTTCAGCAAGGTCTTCAATAGCTAAAACATTGGTGCCACCCAAACTCATCACATTCGAATTTATTGGATCTAACCATGGTTTTAGCTGAAGAGAATCAGCATTTCCATTACTAGTCCAATTGTAAGAAAACATTCCATAATAATCGGCAGCAGTTTTTGCTGAACAAGAAGAACCTCCCCCTGTTAAGTTTCCTATAATTTCTCCATTGCTGTTGAAAAGGGCAGATCCTGAAGAACCACCTTCTGTTACACCATATCCGTTTGTGGTAGCACTCCAATTCACTTTCCAATGCGTTATTTTGCTAACATAGGCAGATGCGGTAGGCTTGGTTTTGTAAGTCGATATTTTTTTAACATCTCCGGCAGGATGATGAAAGCAAACTCCGCTTGTAGTCGCATTTCCGCTTCTATTCCACCCAGCAAAATAAGAGTTGTAGCTTTCGGGTACTTTATTTACCAATTTTAATAAGCAAAAGTCACCGCCAGCATCTCCTTCAGAAGGGTCTCTTGCCATTAAGTCGGCTCCTGTTAAGGTTTGTGTTTTAAGACCGGCATCTGTAGATGGGTTCTGGCAGCCTGGTGATTCGTAATTAAAATAAAAAACCCATTGCTTCAATAGCAGTGCATCGGTATATTCCATACAGTGCGACGCGGTTAAAAGATAAGGAGTATTGTCTTGTTTGGTATTGTTTATTAAAGTTCCTGTGCAATACGCTTCTCCGAAGCTATTTTTTATCTTGATTCGTACTGCCGCTCTTTGTTGATTTCTATATGCATCGCCTTCGCTACAGTTTGCGTTTACTTCGCACGAACCTGATGCTCCAAATCCTGTAGCTTTCAAATCTTTATAGGTGTATCCTATTTCAGCAATCTCCATAATAGGGTTGTCTATAATATTGTAGGGCTGGAAATATTCCAGGATTACAGCATCTTTATCTACGGATTCTGTAGCAAATAAACCTGTTGCATCATTGTTTAAATAGGTAAAAGCTCCTATTAATTGTGTTTTTTCTGTATTATAAATAAATAATTTGCTCCCTTTGGGTAAGTAAAATTTATTGAAATATAATGAAATAGCAAATGCTTTTTCGGAAGATAATTTTAACTGCCAAAGATCTCCCTCTGCAAGTTGCTGATGTGTAGCTTCTTGAAAAAAATCTTTATTTACAGGTAAGATAACTCCTGCACGAAAAGGTTTATAAGCATTTTCCGGTTGGACATCTTCTGCTAAAAGGATTTGCGTATCTGGAGCAGGAATTTCTATATGATTTATTTCGGATATGGATTTATGCGAGTAACCATAAGGCATTCCACCAATACTAAGTTGGGCATAAATATTTGTATACCAAATGAATAATATAAAAGAAATAACAAAAGTAGGTTTTTTAAACATGGTAAAATTATTAAGGTTCAAAAATATGAATTTTAATCGGAAATAATCAACTTTTTACTAAATACATACGAACTAGACAAAAATATACACAAATAAGTTCCCTGATTCAACTTTTTATGATACAAAAAACGAGATAAGCCTTTTTCCTTTATCCCTGTAAATATAGCTTCCTGCAAAACTCCTTGCATATTATAAATAAGCAGACTAAAATTCATAGAATAAGGTAAATATAAATCTATATTCGTAAAATTTTTCGCCGGATTGGGACTAATTTCCATACTTATTTTATTTGTATTCAAAGAATTAATGCTTTGTGAATGCTTGTAAATATGGAGCGTATCTAAATATGGAATTCTAAATTGCTTGTTTGCAAATAAATATAAGTTTTCTTTAGAAGCCAAAGGACTAAAATTTAAGGTTACTAAGCCTTCATTATTACTCATACTTGCAGCGAGAACAGTACTATCGGAAGATAAGGCAACATAGGTATAAGGTTCTGTTTCTATTTGCAGTTCGGTTTGATTAGTAAATAAAGAATCCTGATAATTAATGAATAAAGATGTAGGCTGTTTGAGAAAAGGAGTCAACGAGGGGTCGCCCAATAAATTATAAATCTCTGCATAATATAAAGATTTTGAAGGACTGCCTGTAGCTACAGAGAGATTTCCCAATTGGAGGAACTGACCTTGCGTAATTGCCCAATTTTCAGGATATTCATTGTGCTGGTGGAGCCAATAATCGAATGCTGACTGAGTTTTGCTTTCATAAGCCGGATGCATTGAAACTTCACCCACGCCTACACTCCAATAATAGTCTTCGTCCCAAAAAGTATTATCTGAAGATCCAATATAACCAATAGCTCCATTTGGACTCCGTAAAAAAGCTTCTCCAAAGCATTCGTCTATATTGAAATTTCCTGATAAACAACAATTTGAAATTATAATTGGATATTTCTTATCATTGCTAATTTGTTCTATTGATGAGTTGGAAATGTTTGGGTTCTTCCATCCATCAGCCATACAATGGGCAGAAAAATTTACCAAAGCCATTCCAGAATCTAAATGCTGTTTAATGTCAGCGGTTTTATTAAATGATTCGGATGTACTATATTTTATGTTCGTAAATCCCTTGTCTGCAGAAAAATACTCAGATTCTAAATAATTCATTTGTCCATCTGAGTAGATAGTATTGTTGGAACTTTCAAAACCTGCAATAAGCATGGTTTTATCTAAAAAACTAGGGTTGGAAAATTGATATTGCTCATATATAATGGTTTTTGATATCATGTTTTCAAGCTGTTGCGTATTTTTAGCTGGAAAACGACCATAAATCATTTCAGGTAAATAATCATCAGTAAATTCAGCATAATATAAATCTGTAACATGTCCCAATGAGTTGGGAATATTTGCTTTTCCTTCAAATGCAGGCAGCTGCTCTACATCGCCTACTAAAAGTAAATAAAGCGGGGCTGGGTCTTCTGGAGTTGCTTTATTGTATAAATCCTTTAAATATTTTTGGATAGATTGGGGAGAAGAACCTACTTCGGGATTGTCGGTATAAGCTTCTATTACTTTATAGCCTTGCCTGATTTTCCAATCCACAAAGGGTTTTAAAGTTTCTCGAAACATGGGATTTGAGACAATAATGTACTTTATCGGACTTGTAGAGTAAATAAAAGAGCTTTTATAATTGTCTGAAGAAATATTGGTAAAATAAGCTGTTCTTGCTTTTTCATAATTCGTTTTCTGAATATCTGCATTTTGAAAAAGAACTTTTGCTTCTATATTTTCGAGAACTTTAAGTTGATTACTAACAGGATTATATTGTAGAGGAAATATACTCAGCAAGGCCATATTCTTTCCCCTCAAATATCCTTGTTTTTGAATCGTAATGAAAGGAGCTTCTGAAAAACTATCTTTACTATAAGTTTCTGAATTCAAATAAAATAAATCTATAGTATCGTGATTTTTGGAAAGGCTTGGCTGAACCGGCAGAAGTTTTTCATAGAATCCTTTTTGTTTAAGGTCTATGATTTTTTCGTTTTTGCGGGTTATTGAAACTTTAATGTCTGCATCCCAAGGGATTTCGATTAACTTTTGATAAACGGGAAGTTTTGGACTTCCGATTTTATCGTTATTTGAATGCAGATTTTTTATTTTGAGATTCAGAAAGTTTCCATGAATTGTTTCTACTTGCTCTAAATTAATATCTTCTGAATTAATTTGGAATTTTATATCCAGAGATTGAAAGGGATTTTCTTTTATGGTAACTTGGGCATAAGTATAACCATTTCCAGCAAAATAAATAGTTGAAAATAAAATTATAATTATGCGCAATAGAGAATTTGTAAGCATAAGCTACAAATCTTTCAGTTTTACTTGAATAGCAGCATTATTAAGATATTGGGCTAGCTGCTGGTATTCCAACTGGGCTGTTTCCATTTCAGTTACACTATGTTCGAGTATGGCATTAGAACCATGATTTTCCAAAATCTGATTAACATAGCTTAGAGTGTAGGTATCAACGTTATAGGCGGGAAGAAATTCTTTTATCTCTTCATCTTCTTTGGATGGGGTTTCTACAATCAACCCGCAATCAATTAAATAGTATAAGGTTTCTGTAAGTACTCTTTTGGGGACTTTGGAATTGCTTGTAATTTCAATTTCTGACAGGGGTTTATTACCTGCTTGGAAATTCTTTATAATTCTAATTACCAAATGAAGGGCGATTATTTTATGGGATTGGAGGTTCATTTTTTGAATATCGTCTTCAAACTCATACCATGCTACATTTTGATGGGCAAAACTAATCTTGGCTCCGATTAGCACAATAAGCCAACTTAATTGTAACCAGACTAAAAGCAAAGGGATTGCAGCAAAGCTTCCATAAATAGCATTTAAGCGTGAAATTCCCATCTGCAAATCGATGTAAAACCATTGGATAACTTCTATCCCGATGCCCGCAAGAATTCCTGCAACTAATGCGGCTTTAAACCGTACTTTTGTATAGGGCATGGACATGTAAATAAAAACCAATAATCCAATCATCAATAAAAGCGGAATAGCTTTAAATAACCATACTAAAATCGGGCTGACGTATTGAAAAACACCATATTCTGCGGAAAGGGTTTTCATTGATGATTGTAAGAAAATATTCACACTGATAAACAGAATTAAGGCTACAGGAGCAATTACCAGTAAAGCTAAATAATTGGTCATTCTGCGGATATAAGGACGTTGTTTATTTAAGTGCCAAATATCATTAAACGAAAGTTCTAAATTGTTGAATACTTTTATAATAGCCCAAAGTAAAACAATAACCCCCACTCCGGTAATTACACCTGTGCTGGTTTTGGCAATAATGCCATTGGCAATCGATAATAGGGTTGAAATAAAATGTTCTTGTCCCGCAAATTTTGTTAGCAATGTATTTTGAAGATATTCATCATAATTTAGACTTTTGGCAATAGCGAAGCCTAATGCAAAAACCGGAATTACCGCCATCATGGTATAGTAAGTAAGAGCCGATGCTCTCAAAACTATTTTATCTGCATTTAAGCTTTTGATAGTAAGGATAACGATACGCGAAATAGAAATTCCAAACGATTTTGCTTTGGAATATTCTGTTGTATTGATTGTCCAAATATCTTTGGTAAAAAAAGTAATGAGTTTAAGAATTTTATCTTTCATATTTTAAGAATATAATCTACTTACTATCTAGCCTTATTTTTGTTAAAATCTTTCTTCCTTTAGCCCAAAAAGCAATAGTTGTTTTATCTCTTTGATTATCAATAATAGCTTTGAGTTCGTTTTTTAGGTCAGGATAATATTTCAAATGATTAGCAATAACTTGTAACGCATTGGCTTTTACTGCTACAGGTTCTTGTGGAGATAACACAAAATCAAAACAATGGTTCAATAATTCGCCTTGCAGATTTTCCGGAATATTTTGTTTTGAAAGTATGGTTAAAAAATTCCGTCTTACTCCGCTTGCATTTAATTTTGATAGGTTTTGTATGCTGCTGGCTAAATGTTTTTCAAATAGTTTTGGATATTTTTCGCAACAAATAACCATTGCCCATGAGGCACGCATTGATAAAGGATAGGGTTCGTACAGCGCAACATGAGCAGCAACATCAAAATTTTGCTGGCTTTGTCCAGCTATTTGTGCCGCACGTTCAGCCTTCACTCTTGAGGAACTATCAAGGTATTCTTTAAATTCATCAATGGTTGTTGATGCCATGCTAGGAATTTATTTCATGGTTTTTTGAGAAGTGAGTGTCCCATTTTCATCATAGTACAACCATGTGCCAACTTCTTTATTTTTACTGTATTGTCCTTGAGTACGTTGTTTGCCATTTCGATACCATTCGGTAAATTTTCCTTCACGCATATCGTCTGCATAATTAGATTCTACAATCAATTTTCCATTTTTATCAAATGCTTTCCATGCTCCTGATTTTTTGTCCATTGCATATTCTCCCTCGTAAAAAAGATTACCGTTTTCATGCCAAACCTTGTTTATCCCATTTTTCATACCGTCTTTATAGTAGCATTCACTGTTTTTTATGCCGGTAGAAAACCAAGAAGTAGATAATCCGTTTCGAACTCCATCTACCTGTCTTTCGATAATATAAGGTTTATAGTTTGTGAAAAATTTAATATCTATTACGTTGCTTGTGGAATCTTGAAATAATTGAATTTCAGAAGGACTGAATTCATTTTTATTGAAAGAGATAACCCTTACTTTATAACCTTTTTCTATTAACGAATTTCCGGCTGTGTCATTGAATATCCAATTGTCGCCAGTAGTATGGGTTTTAAAATCTCCTTGTGCAAATAATTTTCCATTATCGTGGTAATATTTCCATATACCTACATATTTATCTCCTTCACAAATGCCTTCTAAGCGAACTTTTTTATCAGGTGAATAGCCTATTTCTCCTATTTTTACGCTGTCTTTGTCGTAAACAAAAACTAATTTAGGATTACCATTGGAATAGGTTTCTACAACTTTTTCTATTTTTCTATGGCAAGATGCTAGAATAAAAGAAAATAAAATACTTAATATTAATAATTTACGCATGTTCATTGAATGATTATTTGTTGTTTAATTTTTTCTATATCTATTTGTTTGATGTATTCGGGTATATTTTTAAAAATAGGATGAAACCCATATCCTCCATTTATTAATTCATTTAAAGCTTGTTCTTTAGTATAATTCTGATAAATTATTCTATACATTGCAATAATAACTCCTGTACGGTCTGCTCCATGTTTGCAATGTACCACTATGGGTTTAGGAGCAGTCTGAAGAATCCGCAATGCTTTTATTACATCCTCGTCTTCAATATTATGGGCATTCATTTTTACCTGATATAAATTGATTTTACTATTTTTTCCCTCGTCATTATCACTATGGTAAAATCTT
>JAVBQU010000216.1:0-3695 GCA_031548675.1 Bacteroidales bacterium
CCACCTGTGGTTGCTGAAAGGACAATCCCTAAACAAACGCAGATAGAAAACACAGCCATGCAAAATAGCAATGATACACCTCCTCCTCCGATAAATACAACCATACAATTTACTCCTCCTGTAATAACTGCGCATGAAGAAGTAAGTGAAAATGATATGGTTATTGCCAGCGACATGGCAGATTATAGCTCAAGAACAATGACTGAAGCTTCCGTTGATGTGGCTGATAAAAAATCTGAAGTCAAAGAAACAAGTAGTAATGATACGGATGTGGAAGCAAAGGCAAAATCTAAAGACACTCAAAAATCGGAAGCTTCAGCTAATAAGGCTCTATCTATTCCTGCATTTGGAGAAAGAGAATTTAAAGAGCATTTCGAAAAACGCTATACTAAAGGTATTTGCCAAAACCAACCATCATCTATAAAAGTTGAGTTTACTATTGATTCAATGGGCAAACCTGCTAATATAAAAGTAATATCGTGCAATTGTGACAATTTACAAAAAGAAATGCTGCATCTGCTTTCCGAAAGTCCTAAATGGACCCGTACTTCTCATCCGGTAACATTAGAAATAAAGATTCCATAATCCGATAAACAGAAATGTATATTGATTTCTTTATATTCTTAAATCCGTAAGATCTACCATATTTCTAGCAGTTCTCCTGTATTTTTTTACAGTCCTCTACTACTTTTTGGCAGTACTCCGGCATTTTTTCATACTTTCTCTATGTAAGCAGAAATTAAATTTGACTTCATCTAGCTTCGATTCTGCTCGCCTTCTTTGCTCAATTTAAAATTCAGAAGTATTTTAAGCTTCATTGCAGCTACCACTTAACAAGAGTCGTACAATATGGATAAAACTTACTTCTATAACATACTGTTTATATGTAATTTATAAAAAATATATTTTACACCAAATTCCGGTTTTAAACAATTTTGAATATTCGGATTTCTTTTTTAATATAAAGAGCAGGTATTTTCTTAATTTATACAGATTATTTCAGAATAATTATTATCTTTGTAGCGTATTAGATAGCAGTAAACAACATTTTCACAAATTTAAATATTGCCCATCTAAAATATACATTATTTCTATAAGTACAAGATTCCATTTAATAAATTCAAAATCAAAGCACATGAAAAAAAGTTCAGTATTTGTAGCAATACTTTTTCTTTTTGCAAGTATGGGGTTTTCTCAAAATCTCTCTAAAAGAACAAGTAATTTAGGTCGTCCTTTTATCAATTCTTTAGAAAAGGAATTGTTATTACCAAACCTCCATCAGGAAACCTACAAACCCATTTTAAAAAGTACTCAAGCTGAGGGGCAAAAACTTAACGAAAGTTTTGAAGGTACATTTCCTCCTAATGGCTGGACATTGATAGATGCCGATGGAGATGGAATCAATTGGTTCCCCAATTATATAGATACTGCAGCTCCTATAAGTGTACATTCCGGTCAACTGTGTGCCATGTCCGCATCGTGGTTAAACTATAATAATTTTCCAACTGTTCTTAAACCAAACAATTATCTGGTTACTCCCCAGCTAAAAGTGTCGGCTAACGATACACTGTCATGGTGGGTAGCAGTTCAGGATTCTTCGTATGCAGCAGAACATTATGCCGTAATGATTTCTACTAAAAATCCTACCGCATCAGATTTTACAACTATTATTTTTGAAGAAACCTTGAATAAAGATTATTATACATGGACAGAGCATAAAATAAGCCTTGCCCAATTTGAGGGTCAATATATTTACGTTGCGTTTGTACATAATAATTCTACAGACCAATTTATCATGAAAATTGATGATGTGAGCGGACCCGAAATATTATCTCTGGCTCATGATGCAAAAATTGTAAATGCTTCCTGTAACTATAGCGGAACTATTCCGGTAAATCAATTCTCTGGAAACAGTATAAAAGCGCAAGTTCAAAATATAGGAACACAATCTTTAAGCGGTATAAAAATTACTGCAAAAAATGGTACTAACACCATAGGAGAATCAAGTGTAGCGGCTACCCTAAATGCAGGCGAAACATCTGAAATTTTATCTATTTCCGAAGCCTTTGCCCCTACACAAACAGGCAGCCATACGATTGATGTAATTGCATCTACTACAGAAATAGATAGCAATCTTACCAATAATACGGCTTCTTTTACCTGTATTGTTAGTGATTCAACTTTTGCAACCACACAAGATACTATATACGGCGGTATTGGAAGTACCTCTATGGCTGCTGTATTAGGAAACATTTATACATTAGCACAAGCCGATACACTTACATCTATGACTGTGGGATTCTCTAATTCAAGCGTTGATGCTCCTTTTGAATTGGTTGTTTATACTTTCACAAACGATACTACGGTTGCTGAACTTTTTTCAATGCCTTATGTAAGAACATCGGAAATGGCAAAAAAGAAAAATGTACTACTTTTACATCCTAGAGTACTGGAAGCCGGAAAATATTTATTTGCAGTAAGACAGCTTAATCTGACAAATATTTATGTAGGTTATGATAGAAATCCGGACGGATATTTTTATACTGTAGAAAATTCGACACATTGCTCAAAATACGCGAACAAAACCGTAGGAAACTTAATTATAGAAGCCAATTTTGGAAATAATCCCAGAATAATTACTCATGATGTAGCAGTTATGCAGTTTTTAGCTCCTGTAATGGAACTTGGACCTTATTCAACAACAGAAAAAATTACTGTACGTGTAAAAAATTTAGGACTTTCTCCCGAATTTAATCTAAATGTAAATTGTGCCGTAAACTCAACCCTTTTGACTCCTTTTGTTATAGATTCTTTACCTGTTAATGCTTATCGCGATGTTACTTTTACCGCAAATTTATCTACTCCCGAATTATTTACAGTAAAAGTTTATACGAACTTAGCATCTGATGAAGTTCTTACAAATGATACTATAACTAAAAAATTACAAGGCAAAACAGCTCCGGCTATTTTATGGGATTTTAATAAGGGAATGCCTAAAGGCTTTACTTTCGCAAATTTAGATTTAACAGCTGTAAGTCCTTATATTGAGAGTCTATTCCCTAATAATGAAGCATGGGCAACTGTCCAAGATAATACACAAGGAAAATCTCCTCTCTGTGCCGTTTCTACTTCTTGGTTGTCTAAAAGCGTTCAAGCTAACCGTTGGATGATAACTTCCCAAATTTCGCTTAATACAGGAAACAGCATGGAATGGGATGCGAAAGTAGCTGATAAAGATTATGCTGATGGCTATGAAGTGCGTCTTTCTACCACAGGTAATGCTCCGGCAGATTTTACCAAAGTTTTATATTCAACTTCTGCCGAATCCGTAACATGGACAACCCGCACTGTTGATTTAGCCGAATATGCAGGACAAAAAGTATATATTGCTTTTGTTCAGAATTCAACAGATAAATATCTTTTACTAATAGATAATATCGGAATTTTCGGACAAGCAACTACTACCGGCATATCAAGCACAAATACAAATCCGGTTACAGAACTGAATATATTCCCTAATCCGGCAAATAACCATGCAGAAATTTATGCCCAAGATAAAATACAAACTATACAGGTTGTAAACATGACAGGACAAGTTATCAATACCGTACAAGGTATTAATGCTTTGCATTACAATTTGAATACAGCTAGTCTTCAATCCGGCATATACTTTATCATGATTAAAACAGAACAAG
>JAVBQU010000160.1:0-7445 GCA_031548675.1 Bacteroidales bacterium
CCAAAAATAATGAATAAATTCAGTTCATTTCATTACAAATTTGCTCTGCTAATTTTAAAATAAGGACTCCTTTTCCATTTTTACGCATGGTTCCTTTGCGGCTTCCTTTTAAAATTTTTCTTACGTAATCTTCTGACACATTGGCTTTTTCAGCTATTTGTTGTATAGGAGATTTGTTCTTCTGTCTTATTTTTGAATACAGTTCCATTTTTTTGAAGTATATTTGTGAAAGTATAGAGTACAAAGTTCTAATTATTTTACGGCGCATGCAAGAAAAAGAAGAAAATATTACGAAAATTGTTGATAGATTAAAAGAATACCTTGAATTAAAAGGAATTACCTTTAATAAATTATCTATCGCCATAGGTGTTTCCAACAGCTATTTCAGTAAAATGAAAAAAGACCGCAAATCTTTTGGATCGGAAATTCTAAAAAATATATTCTTGTATTTTGAAGACTTGAATCCTAACTGGCTCATAACCGGAAGAGGTAGTATGGAACTTGGAGCAGACAATGCTGCAATGCAGTCAAAGCAAGAAAAAGTATTGCTTAGGTTAATCGACCTAAAAGATACTGAAATTAGAACTCTGAATAGAGAAGTCGGTGCTTTACGTCAAGAAATAGAAAATTTGAAACAAAGGCAAACTTCCACTGTAAAAAAATTCTTTGAAACAGAGCTTCCGCAAACTTTTGTAGCAGATTCTGAAGAAGAATATAAATCGAAAAAGAAACAATAAATCAGGCTTGTAATTTTGTTTCAACAAACCTGATTTTATTTTTATCTTTGCAAACTCTAAGGTACAGATTTTATTTGTGCCAAAGAATCTTTAATGCAATTCTAATCCAAAAGAAAAACCTGATGGAAAAGAGACTCGGACTTATCTCCATTTTAATTACTGAGAAATCCTGTATTGATAGGGTTAATGGTATTTTATCAATTTATGCTGACATGATTATGGGACGGCAGGGTATTCCATTTCATGACCGGGGTATTTTTTTAATTTCTATTGCCATTGAAGGGCATACGGATAGAATCTCTGCATTAACTGGTAAATTAGGCAGGCTGCAAGGCGTAGAAGCCAAGTCTGTATTAACTAAACTATCCGTAAAACATTAACCTACATTATTATATTTCTCTGAAATGTATACAAACGAAAGAAACCAGAATTTTATAGACCGAGATAAGCTATATTCCATGATTGAAGGCAATGCTCCTTCGGAAGCCGTCCTTAATACAATCTTGAATAAAGCATTGCAACTACAAGGATTGAGTTTAGAGGATGTTTCTATACTCCTCAACGTGCATGACAGTTTGCACATTGAACGCATTATGCAGACTGCTAAATTTGTGAAAGAAGAAATTTACGGAAAGCGCTTGGTATTGTTTGCTCCTCTCTATACCGGAAATGTTTGTGTAAATAATTGTTTATACTGTGCTTTCCGAAGCGGCAATCAAAATATAGCCAGAAAAGTACTCAGCATGAACGAAATAGCTGAAGAAACCCGAATTTTGTTACGGGATGGGCATAAACGGGTATTGCTCATTTGCGGCGAATCGAAACGAAATGATACAGATTATATGCGGGAAGCTATACAAACCGTATATGGCGTACGCGAAAACCAACATGCCGTAAAACGGATTAATGTTGAATTAGCTCCCATGTCTGTGGAAGAGTTTTCAAAAATCGGAACGGAAAAAATCGGGACATACGTTTGCTTTCAGGAAACTTATGATCCGGTATTATATAAGCAATATCATCCGGCAGGAACGCCTAAAGCGGATTATGAAAACCGTTTACTGGTAATGGACAGGGCTATGGAAGCAGGGATTGAGGATGTAGGGCTGGGTGTTTTATTTGGTTTGGCTGATTACCGCTACGAAGTACTTGCATTGATGGAACATGCCAAGCACTTAGAGCGGGCTTATGGGTGCGGACCTCACACTATAAGTTTTCCGCGCATAGAGCCTGCTGATGGCGCTCCATTGACAACCGATATTCCTCATCCGGTAAGTGATGAGGATTTCAAAAAAATTATTGCCATTATCCGTATCGCCCTTCCTTATACCGGAATTATTTTAAGCACACGGGAAAATGACCAAATGCGTACTGAATTATTTAATTATGGCGTCAGCCAGATATCAGCCGGTTCGCGAACTAATCCGGGAGCGTATGCAGAAAACGGACAGGAAGCAGGCAGCCAATTTTCGTTAGGCGATCATCGGTCGTTAGAAGAAGTTATATCTGATATGATAGACAGTGGCTATATTCCGTCGTTTTGTACAGGCTGCTACCGCAAAGGCAGAATCGGCAATGATTTTATGGATTTAGCTAAACCGGGACTTATTAAACAATATTGTTTCCCCAATGCTTTATTTTCTTTTAAAGAATACTTATTGGATTTCGCCTCTCCGGCGGTAAAGGAAAAAGGCATGAATCTTATTGCCCGAATGTCGGCAGAAATGACAAATAAGGCTTTGCAGCATAAAGTTGATGATACTTTAGCAAGCATTCAGCAAGGAGAACGGGATGCATACTATTAAAAAAGGTCATAGAAATTCTATGACCTTTTTTAATATGATTGAATCTGCTGATTTTTATTTCAAAGGTTTGTAGATTTTTGTTTCTACCTCGTTGTTCAAAACCATTAATCCGTTTAATGCTAGAGCTTTCATTTCGTCTTCGCCCGGATATACTGCTACCGGAGCTAAAAATGATACATATTCTTTTACAGCTTCGACAAAAGGTTTTCCGTATGCAATTCCTCCGGTAAGGATAATGGCGTCTACTTTCCCTTTTAATACGGCTGCCATAGCTCCAATTTCTTTGGCTACCTGATAAGCCATCGCATCCTGATATAGTTTTGCTTTTTCGTCGCCATTGTTAGCGGCTTGTTCTACTTGGTAAGCATCGTTGGTATTTAAATATGCTACATAGCCTCCTTTTCCGCAAAGCATTTTGCTTATTTCATCCTGTGTATATTTTCCGCTAAAGCAAAGTTTTACCAAAGCTCCTGTAGGAAGTGTTCCTGAACGCTCGGGAGAAAACGGACCTTCTCCGTCTAAGGCTTGGTTTACATCTATTACCCTGCCCTGCTTATGGGCTCCTACGCTTACGCCTCCTCCTAAATGGGCTATGATTAAATTCAAATTTTCATATTGCTTGCCATTTTCTTTGGCATAGGTACGGGCAATGGCTTTTTGATTTAAGGCATGGAAAATAGATACGCGTTCAAACAACGGGTGTCCTGTAACCCGAGCTATGGGTTCTAATTCATCAACTACAACAGGGTCAGCAATAAATGCCCTTGCACCTTCGATACTTTGGGCTATATCTTGTGCTATTAAACCACCGAGATTACTGGCATGCTGCCCTTGCACTCCTTCTCTCAAGTCTTTACACATAGTGTCGTTAACTTCATACACTCCTGAAGGAATGGGAGACAATAAACCGCCTCTGCCTACAATTATTTTAATTTTTGTAATATCAATATTGGCTGTTTCTAATTCGTCTAATATAATTTTCTTGCGAAATTCATATTGTTCGGTAATTACAGCAAACGGGGCTAATTCGTCGCTTGTATGTTTAATGTTCTTTAAAAATACTTGATTTTCTCCCTCAAATACAGCAATTTTGGTAGATGTAGATCCGGGATTGATACTTAATATATAGGGTTTCATTGACATAAATAGGATTTGTAATTAAATTTATATTTTGAACTGCAAAGGTACGGATTTTTAAAAAGATATAAAAATATCAACTATATAAGGTTTCGGTTATCTGATGTTTAGCAAATGGAAAATGGTTAGCATACAAGACTATAAAAAGAGTAAAGGAAGTTAGTTTTCTTTTTCCCTATAACCCATATTTATAGTTCAAAAACAACTTCCTATCTTTGCAAAACAACAGTCATTTTTTTCAACATATAAAAAAAACGCTTTTCTTATTCTTTAATCGAATTAAATTCGATGATATAATAGATTTTATTGGTTTCGGCAATATCATTCCATTCTCCGGCAATACCTAAGGTAACCGGATAATCGGCAGGCCATTTTGCTAATGCGATGGCGGCTGCATTTTGCCCGTTGGGTGAGGCTTGCGAGTCGGTAAAGTTATCGGGTTCATTGATTTTTCCGGCAGCAGTTCCCCCCCAGTTTGCATAGCTTCCATCTACCAACTTCCCTGTATTATCTCCATTCCAAAATACACGAGATGTACCCTCTGGTTGATTCGCTCCATTCCAAGTCCAGACGCCTTCTGATAAGCGGTCGGTAGCTCCAATCCAAATATATGCGGTTCCACCACCATCTACAACCGAAGTGTATGCGGCAGAAATACCTGATTTTATGATCCCCTGATAAATAGCATTTTGCTCTGACTTATCGCCGATTTCGGCTAAGTAACCTCCTTTGGCAAAGGCATCTGCAGCCGCATCTGCCCATGATTTCTTTTCTTTTACAATTAGATAAGAGTGTCCATTGTGATAAAAATAGGAAGAATTAGAAGGGGTTGGAGTTGTGGTATTATTGTCCTTGTCGGAACAGGAAACACCCATAATAGCAAATGAAGCGATTATTAAAAATAGATACAATTTCGAATGTGTTTTCATGTGATTATTTTTTTTTGAGTGATTAAGGTTATTCATTATTTAAAGTTTAAATACAGCCTTCGCTCATTTTACAGCCTCGTGAGAATAGGTACAATTTTTAATGCACCGGCAGAATCGGCTTTTGTCATTATGGAACGGATAGTATAATCGAAGATTCTATCTTTTTAAGCCGTCCTATTGCAATTCTATTGCTAAAGACGGTTCTGTTTTGCCTTGGGGGGTTACTGCACAAATATTTTACAACCCATTACAATGCAAAGATACTGAATAAGTCGAATTTACCAATTTTATTTATGATTTTATTCTATTGGAAAAGTATCATATTATGGCAAAAATAAGCCCTGCCATAATCAATTGGGTATACTTCTTAGAATTTTTCCATGATTTTTCCTGAAATCAATTGATAAATAGCCTGATAACCGGGAGTGGTTTTGAGACTTTCTGCATGCTGTTCCATGATTTTATAATCTTTCCGAATTGCGGGTCCGGTTTGCAATTGACGGGGGGATGTTGTTTTCAATCTTTCATTCATTTGCTGCAAAAGAGGCTGCAAAATAGAAAATGAAATATTGTGTTCATTTAAAATATCTTCGGCAATAACATTCATGTAGTTTCCGAAATTACATGCAAATACGGCTGCCAGATGCACCCATTTTCTCTGTTCTGAATCCATTACATGAACATTAGCAGATATTTCGCAAGCTAAAGTTTGCAGATGGTGTTCTACTGTCGGATTGCTGCCCTCGATAAGCAAAGGAAGATTTTGAAAGTCTGACAGGTATTCTTTTTTTAAGCTTTGCAAAGGATAAAAAACGCCAAAAGCATTGAGATTGTGATTTAAAATATCCATTGGCAAAGTGCCTGATGTGTGTACAACTATAGCGTGTTCTATATTCAATCGTTCAACTATATCGGGTAAAGCATCGTCGCTCACTGAAATAATGTATAAATCTGCTCCTGAAATAATTTCCTGAATCTGATTTGTAAATGCTGCATCAAACAAAACAGCCAATGCTTTGGCAGAAGCTTCTGTACGGCTGTATACCTGTAAAATATTTTTACCTTTACTGTGTAGGGCTGAGGCTAAATTTGCAGCTACATTACCGGCTCCTATAAATACAATATTTTGAATATCTGACATAGTGTACTTTTTATAGATTTATCTATTTTATAGTATGAACAATTGCGAGTGACAAACATGGCTAGGCATTTCCTATGGTTCCTTCGTTATCTTCTTCGTCATCCTCTTTGCTTAATTTACGGGTATTAGATAACGAAACTTCAGAATCTAATGGTACTTCAATAGTTTTTTGTCCCCAATTAAAGAACTTTCTATATGCCCAATCTATTCTTCCTGAACGTTCTACAATTAATATCATAATAGAGGTAAACAATATGGTAAGAAATACCATAGAATATGTAATCAGTTTTATTTCTGTACCAAAAGGCATTCCGGCTTGTTCGGGTATAGTAGCCAAAACAGCGGCAGCCAAACCTTTGGGTATCATCATCGAAAGAATAGTTTTATCATATGAATTAGCTTGAACAGAGGTGGCAAATTTTGATAGGATTAATCGTCCTATAAAGAGAGCTAAAGTTATCAAACCTCCATACAGCATATATTTTAAATCGTGGAATGGAATAGAAATTCCTATGTATACAAAGAAAACGGTTTTCAGTAAAAATACAAGCTCTGAAATAAAATTTAATTCAACGGGAGCTAATTTCATCATACCTCGTTTTTCCAGAAATTTAAGCCACGAGAACCGGAAATACTCTACATTGGCAATAGTCATTCCAAAAACCAATGCGGTTATGGCTCCGCTAAAATTGAGCATTTCGGAAAAGCCATACAAGACAAAGACAAAAGCCGGTGTTAGAAAAATTGAATTTTGTATCTTGCGTATCCTCTCTAAAACAGTTGACCATACTATACCTCCGATAACCCCGATAGCGGCTGCCATCGTAAATGAAGCAATGATATTTCCAAAAATCGCAGGAACATTTATATTTCCCTGCCTGAAAGATTGCACCAAAGCTAACGTTAACACTATGCATAATACATCGGTTACTGCTGATTCTAACACCAGAACCAAACGTGTTTGTGCTCCAATCTTAAGGTGTTTTACCAAAGGGATAATTACGGCTGATGATGTTCCTCCCAAAACAGCACCAAATGTTAAGGCTGAAAGTATGGGCATATTAAATAAAAATACGCCAAACAATGCGACTATAATTTAGGATAGTATAAAACAGCTAAGACTGATGCTTAAGGTAGGCTTCCACGACTCCGACAAGTGCTTGAAATTGATATCTAATCCACCCTCGAACAAAATAACAACCAAAGTTAATGATGAAAATACAGGACCTACTTTTCCTAAATCGGTTACGGAAACTAAGCCTAAGAGAGGTCCTATTACCACCCCGATAATTAGCAGCCACAACACATCGGGTATTTTACGTTTGCTGAAAAGCATAGCAAAAAGATGAGCGGCAAACACCAATAACCCCAGAAAAATAAATATATCACCCATATTCTATTATAATTTAATTCTGCGTATAACAAGTGATTGTATTATAAGGTTCGAAAGTGAGAAGGAAGTGAGAAGGAAGTGAGAAGTGAATAGTGAGTATGGAATATATTCATCATTCATCATTCATCATTCATCATTCATCATTCATCATTCATCATTCATAATTCATCATTCATCATTCATCATTCATCATTCATCATTCATCATTCATCATTCATAACTCAACATTCCTGCTATTTCACCCAATACTTTTCCATTAAATTTTGCTTAATCGCCACTTCGGTTTGCGTAAAATATTTGGCA
>JAVBQU010000231.1:0-4471 GCA_031548675.1 Bacteroidales bacterium
TTTGTTCCTACTGAAAAAGCTAAACAACAAGAATTGGCTGATGCCATGGGAATTAAATTAAAAGACGTTCAAAAACGCGGCGAAGATTTGCACGAAACCAACCCAATGATGGGACACCGCGGTGTTCGTTTAGGAGTTACCTATCCCGAAGTTACCGAGATGCAAATCCGTGCTATTTTCGAATCTACTATTGAATTATTAGCAGACGGTAAAAAACCGATGCCCGAAATTATGGTTCCGGTTACTTGCGATGTATCGGAATTAGATTTTACTAAGAAAATTGTTGACCGCGTATACGATGAAGTTTGCAAAGCCAAGAAAGTGAAAAAAATCGATTATTTGTATGGAACGATGATCGAAATTCCACGTGCTTGCTTGTTGGCTGATAAAATGGCTATCACTGCCGATTTCTTCTCATTTGGAACTAACGATTTAACCCAAATGACTTTCGGTTTCAGCCGCGATGATGCCAGTGCTTTCTTACACGATTATACCGACCAAAAATTAATTCCTGCCGATCCGTTCCAAACTATTGACCAAAACGGCGTAGGACAATTAATTGAAATGGGTGTAGCCAAAGGACGTGGTACTAAAGCCAAATTAAAAGTAGGTATCTGCGGCGAGCAAGGCGGCGACCCTGCTTCTGTTGAATTCTGCTTCAAAACGGGTTTGAACTATGTTTCTTGTTCTCCGTTCCGCGTGCCGATTGCACGTTTGGCGGCTGCCCAAGCATCTATTAAGTTTGGAAAATAGATTTTAGTAAACGAGTTGACAAGACAGAAGTTAACTAAAGTTTTTTAATAAAAATCCCCAGCAGGCTTTGGCTTGTTGGGGATTTTTCTATTTATCTTGAACATAATTACAAAAATATGCGTTATTCCTAAAAAATTGTACGCCTTATTCCAAAACATGTTTGACTGTTGAATAAGCAAACATCAAATATAGGATATAGAAATGTGTATATTTTATTTATTAAAAAATAATAATGCATAGTTTAGCTTAGAATTGTTGTTTAAATTTGCACCTTAATAAATTATTTACCCACAGATCAATAAAAACATGAAAATCAAATTTTTATTATTAACCTTAGCTGTTTGTACAGCATTATTAGTAGCATCTTGCGGAGGCGGAACAGCTTCATCTGATGCGAAAGCAGAAGGTCCTTCTGCAAAAACATACAAAAATCTTCCAACAGGTGCAGAAATTGAACAAGCCTATAATGCACTTATAAAAAAAACGGGAGTAGCTGAACCTGAATTGCTAGAAATTCAAGCATATTTTCACAAAAGCATCATTAGCGATGATAAAAATTCAGCCTCTGTATCAATTAACATTGTAGATCCAAAGAATAAAAATAATGTTGTTGAATACAGTTATTCATTAGCTAGCGGAAGTATGAGCGGTCCTGAAAAGGTAACGTTATCTTCAGGTGTTGGCTCTAATGAAAAATTCTTAGATAAATACGAAGATTTCAAGGAGTTTCTCTTCAAAAGAAGTGATTTCCCTGCTTTCTCCAAAGTAGATGAAATGGTTGCGACTGCTATTGAAAAATCAGGATATGGAACTGATTGTTATGTAACAGGGTTTACTTGGAAGTCAGATAATATTAATAAGTTTAGTATTGGCGTTCAATCGACAAGAAGTGTTACAGCCAGCAAATCTTCTTATTTTAATAAAGAAGGAAACTTTTTAAAATAAACAGGAATATATTGTTTTATAAACGGGCGTTCTCTTATAGAAAACGCCCGTTTCTTTTATATGAAAAATTACAAACCTATAAAGTATCGAATTTGCTGCTTCTAATAAAGTCTTTCCTGCACTTTGCTATTTTTCATGATGTATAGGAACGGTATCGTTCCTTAATACTTTTTGTTTTTGGTTGGAAAGCACAATTAGTATAACAGATGCAATAATAAGCAGCAAGCCTGTAAAACAGAAAAATCCAAAAGCTTCATTGAAAAAGAAAATCCCTATCAATACAGCTACTAAAGGTTCCATCGAACCTAATATTGAAGCAATGGTAGAACCTGCATATTTAATTGCCAGAACCAATGTTAAATTTGAAATTACAGTAGGAATAAATGCCAGCAGCAAAAGATTAATGAATTGAAAGCCTGTTGTAATTTTTTCTATTCCGGTTGTTAAACACGCAAATACACCTAAAATAAATCCGGTAAAAAGCAATATATAAAAAGTCAGTACTTGCGAATCCATTTTATCTACACCCAATTTATTAATTCCTACAATGTAAATGGAATAAGTAAAAACAATGCCCAAAACAATGGGAATGCCTACCGGATTGATTATACTTTCGCCTGACCATGTTAAAAATCCCACGCCGATAAGGGAAAGAACTGCTGATAAAAAGAGTACTATAGACTTTTTTTCTTTAAAGAAAGTTGTCATTATAAGAGTTACTAAAACAGGATACAGAAAATGAATAGTGGTAGCTACTCCGCTAGGTATATAGAGGTAACAATAAATTAAACCTAAAGCGGTTGCGGCATAAAATACAGAAAGCAGGGTTGTTTTCTGAAATTCTTTTACGGAAGCTTTGAAGCTCTTCTTTTGAATAAGGCATGCCATGCCCATCATAACAGCCGAAAACGAAAAGCGGTAAAAAAGAATACTCGGCAAGCCCATTCCGGTTTTCATTAACGATATTGAAAACAAGGGAATCAATCCGAATGTGCCGGAAGAAATCAACGCAAAAACAATACCTTTAATATTTTTCATCAAAAAGCTCTCATTCTTAAACTTTTTCTTACCCAATAGTGATAAAAACTGCTTACCAACTAAGATATCTTGTTTTGTATTCCTTCTACTAACTCTTCAACCCTGTCAACCAGTCCTATAATATCCTCTTCCCATGCAGGGTATGTACTTGAATCATTTATTTTTTTCAAAAGAGCCATTATATCTGAAACATTCAATTTTTCAAAGACAGGCAGCATTTCTTTACAGATTGCCCGAGATTTCTCAAAATTATCGTCCACAACCGCTTGTTTAAGTTTGGCTATATTCTGGTTAGCTGTTTCAATAAATTTGACAACTTGCCCGTTTGAACTGTTGTGTTGATTTTGGTAAGCTCCTTGCGATGGTTTGGTATTTTTTGCATCTCCAAACATCTGTTTTAGAACATAGATTGACAACGGCTTCTTTATATAATCATCAAATCCCAATTCTTTGACTTTTGCATGGTTCAACCCATTTGCCCCGCTCACTAATATGATGGGTAGCTTTACGCCTTTTGATTTGAGCATATTCAGAACATCAATGCCTGAATGGGTATCCATATTTGCATCGGTAAGTATTACATCGTAATCTGTAACATGTTCTACATGTTTTTCAAAACTTTCTATCGTATTACAAACATCAATTGTATGTCCTAGTTTTTGTAACATTTCCTGCAATACCACAAGAAATTCCGTATCATCATCTATAGAAAGGATTCTTTTGGGTTTTATTTCGGTTTTATTTTCAAAAACTTCAGAGGCGGGAATGCTGACCGTTATCTGAGTACCTTTGCCTACAGTGGATTGAACTTGAATTGTCCCTCCTAAAAACTCTATCAACCCTTTTACTACATATAATCCAAATCCGCTGCCTTTTGCTAATTTATTATTTTCTTCTACCCGCGAAAAAGGCTCAAAAATAGAATTGAGTCTATTTTCGGGTATACCCACTCCTGTATCGTTGACACGAAGTAAGATTTTATTTTCACGATATGTTACATCAAAAATAATTTTTCCTGAAACAGTGTATTTTATAGCATTGGAAAGTAGATTATTCATAATCTGCTTTACTTTTAATGTATCTGTTTGTAAATATAATCCCTCATCAAAATCAAAATGGGTTTCTAAAGACAATTTCTTCTGCAAAGCCAAGGGCGTAAGCAATTCGGCTGTAAGGGTGCATAATTTATACAAGTTAAAATTGGAAGCATTCATCTGCAGCATTCCTTGTTCAATAGAGGAAAAATCTAATAAGGTTTCTACCATATCCAAAATGTGCTTACTCGAATTTTGCATAGATTTGATTTCTTTGGAAGAAACCGGATGCCCATGCTCCCAAAGTTCCAAATAGCCGAGTATTGAGCTTATGGGCGTTTTTACATCATGCGATACGGATAAAAATAATTTATGGCGGCTTTCCATTGTTTCTTTTATCTGTGTATTCGCTTTTTCCAAAACTTCCTGCATTTTCGAAACCCTGCGGCTTACCCTTACCATAAGAATAATAAGAATTAATATTAAAGCCAAAGATGTCAAAACCCCTGCAATAGATTTAATGTAATTTTGCCGAATCAGGCTTTCACTTTTCTTGATATCATCCATGGTCGAGTTGATGGTTTGCTGATGCAAAGTAATCAACAGGTTTGACAGTTGTACGGAAATTGCATAATCAGATGCCATCAATGAAGATACCTGCTGTTCAATGTCTGTTATTTGGCGGGTATATTTTTTACCGG
>JAVBQU010000090.1:0-61286 GCA_031548675.1 Bacteroidales bacterium
CGGTCGTGTTGTCGTCCCATTCCACAATATCGAATTCCATGTTCACGGCTTTGGCGTTGAAAGCTTTGTCGGGCGTGTCGTAGCCATCGCCCGACACGCTGGTAATCTTCAGCTGGTAACGGTGGTTTCGCAAAATATCGCGGAAATTCTTGTTCCCGTCGGTGGTAAAGAAATCCAAGCGGTAATAGCTGGTAGCTTTTCCGTCAAAACTTCCGCCCACTACCACGCAGGTAGCTTCCGACGATTTATTGGCAGTGGTTCCTTTGGCTTCGAACAGGTACATAGTACGCAGGAAAGCGCGTTCCATACCGTCCGGCACTATGTATTGCAAAGCGGTAGTATTGTTGATGTTGCCTTCGGGAACGGTCGCAAACTTTACGCGGGTTGTTCCCCCGTCCAGATTGGCGGGGTCGGGCACTATGCGCCCTTTATTTTTACTGTTGTAAACATATATTTCTTCGAGCGTAAAATTCGTTACGGCATCGGCAAGCGCCACGTCCATGCGGGCAATGCCGCGTAATAGCTTAATATCTTTAATTTCTGTAGTAGCGTCGTTTACAAGAATAGATTTCTCGCCCCACATGGGAAATGACGTAAACGTTTTGCCCGTTGCATTGTCCGGCTTATCGTTGTTGGCATTCCAGTTTCCGGCATTTGAGTAAACAAGGCGTGCCAGCAATTCGTCTTTGTCGGTGCCTTCGCCAATTTCGCCCAAGGCTTCTAATTGAGGGCGTACATTGGCCAAAAGGACAATGGTTTGCGCATTCGTATTTTTAATCAGCTTTACCGTAAATTGTTTTTTGGCGCCATTGGTTCCGCTTGCAAGGTCGGTAATAGATGTGCCTTTTGCACCGTAAGCAAATTCCCAACCCGAAGCAGTAGAGCCGGGTTTGAAAACCAGCAGGTCGATGGTTTCCACCGCATTTTCGTCGGTTTCTGAAATGGCATACGTTTTGGCTGTAGAAGCGGCAGGCATTTGCACCGTCATTTTTACAAGGGCTTCCCCTTCGGTAACAGCGCCGTGGTTGTCCGAAAATGGGTCTTCTTTGACACATCCCACAAAAAAAACAATCCATAGAAAGGACAGTCCGTATTTCAGAAATTGTTTCATAATCTTATTTTCATTTTTAGTATTTATTTCGTTGTTGTTCCCAACCTAACAGGTCTGGTATCTTTACCTGTTAGGTTTTATTTCTTAAAGCTCTTCGTCGGTTTCGTTTACAGACCAGCCGTTAATGCTGATGGTAAACGAATCGTCGTCGATAAACACAAATTCAATTTCAAATTCGTGCATACAGCCGAAATCCACGTCGGCTATGCGTTCGGTAATCAATTGTACCAAATCGCCGCTAAAGACTTCTTTTCCTGTCGCCGCATGGGTCAGCGAAAGGGACGGGTGATTTCCCACGCCCGGATTGAGCATGCAGGAATAAGCCTGCGCCTTTCCTTCGCCGTTGGGCACAAGCGGTTGTATATAGTTCAGCTTCCCTTGGGAAGTGCAGGAATTGTCGAATTTAAAGCAATTGTCGTCGCCGGTAATACAAAGGCGATAGGTGTCCTGTGCGTTCATGCCGGAAACGGACACGCGGATTCCGGTGGTATTTTTGGTCAGTTGAACCAAATGGCTGGCGCCTGCTTCCACAGTATCCAAGCCGAAATAAAGCGATTCGCGGCACACCAGCACCGAATCGGGCGTGCTGCCGCCATTCCCTTTCCGCAGCCGCAACAGGGCTTCGCCGAAAGTGGTGGTTCCCGCCACAAATCCGGCAGGCGTTAATTGATAGGCGTTGCCTGTTCCCGCCCAGGTAACAATGGTATGTTTTCCGGCAGGCAATGGTAATTTGCAGCTATAGTCTTTGCCGATTTGGATGTCGGATTGCACAAACTCGGCGGTAAATAGTCCGTTTGCATCGAATACAAATAAGTGCAGGCTGTCTATATCGGCCGGATACACGGCTTCGGGATTACACTTGTCGGCATACGCAAAATGCAGGCGTGTGGTGGCAGGCGGGCAATCCGAAAGGTCTTCCTTGATGCAGCCGGCAAGCAACAGCAAGCAACAGGCAACCGGAACTAATTGGGTAAGTAAATACTTCATGTCTTAATTTTAGAAATGAAAAAGGAAGGGAATGCGGGGGTTAGCCCGCACCCCTTTCCGGTAACTGCAATGAAACCGGATTTATAACTCAAATTCTTCGTCAAACGGCGTCCACGGGTCAATATCTATATCGGCGTCGATGTTGGTATTTTCCTTGATATCGCCGGTATCTGCGGGTGTTCCCGGTGCGCTGATGCTTTTAATCGTTACTTTGTAATAGTTGTTACGCAACACATCGTATTTGTTGGCCACAATTTCACCGTCGGAATTAGACGCTTTATTGAGATAGGCGCGGTAGTAGCAGAAACCGTTGTCGTATGTAACCTTCGTCAAATTGCCATTGGCAGCGGCATAAGTGTCGGCTTCGAGTTCATCGTCGAAATAATAGACTTCCCCACTTGTCAATATTACTTTATAGAAAGTTCCATTCACGAAATTGGGCGTTTTAGGCGCACCGTTTCCGTCCACCACAATAGCGGGCGTAAATTTGGCGCGTACCGAAATGTACGTAACATTCGACCCGTCGGGATTAAACGTTTGAGTAGTATTTTCGGGGGCATAAGCCGTACTTAAATCGGTTATGGCCGCTGTTGCCGATGAACTTATTTTTTTGTAGTCCGATGCTGCAATCGTAATAAAATCGCCGGCGGCGCTGCTTGACCAGTTCGGGTCTACTACATTTTTGGCGGCATTTAGCTGCTGCTTTGCATACGTTTTTGTATTGGCATTGCCAATGGCAAAACTGATGTCGGACAATGTACCGCCCGTGCACGTATAATTATCCACATCGGCTATGGCTGTTCCTGCCTTTGCCGTTACCTTTGCTACCAACCGTTTCACGGTAGCTTTTACTTTGTTGTCGGTTTCAGAATCGGGGGCGCCTTCCGAGCCTTCCATTACAAATGTTTTCTCATTGGGCTTTGTGCTGAACATGGCCACGCCGTTGGCAGGCGATACTAATTCCGATACCGCGCCAATTTCATAAACCAGTTTATCCAACTCTGTGATGGCTTCGCCTTTCGTCGTCGGAAGTGTTCCTCCGTAGTTCAGGGCGGCAAAAATTTTCTTTTTACCGGTAGTCGTAGCAATTTTATCGCTAAACTCATAAGTATTGCCGGTTAAGGTAAAATTATCTTTCGACAACGATTTGTTCTCTTCCAGCACAAAGGTTCCATCAGTCGCTTCGGCATAAATCAACAGGTTGATAGTTTCCATCTTCACTTCGTCGGCCGTTGCATTCGGGTCAGCGGCATAAGTTTGTACACTGGGCATGGTTATGGCCAACCGCATGGTAGTCGGATTTCCTTTTTTGATTTCGGCAGAGTTGGAACCCGGCACATTCTCTTCTTTGTTACAGCTTGTGAAACCCATTGCAAGGGCGGCTGCTACAAACATTACTGAAAAAATTTTTCTTCTCATCTGTTTAAAAAATTTGAATTAATAAAAATTTGAACTGTTTTTCTTAGTTGTTAATCTTTTGTTTTCTCTATCTCTTTTGTATTGTTTGAGGCTTCTGCATTGCCCGCTGCACAGGCTTTTTCAAAATATTCCGCCGCTTTTTCGTAATCGCCTTTCAGTCCTGCGAGCACGCCCGCATTGTTCCAATAGGCGGCATTGTGTTGGGTTATTTTGGAAAGATATTTTTCGGCAGAAAGGGTGTCTTTCCGGTTCAGGGCGTTGGCGGCGGCGTTCAGGTTGGCTACGTCGCTTTGCGGGAAAATCCGGGCGGCGGTTTCAAATACTTCGTTGAAGGCATCCGAACCGGGTTCATACGTGTTGGCTATCAGGAACAGTTCGTTCAGCGAAAGGCCGGACGGGCGGGTTTTCATCACCTCTTTCCCTTTTTCAACAGTAAACGGCAACACGGTATAATTCAACTCATATTCGCTGCGCCGCAGTTTCGGGAAAATAGTTTTCAGCATACTGTAGTAAGGCGCGCCGCCTGCCAAATCCATCAGCTTCTTTTCGCGCCCGTCGAAAATATCGGTACTGCGGATAATAGCCAATACCTGTTCTTTTTCGTCCATATCCGACTGCGCCACCAACTGTTCCAGCGTTTGCCAGTCTTCGCCTTTGCTTTCTACCTTGAATAATTCGTCCTTAAAACCATACGTCTTTTTCAGGTGCCCCGCCAGCGCCCGCGCGCGGCTGCCCGACAATTCCATATTAGTGGTGTACAAACCTTCGGGCGACGCGTAGCCGGTAATAGTAATACCGTTAATAGTGGCGTTGGGGTCGTTTTTTACTAAATTAATGAGGTCATACATCCGCTGTAATTCGGCGGCATTGTTACGAAAATCGGGATAAATGATTGATTCGTTCAATGGAAAATCCAAGTATGCCTTTCCTGTTTCGCTACGTTGTTTCACTGCTTCCGCTTCGGGCGCCACAAAAGTCGCGTTCAGTTTGGGTTGGTACACAATATTGCGGTTGGTCGGTTTATCGGCCAATGGTTCCGATGAGGCTACCGTTGTTTCACCGGCACATCCGCAGCGGTCTTCGCGCAAAATAAGTCCGGCGTTTTCCATCCACGGTTCATAAGGAAAAATTGTTTTATAAACGACAGGAACATTTTCTTTAGAAATATTGATTACCATGCTTGCCGCTTTGTTTCCTTTGTTCAGCGAGGCCAAGCGTTTTTCGATTTTCTGCCTATTTTTACCGTTGATTTGAATAGCAGGCAACTCTTTCGACTGCTTGCCCGAATGCACCACAGGGGTCAACAGAATATACGATTTTGAATCTATCGAAATGCTGTCTAATCTGATTTCCATAGAAACAAAAATCGAATCGCCTTTCAGCACAAAGGATGACCGTTGAACGGGAATCGTATTTTTTTCCGGCAACGTGGAAGACGTAAGGCTTATGAAAATGAAAGTGGCTATGGCGGAAATGGAAATAATAATCAGCAAATCTTTTACAATAGCCAATGTGCGGTTCCTTTTTTTTATAGTCGTAGTCAAATGTTTCATAGTCCACGTTATTTAATCATATAAATGAGGCTGATTCCGGCGCGGGTGGGGCCTACGTAGTGTTTGGTTTCGCTGCCCAGCTTTTCACCGCATTTTTCGCAGGGGAATTTGTCATACGAAAGGTAGGCATAGCCGATTCCCAGCGTAGCTTCCAGCGACCAACGTTTCCCTAAAACCCAATGATAGCCGTAGCTGACACCGGCGCCGGCCAGCCAGCCTTCAAAACGTTGGGTGTTCATGTATTCCGAAAACGGCGGGCTGTCCAATCCGCCCACATTATAAAAAGCATAATGAGCGTGCAAACCGAAAAAATGCCCGTTGAAGGCTTCGCATGTCCACCAGCGAAGTTCGGGTTGCACCAGAATATGTTTCCATTTTTTATTATGGTCGAAAGTCCAGGGATTGTAACTGACGGGAATGTCAAAGGTGGTTTTCCGTCCCAAACGGAATTCCGCCCCCAGGTTCAGGGTGGCGGTGGCATCGTAGAGCAGGTTGGTTTTAACGGAAACAGCAGGTAACCGCGCCTGCCGTAACGTAGGGGTTTCCTGGGCCAGTAATCCGGCCGAGAATAGAGCGGATAATAGCGTGATTGTTACCTTTTTCAGCATCCTCTTTTCGTTTAATTTTTATCTCATTTATAATCTGACACTTACTAAGTGTCGGAAGATTACAAGAGTAATGAGTATTTATTTAATAATCAGGCAGATTGAATGGTGTCAATAAGGTACTTAACAGCATTTGCTGCACTTTTGAAAAACAAGGGGTTTTGAATGACCTCTTACGATTTGTTTTTATGCTATTTATTTTCCTGAAAAAAAGGTGCTTAAAGGATAATTTATATTTTTTATCGTTCCAAACACGCTAAACATTTGCTAAACAATTTAAAAATCAATAATTTATGGTATTACAAGACTTTCAGGAACACATCAGGTGTTTCAACTACGACCAGACCGACCATGCGCTGATTGACCGCTGGAAAATTTCATCGGAAGAGAGCAAGGAAGTCGTTTCGAGGTATCATACCGTGGTTTTTCTGCTAACCGGGGAAATTCGTTTTAATTTTCGGGACTATCCTGAAACCGTGATTCGAGCCGGCGAGTTCGTTTTTGTTCCCTTTGCGGCCAAAGTCCGGTATAAAGGGGTAAAGGATACCGAATTCCTCTTATTGAGAATGAACCAGCACATCCGTTTTTGCGAAAGCTACGGTATCGAACAGCTTTTTATGCACGACCGGACGATTGTTTCGTCCAAAGACAAGGTTCATAGTATTTTAAGGGCCAACGAAGTAATTATGAACTATATAAAGAGTTTGAGCGTGTTCTACGACGATGGTTTTAAATGCCGCTATTATTTCGATATCAAGGTGCGTGAGTTTTTTGTCCTGCTGCGGTTGTACTATCCCAAAGAAGATTTAAGGCGGTTTTTTCGCATGATTTTAAGCGTGGATACTTCTTTTATAGAGTTGGTCAAGATTAATTATGCCAAATACAAGACGGCGCAGGAACTGGCCGAGGCGTTGAATTACAGTCCTTCGGGCTTTGCCAAGAAATTCAAAGCGGTGTTCGGGCAACCGGTTTACAATTGGATGAAAGAGCAGAAAGCCCAGGACATTTATCATGAGATATGTACGGGTAAGAAGACTTTCAAGCAGATAGCGACCGAATTCGGGTTTTCCAATTCATCCCATTTCTGCGATTTTTGCAAGGCAAATTTTGGAAATACGCCCGGAAAAATCAGAAAAAAACCACTAAATGGCGAAAATGCGGAAAAATTAGGTTAGAATTATGAGCGGATAATTTATTTTATCCTCTTATCTTTGCAGCATCAATCTTTGGTAAAGTTTATTATTCATCTGACACTTAGTAAGTGTCGGAAGCGTTACTTAACCTCTTTCACGTTACAAAGGTACGCAATTTTCTTCTTTTTCCCCGTAATTTTCCCCGCGATTTCATTACTGATTTACAGCCTCATAAGGTTCTTTTATGGCGGTAATTATCAGGTCGTTTGCATCGTCCAGGATGGAACGGTCGAAAGAGGCGAGGTAGGCGTAAGTAATCTTTTGAGAGGAATGTCCCAGCGCTTCGCTGATAACACCGATAGGCAGATTTTTGAGTTTCCCGATGGTAGCCCACGAATGCCGCGCCACATGTGTGGTTACCTTGCTTTTTACATTGGCCATTTTGGCCAGTTCTTTCAGGCGGCAGTTCTGGATACGCATGGCGGTTTCGTATTGCAGCCGGGCGCTTTTACCTGCTTGGATAATCGGGAAAATGTATTCGGATGTTCTTACTTCGCCGGCAAAGCTGTCCATAATATTTTGCATTTCTTCGGTTACCCTGACCTCTACCAATTGTCCGGTTTTCTTTCGGTAATAACGGATAAACCCTTTTTGGATATTGTCTTTCCGTAAATAGGCCAAATCTATGAAGCACATGCCGCGGGCGTTAAAACTGAAAAAGAATAGTTTCCACGCATGTTGCAAGCCTGATAAATTCTTGTATTCGGGGGAACCGGGTGTTTCGGTTTGCAGCCTCTTTTGTATATCCAATTTGTGTAATTCGTGTATATCCTCAATCGTTAAGGCGCGTTTGACCGTTTTTTTAATTCCGGTATAAACTTCCCGGAATGGCTTTTCCCGCTTGACCGGAATGCGTTTTTCGGCGGTTGCCTTGTTGTAGATAGCCCGCAGGTTGCGCATGTGGTAGGAAATGGTATTGGGCATTTTCCCTTTTTCTTTCAGGTCGCTTTCATACGCTTTTATCAGGCTGGCGTTGATATGGGTAAGCGGAATATCCTTGCCTTTATTGAATTTCACCAAGCCGCTGGCGACTGTCCGGTAGGCTCTGGCGGTACGTTCCTGTCCCGCTTTTTCTAGTTTTTTGGCTTGCAGTTCGGTAAACGACAGCAAGTGTCCGCTGTCGCGCAGGTAGTTGTAATCCGTAAAAATGTCGTCGATGGTATAGAAACCCTGTTTTTCCAGTTTCCGGATTAATGTTTGAAGGATGTTGGTTATATCCCTGATTTTTTCATCCGTTTCTTCCAAATGCCTGATCCGGTGCGGACTGTTTTCGGGATAAATGATTGTTTGATTTTCCTTGTCCCATTCTTCGGGAAAGATGCGCGAAGCAACAGTTACCGTTTTTGTTTTACGGCTTTGTATCACCCGCAGGTAAATACTACCCGGGTGGCGCCCCATCTTGGACGAGGGGCGGAATACAAAAGAAATTGATGTCATTGCAGTTATTCATTTTATTAATTCACTGCAAAAATACGGGTTATCTGTTTTTTTTGAGAAAGGAACGGCTTAAATTCTCTTATATTTCACTTCCAAGACACCGTTGTTGTAAGATGTAAAGTAGCATAAAGACACAGTCAATCAACCTAAAACTTTAATTCATGTTCAATTCATAGTTCGTACTTCGCCCGCCTGCGGCTTCTTTCCGCAATATTCCTTTCTCCATCAGGTCTTGTATATCTCGCAAAGCCGTATCAGCCGATATCTTTGTTATCTTTCCCCATTTGGACGAAGTAAGTTTGCCGTCGAAACCATCCAACAGTTTATTTATCATCAACCGTTGACGGTCATTCAAGTTGGTTTGCTGATGCTGTTCCCAGAACTTTGCTTTAACCAATACGGCATTCAATATATCTTCGCTGTTCCGCAAAGCCCGTTCAAGGCAGGATAAAAACCATTCCAACCATTCGGTAATGTCATTGTCGCTGCGTTGCGATTTTTCAAGTATTTCATAATACTTCTTACGTTCGGCAAGTATTTGGTTCGACATGCTGTAAAACCGTTGCGGACTGCCGTCGCTGCGAGCAAGTTGCATATCGGCAATGGCACGGGCAATGCGTCCGTTGCCGTCATCGAACGGGTGTATGGTAACAAACCAAAAATGAGCGGTAGCGGCTTTCAACACGGGGTCAGTCTGTGCACCGTTATTGAACCATTGCAGGAACTTTGCCATTTCCGCTTCAACCAGTTCGCCTTTCGGGGCTTCGTAATGGACTTTCTCTTTGCCCATTGCGCCCGAAACAACCTGCATTTCACCACTGCGGTATTTGGCAACTTCTATCTTGTACATTCCGCTGTGTCCCGTGGGAAACAGGGCAGCATGCCATCCGAACAGGCGGTCATCCGTTAGCGGTAGGGTGTAACGTTGCGTGGCATCCAACATCATTTCGACAATACCGTCCACGTTTCGGGTAGAATCAACCAAGCCCGACACGTCTAATCCCAAACGGCGAGCAATAGACGAACGCACCTGCTCTTTATTGAGTAGTTCTCCTTCGATTTCGTCCGATTTCAGTACGTCTAACGTCAGCGTGGTTAATACGGCTTCTTCCTGCAAACGGAAGCCTAAATTTTCCATTTGTCCGAGTAACCTGCCCTGCAAATGACGGACATTACCGAGCAATGGCAATAACCGTTCGTTATCCCACTTAAAATCCGTCCAGTTTTCTTTTTGATGCAAATACATAATCGCCGCTTTTTATTCGGCAAATATACGCCTTTTTCTCCGCACGATCAAATTTTACGCCGTATTTTTCACGGCGATTAATCGAAATATTCGCCGCATTGGTGTAAGGCGCAAGGTATCTATATATAGATGAACTTGCACCTTACACCAAAGATAAGCGACTGAATAATAAATATTTGTTGATTCCAAAAATAATATGTAACTTTGAACCCTCGTCATTTGTGGACATTTGTGCCGCCCATGACGACAAAAAATCGTCCTTTAACAAACATTGCCTAATCATTACCGACAAGGTGTGATTGGTCGTTAAATGTTGACAATGAATATTATGGATTGGACGGTTCACAAGCCGTCCGGACCGCTAAACAAACAATAAAAGCCTGTAAATGTTGAATTTACAGGCTTTTTCTTTCTATCCTATTTTTACTTTAAAGTCAGAAAAAGGCGAAAACAGACAGTTATCCGGTTACTTTCATTGGGAAAATCATTATTTTTAGACAGTAGAAAATTGACATATCTATTCTTGTTTGTTAGATATTACTAGTGGTGCGTTAACTTTTTTATTTTATTTGTAATTATCTAAAACACAAATAAATATAATCGTTTTTTGATTTTTTGATTTGAATTGAAAATACTTTTGCATCAAAAAGAGCAATAGTATATGAATTCGGGTAAATATGTTTTTTCTCAGATATTGGACTATGTAAACAAATACGAGTTTGAGAAATGTGTAAGTCATTATAGTGGCGACTTCCGTACAAGGGAATTAAATTGTTGGAATCAATTTATACAACTATTTTTCGGACAATTAACATCTCTCAATTCTCTGCGGAGCATTTGCCTGTGCCTGAAAGCACACAAAAACAAATTATATCATTTAGGCATCAAGCAATATGTCAGCCACACATCTTTATCCAGAGCCAATGAGAAACGGGATTGGCGTATTTTTGGCGACTTTGGAGATTTTCTCATCAAACTGGTTCGCCCGTTATATGCCGAGGAATCGGTTCCCAATGTAAATATTGATAATGAGATTTTAGCATTGGACTCAACAACAATCTCCTTGAGCATAAAGTTATTCACTTGCGCAGAAGGAAAATATTCCCGTGAAGCGGTAAAGGTGCATACCCTTCTTGATTTAAGGGGAAGCATACCGGCTTTCATACTCATTACCAATGGAAAATACTATGATAGCAATGCCCTTGATGTGATAGCTCCCGTTCCTGATGCAATCTATCTGATGGATAAAGCTTATGTTGATTTTGAGGCGTTATATCGCATACAACAAGCTGGATCGTTCTTTGTAACGCGGGCAAAATCAACTATAAAATACTGTGTGATTGAGCAGAATTACAATATTGATGAAACGACCGGATTGAGAACTGACAAAACAATTATGCTCACAGCTTATAAATCGAAGCGATTATATCCCGATGTTCTGCGATTAGTTGAATATTACGATCCACAAAAGGATGTTTTGCTTGTTTTCCTAACAAACAATTTTGAAGTTTCAGCTCTTGATGTTGCCAATTTGTATAAAAATAGATGGCAAATCGAAGTCTTTTTCAAGTGGATAAAACAAAATCTCACAATAAAAAAACTTTGGGGGCACTCTCAAAATGCTGTTGCAATCCATATTTGGGTAGCAATTTGCACATACCTAATCGTGGCATACATAAAACATTCACTAAAAAGCAACTTCTCTGTTTATGAAATAATACAGATTTTGGGAATATCGGCTTTCGACAAAACTTCAATAAGGGAACTGCTTACCGAATTTCAAGTCAATCAAAATGTCAAAGAACAACTAAATTTATTTGATGATGATTTTTAACGCACCACTACTAGTTAGATATAAACAAAGTTATGGAATTGAGAATGGCTATATAAATATGTATAAATAATTGATAATATTGATATTATACATGAATTATCATTTCTTTCAAGTGAAGTTTGTACCTTTGTGAAAAGTTTTTTGAAAGATGAAAATAGAACATATCGCTATTTGGGTAAGTAAGTTGAATGAAATGATGGATTTCTACATCAAGTACTTCAATGGGAAAGCAGGTGAAATTTACAGTAATCCTCAAAAGCATTTTACATCATGCTTTATTTCTTTCGATGGAGGCTGCCGTTTAGAACTTATGAACAGAACTGATATTGTAAATAAGTTGGAATGTAAAGATGTTATGGGTATAACCCATTTGGCTATTTCGGCAGGGAGTAAAGAAAAAGTAAATCAATTAACAGAACAATTAAGGATTGATGGATTTACAATTATATCCGAACCTCGAACAACAGGTGATGGGTACTACGAAAGTGTAGTTCTCGACCCTGAAAGAAACCTTATTGAAATAACAATATAAATGAAAGCCTCAAATCAGTGTAATCGGAACAATTGGTAAACTTTACCGAAAACGGCATGTTATTATATAATACATTAATGTAATCATTCGAAAAAAGAAAATTATGAATACCCATAAAATCATTCCATGCCTTTGGTTTAATGCCGATGGCGGTACCCTTTCAAAAGTGATTGAATATTACAAAAACGTTTTCAAAAATGATTTTGAAGGAGGGCAGATAATTCCGCTTGGAGAAACACCCAGTGGAAATGCCGAAATGTGCGAAGTCCGTATTTTCGGGCAAAAATATTCCCTGATGAGTACCGAAAAAGAACATCATGCCTTAAACGATGCATTATCATTCATGATTAATTGTATAGACCAAAAAGAAATTGATAAATATTGGGATTACTTTACCCATGACGGTGAAGAATCGCAATGCGGCTGGTGTATAGATAAATATGGACTTCGCTGGCAGGTATTGCCCGAAAATCTGGAAGAATTGATGAGTAAGCCCAATGCTTTTGAAGTTATGATGAATCAGAAAAAAATTGTGATTGCAGAATATCTGAAATATGATGAAAGATGAGTGCAATTTAAGCTTGCTTGAAAATTGCCGAACCGCTTTCTTATATTATTTAAATAAATGAAAAGTAACGGAATAAAATATGAGTTTACCGCCATACCCAGGCTATGGCCATTTTCACCGTCCAATGGTTGTCCTTTTGTTCCTTTTCCAGAAAAAATGGCAAACGAAATCAGGGAACATCTTAAATTTCAGGAAGAAGGTTGGGGACGGATGAAAGCAACCATAAAAATCGGCAGTAGCGAGTGGGAAACCTCAATTTGGTTTGACACGAAACATAATACTTATATACTTCCAATCAAAGCCGAAATCAGGAAAAAGGAAAATATCGGAATAGAAAAGGAAGTAACAGTTAGTGTTTGGGTTTAGTGAGAAAATAAAGGTTCAAAAAACGAGCAATATGAACTTAAAAGTTGACGAATATATAAGCAAAGCCCCGAAGTGGCAGGAAGAAATAAAAGCATTACAAAAAATTCTTCTTGACTGCGGGCTGACTGAAGAGCTGAAATGGGGGAAGCCCTGTTATATGTTTCAAGGAAAAAACATAGTCTTGATACAAGCCTTCAAAGCGTATTTTGCCTTGCTGTTCTTTAAAGGATATCTGCTAAAAGATAGTACTGGTATTTTAGTCAAAATGGGAGAAAATACGCAGGTAGGACGCCAATTAAGATTTGCTGATACAGCCGAAATCATTAGGATGAAACCTATTCTGAAAGCATATATCCAAGAGGCAGTTGAAGTAGAAAAAAATACAAAATAATTTACCATTAAATTTTTAATTATGATTACCCCCTTTCTTAATTTTGCAGGGAAAGCAGGCGAAGCCATTGCTTTTTACGAAACTATCTTTGAAGTGAAAGACAAAAAAGTTATGTACTATAAAGACATGCCGGAAGAAATGAAACCTAATTTTCCGCCTAATACCGAACATTATGTTATGCATGCCGAAATGGTTATCAATGGAACACAGGTCTGGATTGGAGATACCACGCAAGGTATTATGCCCGGTGATATGGTTTCCCTTTCCGTTCCGCTTCCATCAAAAGAAGAAGTACAACGTGTTTTTGATAAATTGAAAGCTGGTGGAAAAGTACACATGGATCTTACACCGACCTTTTACAGTCCGTTATTCGGCACAGTAGAAGATAAATTTGGGGTAATTTGGCATCTGATTTGTTGAAAATGAAACGGTATGTTATATTTTTAAGAGGAATCAATGTTGGAGGAAATGTTACTGTGAGCATGGCTTCCCTGAAGCAATTTTTAACAGATAAGGGATATAACCATGTAGAAACTTTTTTAAACAGTGGCAATGTAATTCTTGAAACAGAAAAAAGTAAGCAAGAAACAGAAATACATATTCAACAAATTATTGAAAAACAATTTGGAATAACAATTGCTATCTTTGCTAAATCAAAAGAAGATTTAGAATCTATTATTGCAAATAATCCGTTTAATACCGATACCGAAGCAGATAATTCTAAAAGAATGGTAGTGATGTTTCGGGAAGCAGTAGTTTTGGGAAACAAAATGACAACTTTTCAAGACAACCAAGAAGATGCCGATTATTACCTGAAAGGCAGTCTGATTTATATTTATTATAAAGTTGGTGCCGGACGCGCAAAAATTACCAATCCGGCTGTAAAGCAATTATTGAAACAGGTTTCTACCTCCCGCAACTGGAATACCATAACAAAAATGTTGGATAAAATGCTATTGCCGTGATAAGAATAAAAAATATTCTGACTATTATATATTGTGTTTAGTTCCCATGTTTGGAATAACACAAAGTATTAGAGTGTCGGAAGATATACGGTTAATTCAATTGTCTCCTTAAGTTTATATTCATGTGTCGGTAACGGATTACCGCCATTTGGAAAAGTATCTTCCAATGGACTGATACTAGTTGATAGGGGTGAAGCGTTCTTGTTCGATACGCCTGCTAGCAATGCCCAAACGAAAACCCTGTACAATTGGGTGCAGGATTCCCTGCACGCAGGCATTTCTGCTTTTGTCCCCAACCATTGGCACAGCGACTGTATGGGTGGATTAAAATATCTGCATGATATATTTGCGATAAAAGAAACTTACCATGCCTTGAGCTTTTCGGTATGCGTTTGAGAAAATATTGTTTGAAATGAAGGCTGAGGGAATAGAAAAATAAAGATTATCCGATATTTATTCTCGCTTTCCGCGCTTGTGAATGCTGTAGCTGACGTTTGATGTGGTATAATTTTCCATCTTTGATAAGCTTTGTTCCTGTTTGCTTGAACCAAAACGAAACTTTGTTTTTCATACATACATCATGAAGTTCCATTACCCAATCAAAGTTGCACGGACGGGCATCATAGCCCGATTCACCGCCAGCCACCACCTGTTCTACCCACGAAGCTATATCGTAAGAATGTAAATCAATCCTTTCCAACAAGGGTTCACATATAAGAATTTTATGTTTTATCGGAGCAGCTTTGTAAATAGGCAGGCGGTAATCCGCACTGTCCTGATTTTCGATAGTACAGCAAATCGTTACATTATCATAGCCATCTCCCCAATCGGAGGGTAACGATTCTTGCAGGCGGTCGATGCGTTTGGTTATCATCATAAAGTTTAAATCAGAACGGATACGCATCATTTCCCATGCTTCAGCACGCCAAAGGTCGGCTTCTTCCACAAAAAAATCAGAAGTAAAACAAGTGTAAACCATCATTCCAGATGGAATTTTGTATTCGCCGTTCCGTTTCTTTTGAACAGGCAAATCGAAATTTTTTGTTTTTACCACAATTGTACTATCAATATCCCGCTTGGCATCGCCGCGATATACATAGCAATGCTCACATCCTGCACTTAACTTATGGCAGCCGTGCCATAAATTCCACATTTTCGACTTTGATTCAATAGCGTTTTTGGGCATCTTATTTTTGCCATTTGGGTTCAACGGCAACCCTTCCACCATCATCAGAGGTATGCTCTTCCAACGAATTTTCTCTAGATTGAATGCAGATGTAGACCATGGGTTCATCCGAAGTGTTGCACAGGCTTCTTTTTCCTGCAGGTGCAACACAGATTACACTTCCTTCGCTGATTGGGAAGCAATCATCATCAACCTGATAATAGCCCGAACCTTTCAATATAATGTAAGTTTCTTCGTCTTTATTGTGAAAATGGAAATAACCCAATTCTGTTTGGGGAGGGATAGTTGTAAATGAGATTTCCGAACCTGTAGCTTTTGTTGTATCCTTTATAAAGACTTTCCCTATAACTTTGCCCGTTTTAGGATGAATAAAAGAATAATCCGTCAATTTATCTAAACTACCAATATTGACTGCGGTATAGTTTTTATTTTCTGAAATTATTTCTATTTGCTTCATTTAAGCATATTATTGATTATGCTGCAAAGTACTGTTTTAATGCAAAAGAGCTTACAGGTTTACTTAGGCTTTGAGCTATATTTAAAAACACAAAATCATTTGAAAACATCTGATTTTCAAAATTTATGATAAATGGAAATACCTATTTGAAAGTTTCGGATAGAATTTCTATTTCTTTTCGGGGAATACTTTTGGAATACAAAATATTGTAAACGGCATTTACAATGGGCATGTTAATTGCTGATTTCGAACTTATTTCATAAATTCCTTTGGTAGCATAATAGCCTTCTGCTATCATTTTCATTTCCAATTGAGCCGATTTTATGGAATAACCCGAACCTATCATGGTTCCAAAAGTACGGTTTCTACTATGTTGAGAATAAGCTGTTACCAACAAATCGCCTAAATAAACAGAATGATATAATTTGCGGTCAATGGGATGTACTTTTTCAATAAACTGCTCCATTTCCAATACAGCATTTGATATAAAAACAGCAATAAAATTATCACCATAGCCTAAGCCTTTACAAATTCCTACGCCGATAGCATAAATATTTTTAAGAATAGGACAGTATTCTGTTCCATAAATATCGTCAGATGTACAAGTTTTTACATAACTGCACCGAAAACGTTCTGCCATATCGTTTGCAAATGCAGCATTTCCCGATGCAGCAGTTAGGTAGGTTAAACGGCTTAATGCGATTTCTTCGGCATGAGACGGACCGCTTATCACACAAAAGCTTTGATAATCAACATGAAATTTACTATGAAAATAATCGCCGACTACTTGATAAGTTTCAGGAATAATACCTTTAATGGCAGAGCAAATTCTTTTTCCTTTAAAAATATTTTTAGGAAGATGATGAACAGTTTTGTGCAAGAATGCAGAAGGGGTTACAAATACCAAATCATCAGCTTGTTGTATAATTTCTGTAAGATCGGTAGAAATATGTAATTTCTTTATATCAAATTGCACATCGCTTAAATACAAAGGATTACGTCCATTCTTTATAACTCCTTGATATATTTCTTCTTCCCGAATCCACCAATAAACAGGGTTGGAATTTTCCAATAATATTTTTACAATGGCTGTAGCCCAACTTCCACTTCCAATAACAGCTATTTTTTTCTTCATTATTTAAAATTTAAAAGATGGCAAACTTACAGCTTTTTTAGCAGATGGGCAAACCTTAGGATTTTTACAAAAATTGGGGTTAAAAGAAGAAAGATAATTTAGCAAAAGGTTTATTCGCAAAACTTTATATCCTTAACATTCAATTGAATATTGATTTTGCCATTCCATTCGTTTTCTTCTACATGAAAACAGGCGGCAAAGGAATTTCCTGCAAGAATTTGTTCTGCATGTTCGCTTTGCTGAAAAGCAATTCCCTGAAAGGCATTTGATGTCACATTTTTCTGATAAACAGATAATTTAATATGATTATTTCCTACAATTCTGGAATATTTACTATCAATCAAATTTTCTGATGTAAAAATTGGAGACATATTTTCGGGACCAAAAGGAGCGAATTGTTTTAGAATCCGCATAAATTTTGGCGTAATATCTTTTAATGAAACCCGTGCATCAATTTCTATTTCAGGCACTAATTCGGAGTGAGCTAACAGTGCATTTACTTTTTGCTCGAATAAGGCTTTAAATTGGAAGAAATTTTCAGGTTTCATAGATAAACCTGCGGCATATTTGTGTCCTCCAAAATGCTCTAATAAATGACTGCATGAATCAATGGCATCATAAATATCCAATTCTTTTACCGAACGTGCCGATCCGGTAACCAAACCATTAGATAATGCCAATACAATAGTTGGTTTATAATATTTTTCTACCAAACGCGAAGCTACAATTCCCAATACGCCTTTGTGCCAAGGTTCGTTGAATACAACAGTACATTTACTATTTTGCCAATCCGGATCATTAGAGATAATTTGAACAGCTTCTTCAAAGACCTGAGAATCCAGATTTTTTCTTTCGGAATTATAATTATTAATTTGCGTTCCAATAACAGCCGCCTTACCAGCATCGGTACAAAGAAGCAGTTCCACAGAATTTCGTCCCGTTTCCATTCGTCCCGAAGCATTGATGCGTGGACCTACTAAAAAGACCAAATCATTAATGGTAAGCTCTCTATTGAAAAAGTTTCGGGAATTACCTCCATTCTTATAAATATCAACCTGCTTATTTACATTGCTGTATTTCAGAATAGCTTCAATGCCGGGGCGGGGATTGCTGTTGAGAATTTTGAGTCCATAATGGGCTAAAATACGATTTTCGCCTGTAATGGGCACTATATCGGATGCAATGCTGATAGCTACTAAATCGAGGTAGCATGCAACTTTTTCAAAAGGTAAATTATTCCGCTGGGCAAATGCTTGAACAAGTTTAAAGCCGATACCGCAACCCGATAATTCGTCAAAAGGATAGGTAGAATCACTCCGCTTGGGATCTAATACGGCAACTGCATCCGGAAGCTTATCTCCGGGGCGGTGGTGGTCTCCAATAATAAAATCTATTCCCTTCTCTTTAGCATAAGCTACCTGCTCAACAGCTTTTATTCCACAATCTAATGCAATAATGAGTTTAAAGTCATTTGCCTTTGCAAAGTCAATTCCAATAAAAGAAATTCCATAACCTTCAGAATACCGATCCGGAATATAAAAATCTACATTACCATAAAAATTTTTGAAAAATGAATAAACCAAAGCAACAGCAGTAGTTCCATCTACATCATAATCGCCATAAATCAATATTTTTTCTTTATTCAAAATGGCTTCTTCAATACGGTCTACGGCTTTATCAATATCAAGCATTAAAAAAGGATCGTGGAGATGATGTAGAGAAGGACGGAAAAAACGACGAGCGTCGTCATAGGTGTAAATTTTTCGCTGAACAAGCAAATTGGCGATAACTTCATCAACATTTAGTATATCTGCCAAATGCTGAATTGCTTCTTGTTCACCTTGTTGCTTTAATACCCACCGTTTCTTCATAATTCAAAAAATAGACTGTAAAGGTACACTAAATTTGGATTTTTTAAAGACTATTTTAACATTGTTGAAAAGTATTTTTTTGACAAGATACAAAGTATAAAATTTTCAGACAGTTATCATCAAAAAATAGGGCTAATAATTTTGTTAATACAAAAAAAGCCTTTCCTACTTTTTATTTTCAGGAAAGGCTTAATATGCTATTTTAAGGTAATTATTTGCTGCACATGTTTACAATGGCACGATCGACCAGGATACGACCACAGTGTTCGCAAACAATCAATTTTTTATGTGTTTGTATATCCAATTGTCTTTGAGGGGGAATTTTACTAAAACATCCGCCGCAAGCATCTCTTTCAATACTTACTACTGCCAATCCGTTTTTCATATTTAAACGGATTTTCTTGTATGCAACTAAAATGCGTTCTTCCAAGCCTTTTTCATTTTCTTCGGCTTCTTTTTCCAAATCTTGCTCTTCTTTTTCTGTTTCGCTGATAATTTCCCTTAATTCAACTTGTTTGGCTTCCAAATCTTTTTTTCTTTCCTTAAGCAATCCTTCCAAACGGGTAATATCTTCTTCTTTTGCCTCAATAGAAGAGGTGTATTCTTTAATTCTTTTTTCAGCTAGTTGAATTTCTAATTCCTGATACTCGCTTTCTTTTGATAAGGATTCGTATTCGCGATTGTTTCTAACATTATCCTGCTGTTCGGCATATCGTTTTAGAAGCTTTTTAGCATCGGTAATTACTTTTTTCTTTTCAGCAATATTTTCATTTAATTGTTCGATATCCGATTTGTGATTATCAATGCGTGTACTCAATCCTGCAACTTCATCTTCTAAATCCTGTACCTCAAGAGGAAGAATTCCTCTGATGGTATGTATTTTATCGATTTGCGTATGGATTTGCTGTAAAGAGTATAAAGAAACTAATTTTTTTTCTACACTTTTTTCGATCTCATCTGTTGATTGTGTTTTAGGAACAATTGAAGTTTCTTCTTTTTTTGCTTTAGCCATATCTCTTTGCGTTTAAATTAATTACATGTAGCTGATGGGGTTGTAATCCATGCCCGATAAATAAACTGCAAAGGTACTAAATTTTTTTATTAAAATATCATATAACAATTCTTTTGAGCAATGTTCACTTTCGTAATGACCAATATCAGCAAGTAATATCCTATTTTCTATTTCACTAAAATCATGATATTTCAAATCCCCTGTTAAATACACATCCGCTTTTGCAGAAATAGCTTTATCTATCAAAAAAGCGCCGGAACCTCCGCAGATTGCCACTTTTTTTATTTTCTTATTCAGAAAAGCTGAATGGCGGATGCATCCTATGTTTAAGGTCTTTTTTACCTTTTGCAAGAATTCCGATTCATCCATAGCTTCAGGCAGTTCGCCTAACATGCCCGCTCCGGCTTCGGGATATGAATTTTCTAAAGGAATAATATCATAGGCTATTTCTTCATATGGATGTGAAGAATGCAGTGCAGAGATTAAAGATTTCTCTATAAAATAAGGATATATAATTTCTATTTTATCCTCCTGCTCCTCGTGCAATTCTCCCTGTTTTCCTACAAAAGGCTGGGCATTAGGTAAAGCACGAAAAGTTCCAAATCCCGATGAATTGTAGCTGCAGCAATCATAATTTCCTATGTGACCGCCGCCTGCTGCAAACAAAGCCATTCTTACTTGTTCAGCATAGGAATTGGGACAAAATGTAACGAGCTTTCTCAATTGTTGTTTTAAAGGAGATAAAATTCGGGTAGAAATCAATCCGATTTTTTGAGCAAGTATTGCATTTACACCCAATTTAACATGGTCTAAATTGGTATGTATCGCATAAATAGAAATGTTATTTTGTATCGCTTTTTTAATAATCCGTCCTGTAAAATGATTATCGTTAATTTGCTTTATACCTTTAAAAATAAAAGGATGATGAGAAATTATTAAATCACAATTTCGGGTTATGGCTTCATCAACAACTTTTTCTGTTACATCTAAGCAAATCAAAACTCCTTTTACAGAATCTTCCGCATTCCCTAAAATTAGTCCTGCATTATCGTAGGATTCCTGTAGAGAAAGAGGAGCTATTTCTTCTAAAACTTGGATTATTTCTTGAATTTTCATCTCATATTATATTTATTACAACAAAGTTACAGAAAAGTTTTATACTTGTATTTTTATGGCAGCTTTATAAAAGAAAAATTTTCTCGTGTAATTAAATTTTATAAATATAAGGTTATCAACTATTTAAACATCTTCATATTTTGTTATTTACTTGTCATAAAAATTTTAGCCTCAAGCTTCTAAACACTTTTTTTGTCAATTCATGAAAATTGGGTAAGTTTGCACATATTTTTAAATTTGTAATTTAGTAATAATTAAAACAATAAAAACAATGGCTTTTAATTTAAGAAATAGAAGTTTTTTGAAGTTATTAGACTTCACTCCTAAAGAAATTCAATACCTATTAGATTTGTCTCGCGATTTAAAACGGGCAAAATATGCCGGAACTGAACAGCAAATGTTGAAAGGTAAAAATGTAGTTCTTTTATTCGAAAAAGATTCAACTCGTACCCGTTGTGCATTCGAAGTAGCGGCTATGGATCAAGGAGCAGGAGTTACCTATTTGGGACCTTCAGGCTCTCAAATGGGCAAAAAAGAATCGATGAAAGATACTGCCCGCGTTTTAGGAAGAATGTATGATGGTATTGAATACCGTGGTTATGCGCAAGAAATAGTTGAAACTTTGGCAGAATATGCAGGAGTTCCTGTTTGGAATGGTTTAACTAATGAATTCCACCCGACTCAAATCTTGGCAGATTTTCTTACCATGACAGAACATATAGATAAACCATTAAATCAGGTTTCATTCTGTTATTTAGGCGATGCTAAAAATAACATGGGAAATTCATTAATGGTAGGTGCTGCCAAAATGGGCATGGATTTCCGTGCAGCCGCTCCCAAAAGTTGTCAGCCCGATGCCGCTTTAGTAAAAAGATGTAAAGAAATAGCCAAAGAAACCGGAGCCAAAATAACCATTACCGACGATGTGGCTAAAGCTGTAAAAGGCGTTGATTTCTTATATACAGATGTTTGGGTATCAATGGGCGAACCTGCAGAAGTATGGGCAGAACGTGTCAAATTATTGAAACCCTACCAAATTAACATGGATGTTGTAAAGAAAACAGGCAACCCCAATGTGAAATTCATGCATTGTTTACCGGCTTTCCACAATTTAGAAACAGAAGTAGGACGAGAGATGCATAAAAAATTCAAGCTCGAAGCTATGGAAGTTACCGAAGATGTTTTCGAATCGCCCATGTCGATTGTTTTCGATGAAGCAGAAAATCGTTTACATACCATTAAAGCAGTAATGGTTGCAACCTTAGGTGCATAAACATAAATAAACTTTATAAGAAAAAGGCTGTTTATTACAAACAGCCTTTTATGTAGAAACAATTTATGCCTTGGTATTACGTTTTGTGGAGGAAGGATAATGTTGTTATTCTTTACAAGTAGAAAAATAGTTTACTTTCAATAATTATTATAATTCAGTTTTTATCAATTCATCATTATGAAAAAATACATTTCATTTATTATTGCAATATTTTTTGTTTATAATGCAATAGGGCAGACTCAGGACGATAAACGTTTTGAAATGTCGAAAAATATAGAAATTTTTACCAGCATATATAAAGCTTTACATTTGCAATATGTGGATGAAATTAATTCGGGCGAATTGATGAAAACAGGGATTGATGCTATGTTGGAGTCGCTCGATCCTTATACGGTTTACATTCCGGAGTCGGATATAGAAGATTATAAATTACTTACGCTAGGTCAGTATGGAGGAATAGGTGCATTAATCCACCAAGAAGGAAATAATGTATATATATCCGAACCCTATGAAAATACACCTGCTGCCAAAGCAGGCTTACAAGCCGGAGATAAAATATTGCAGGTTAATAAAGAAAATATAGAAGGTAAAAATGTAGAAGAAATAACCACTGCTTTAAGAGGACAGGCAGGAACCAATATCACGTTAAAGCTGCAAAGAGGAAATAACAAACCCTTTGAAGTTACGCTTATGCGGGAAGAAATAAAGCTTCAAAATGTACCTTATTATGGAATGATTGATGATCACATCGGTTATATAAAATTGACTGAATTTACTCAAGATGCAGCCAAAGAGGTACAAACCGCATTTATGAAACTGAAGGAAAACAAAGGTTTTAATGCATTGGTTTTTGATTTGCGCGGAAATGGCGGCGGATTGCTTAACGAAGCTGTAAATATAGTAAGCTTGTTTGTAGATCGCGGGCAAACTGTAGTAAGCACGAAAGGGAAAATACAGGAAGTAAATACAGTTCATAAAACAATGAATCAGCCTGTCGATTTAAATATTCCCATAGTGGTTTTGGTTGATGGAGGCACAGCTTCTGCATCTGAAATAGTATCAGGATCGTTGCAAGATTTAGACAGGGCGGTAATAATGGGACAGCGGACTTATGGTAAGGGATTGGTTCAGAATATTATACCGGTTGCTTATAACGCTCAGATGAAAATTACTATTTCAAAATACTATATTCCTAGCGGACGTTGCGTTCAGGCAATCGACTACAGCCATAAAGATGCGGCAGGAAAAGCTTTAAAAGTACCAGATTCGTTGATAAAAGCTTTTAAAACAAAGGGAGGAAGAACCGTTTATGACGGATTTGGGATAGACCCTGATATTGAAGTAGCCCCTGAAAAAGTGGGCAATGTTACCATTAGTTTAATTCAAAAATTCTTGACATTCAACTATGCCACAACTTTTAAAGAAAAACATCCAACCATAGAATCAGCAGCCGACTTTAAGATTACAGATGAAATTTATAATGATTTTCTAGCCTATATAAAAGGGAAAGATTATGATTATCAAACTGAAACAGAAAAAGCTCTACAGGCATTTAAAGAAAAAGCAGAAGCAGAAAAATATTTTGATGCTATTAAACCGGACTATGAAGATTTATCTAAAAAATTGAAAAGCGATAAAGAATCCGACTTGGTTAAATTTAAACCGGAAATAAAAGAAGTTCTGAAAGCTGAAATACTTCCGCGTTATTATTACCAAAAAGGAAGAATACAAGGAATGCTTATTGATGACCCCGAAATAGCAAAAGCCAAAGAAACCCTGAATGATGCAAATCTATATAAATCTATTTTAGACGGGTCTTACAAAAAAGCAAAATAAATTCGAAATCGGATCTACATAAAATTAATATTTTCTTTTTGTAGTTCCAAAAAAGAGTATTACCTTTGCAACCGTAAAATTCGGATGGCGTCGTAGCTCAGTAGGTAGAGCAGAGGACTGAAAATCCTTGTGTCACTGGTTCGATCCCAGTCGATGCCACCACTCGAAAGGCAAGCTCAAAAGAGTTTGCCTTTTTTTATAATTATTATTTCCCCAAAATTAAGGAATCCCTTCCTGCTAAACTATGCGAATTTACAAAGTACCATTGTTTTTTAGACGGCTTTTTCGAAAAGCAGGCTTATGGGAAGTTTCAACCCAAACAAAAACCATCTACTTAACTTTTGATGATGGTCCTATACCCGAAGTTACCCCTTTAGTTTTGGAAATACTTAAACAATACGATGCTAAAGCTACATTTTTTTGCGTAGGAGAAAACATAAGTAAACATCCCGATACACTCAAACAAGTATTGGATGCAGGACACAAAATAGGAAATCATACCTATAATCATCTTCGTGGATGGGAAGTTTCTCAAAACGATTATTGGTCGAATATTTTGCAAAGCGAACAGTATCAAAAAACCGAATTTTTCCGCCCTCCGTATGGACGTATCACAAGTAAACAGCTTCGGATTATCAGAAAACATTTTAAAATCGTATTTTGGTCGGTTTTGACCTACGATTATTCCAAATATCTGGATGTGAAATCGGCATTGCCTAAAATTATTAAAGCAACACACCCCGGTTCTATAGTGCTGTTTCACGACAGCAAAAAAGCCAAAGAAAATGTATTATACCTTTTGCCCCGTTTTATAGAATATTTCTTAGCTCAGGGCTACACTTTTGAAACATTATAAACATGGAACATAAAGCAGGTTTTGTAAATATTATCGGAAATCCGAATGTAGGAAAATCAACTTTGATGAATGCTTTGGTGGGCGAAAAATTGTCTATCATTACTTCAAAAGCCCAAACCACACGACACAGAATACTAGGGATTGTTAACAGCGAAACTTTTCAGATTGTATATTCCGATACTCCGGGTATTGTAAATCCCCATTATAAGCTGCACGAAAATATGATGGGATTTGTAAATTCGGCACTGCTCGATGCAGATTTATTCTTAGTCGTAACCGAAGTAGGAGAGAAACTGAAAAATGAAAATATTTTCGAAAAAATCAAAGCTTCGAATATTCCTGTTATTTTGATAATTAATAAGATAGATTTATCCAATCAGGTTGAAGTAATGGAAAAAATACAATATTGGCAGGAAATTGTTCCACATGCACATATTATTCCGGCTTCAGCTACCGAGAAATTTAATCTGGATTTGATTTTCAATACTATATTGGAACATTTACCCGAAAATCCTCCCTTTTTCCCAAAAGATGAATTAACTGACCGTTCGATGCGGTTTTTCGCTTCTGAAATTATCCGCGAAAAAATATTATTGAATTATGATCAGGAAATCCCTTACGCTGTTGAGGTAGTGGTGGAAGAATATCGGGAAGATAATGATATAGACCGGATTTCTGCTACCATTTATGTAGAACGCGAATCGCAAAAAGCGATTATTATCGGACATCAAGGCAAATCGCTAAAACGGGTTGGAACTGCTGCCCGTTTGGATTTAGAAGAATTTTTGGAGAAAAAAGTATTTCTCAGTCTTTTTATCAAAGTAAAAAAAGACTGGCGTAACAACGATTTGGAATTAAAACGCTTTGGCTACAATCAAGGTTGATAATTTTTGCCTTTTTCAGATAGCAAAGTATGCTTATTCTGGGTTATTTGATATTGCCTTTAAAGATTTATTCCTGATTTGACATTATAACTTGTAGAGAAAAATAGTTCAGATGAGTTTGTACCCAATCGAACTATTTTAAATTATGTTTTAAAATACTACATAGTAAGGTCTATCTTAGAATCTTTAGTGATTGGGGATTAATGCAAACACCACGATGCCGAAGAAAGAAGGTATCATCGGTAATAAAAAAGCTATAAAATCACACTACAATTCAACGTATTAAAATACGTTTTCCCAATAGTGTCAACAAGAGGAAGAGCGTAAGTAGGCTTTTCGATAGGACATACTTCGTTAATATCCTTTACAAGGACATCTATTTTTTTTATCTCTTCGTTGAATTTTTGCTCTTCTTTTTGAATAACTTCAACTACTTTTTTTTCTATATCTTTCATGGTTAAATAAATTTTCTAGAATGTAAAAACGCTTCCGAACCACTTCTTAGTATATATTGACAAATTAAATCATTATATTCTCTAATTAATTGTCTTAAACCGTGATTAACAGAATAATCTTCGATTTTAAGTTTTAAAATGTCAGTCAATGCATCAATTCCTATCGACCTACCATGCGAATGCCAAAGTTTATTATTACTCAAATCTTTAGCAATTTTTTCTGCTCGCAGTTTCTTTTCATCTTCTGTAACAGCATTCCCATTTTTACTATGATTATCCCAATTCTTGAACTTATATTTAACCAACCATTCTTTTAAAAGTTCAATAGTAAGGTCTCTTGCTTGTTCAAATCTTCTAAGCAAAGCGAGGTCTTGTTCACGTAACATTATCAATTCGGCTTGGGTTAGTTTCCCTTTGGATGATTTATCAATCATTTCCTCGACTTTATCTAAATAGCCCAATGCAGGAACCCAATTTTTCCCATTAAACACTTGCGGGTCTATTGGTCCAAGAGAAGAGGAATAGTCCATAAAAATCTTATCGCCTGACATACAAAAAATTGTTCCAGCAGAATAAGCGGCATCAGGTACAATAAAATAAACTTCCTGATAATGATGTCGTGTAATCTTTACCAATTTTTCAACTGTTTCAACACTACCACCAGGTGTATTAAGAATTACACACAAGGTATCATGTTTTACGGTATCTGCTTTCAAATCTTCAATAAAATCCCGAAATGGCTTTTCTAGTGAATTTCCAATAGACCCATAAAAGAAAATAACATCTGAATTGAAATGCTTCTCAAGGGCATTCAATCTACTATTGAGAATGTCATGCATTGTAGAATCAAAAATTGGCTTCATACTTTTATCAAAAAAATTTATGCAAAGATAATGTATTTTCGGACTATCTGTTTATTTGAAAATAAGATTATGTACAGATAATGATATTACTTTAGAAATATCCAATCATTAGTGGTAGTTCTCCTCTCGATTGAGTTTGTACCTCAGTCAAACGAGAAATTCCATTTTTTATAATTTTGTTTTTTGATTGATAAGAATATAACAACTGCAATTCTCTCGTTGATCGGAAATTTAATTTCCGCTTACTATATTTTGAATTTACAATTCAGCTTGTTGCTTATTGTTTGTTTGCTAATGGCTGTCTTGCACTTATAAAGTTTACCAAACCAAATGATGAACGGAAAGCCAAAACCTGTTAGGTCTTACCAGATTGTACTATTGTTTCTGAGTAAGATTTTTAACCTTATATATTCCCAGTTCATTGTAATGTTCACTTGACGTTGAGCATAATTTATAATTAGGCTCAAAATATAGTTGAATTTGCAATTCAGCTTGTTATTTATCATTTGTTTATGGAAATAGAAATCCTACCATGCAAGACGGTGGACTGCCGCAATACCTTTTATTTGTTTTTCGGGGATGCCGCATTCATGAGCTATTTTGTTCCATTGCGAAACGGCATAAATAACTTCTTCTATAATTTCATGGGCTTTTTTGATATTTATAGCAACTGCCATTTTTTGTAAATCTTCTTGAGTAAAATTATCTCGTTTCCCATTTACCGACATTTGGTGTAAAGCTGTAAATCCGCCTTGAGGATTGTAAGCATACGTCATATCGTATGCCGGAGACAAACCCCATTTCCCCTCTTTATCCATCAAAAATGAAATATTTTTAGTGTGATCGTCTTGATTACGGGCTATAATATTAAAAACCATCCGCCGATAGGCTTGTTCTGCATCTTTGTATGAAAGGCGTAATGTCCGCATGACTTGAAATAATTGTTCATACGAATAAGCACCGGGCATATTAAAATCGAAATGAGCCAGCCCGCAAAGAGTCTGCATGTGTATTTTTTCTTTTCCGCCTATTCTGTCAAAACGCTTAGTCATAAAATGGGCACGACCATTTTCTTCCAACAAACGGCAATCGCTCATTTCTATACCACAGGCAGTTGCCATTTTATAATAGGCATACTCTATCTGCCCGAAATGTTCCGGATCCCCTAATTCGTTGTTGGTTACACCATCCAATTTTATAAGCCAATGCGAGAAACCTTCAGGGGCGTTTAACTGTCCCGATCTTACTTCATGGGTTTGTTCATTATAAGCAATTACCGCCTTTGCCCTTGCTCCTCCGGCAGAAGTTCCCACTTTTACAATTTGCAATAAATCAGAACTGTTGCCATGTAAACGGGCATCTAACTTTTTTTTATGGTTTAATACCGTGCGGGCAGCATTAACCAGCCCTTCCAGTTCTATCTTGGTTGAAACGTTAGAAATATTTTTTTCGGCAGGTTCAAATTCCAGAGCTCCCATACTGCGTTTTCCCTGATATAATAATCTTTCAATCGGATTGTACGAATCAGGATCACGTCCTTGCTCTGCTAACCACCTGCTGATAAGAGCATTCCCAAAATTATCGGGCAAAACATCTGCCAGCATGCCCGGTAAGCCTTTGAAAGTTTTGTAATTTAGTTCTGGAAAAGAATAAACCCTTGCTTCAAGAGGCATCCGCAAAGGAGATAAATTAAGCCCACTTTGCATAAATTTAGATGTATATTCGAAGCTGGCAAGTTGTCTGGCAGCATCCCAATAAACAACTCCGACTAATTTTTCCCCAAGTTTAATATTTGCATAATCTACCATTCTGTACCTTCATTATTGTTTTTGGTTTTATTTTTTCCTGATGCTCGTTTCCTTGTTTTTCCTTTCATTTTAGCAATTTGAATGGGGCTGACAGGAGTTTCTGATATAAAATAATTAAGTATTTCCAATTTTTCCAAAGCTCTCAATACCCTGATAAAAGAATTCATCGAACCTGTTCCCTTGTTTTCCAAATCGCTTATGGCACTCCGCGAAAGACCAGTTTGTTCGCTCAATTGTTTCTGGGTAAGATTTTTATTTAATCTCATTTGTTTCAATTGAATTCCCAAACTTTCCAGAATAGCATCTTCACTATTCGAATAGCTGAATATAATGTCTGCTTTTTCAGTCATAAATAGTATAAAAGTAAAATTATGAAGCAAATATACGACATTATATTCTAGTACAAAATATTTGATTGAAAAATGTTTCCTTCGCAATGATTCTTCATCAATTAGAGCAAACAAAATAGATTTTTATATCGAAATACAATTTCATAAAAATCTGATTATGAAATTTTTACGAGAATAGAGACTGCTCCGCCAAATTCTATTCTATTTATTTTCAAAGAAATTGCAGAAAAATAAATGATAAATCAAAGATTTTTAGTACCTTTGCAACCGCTATTCCGAAATCCGTTTTAGAGTAGCACAATGGATGGAAAAATATTGGGGGGCATTAGTCCCCTATTTTATTACATGGAAGTCTTGTTTAAAAAACGATGAATAGTTTAGACATGAGGCTTATAAGATGTAACGAGAAAATAAAACCTTAAACAACTCAACGATTCAACAACTCAACAAATAAAGAATTTAATGATAGATAAAAACAAAATTGTACAATGGGTTGAAGAGCATCTGAACGAAACAGATAAGTTTTTGGTAGAAACAAAAGTTACTCCTCAAAACAAAATATCTATCTTTATCGATGCCGATTCAGGTGTTACGGTTGAAGATTGCATAACATTGAGCCGTTTTATTGAAAGTCATTTAGATAGAGACAAAGAAGATTTTGAACTCAATGTTTCATCGGCAGGTTTAGACCAGCCTTTAAAACTGCCCCGCCAATATCAAAAAAATATTGGACGACAGGTAACCATAGTAACCAAAACCGGAGAAAAATATACCGGAAAATTAACCGCTTTTGCAGGTGATTTGGCTACAATTGAATTGGCAGCATCGAAAAAGAAAAAACAAAAAAACAATATTGAAGAAGAATTAATCAAAAACATTCCGATTCAAGAGATTAAAGAAACTAAAATAATCATTACATTATAATTTTAACCGGATACCAAAATGGAAAATCTGAATTTAGTCGAAACTTTTTCCGAATTTAAGGAATTTAAAAATATAGACAGAGAAACAATGATGCGTATTCTCGAAGATGTTTTTAGAAGTATGCTTATTAAAAAGTATGGAACAGACGAAAATTTCGACATTATTGTAAATATTGATAAGGGAGACCTCGAAATATGGCGGAATCGTATGATTGTGGAAGATGGCGAGGTAGAAGATGAAAATACGCAGATAGCCTATTCAGAAGCTATTAAAACAGAACCCGATTTTGAAGTTGGAGAAGAATTTACCGAAGCTATCAAAATGATGGATTTTGGTCGTCGTGAAATTTTGACGATTCGTCAAAGTTTAGTTTCTAAAGTTATAGAATACGAAAAAGATAATATCTATAAAAAATATAAAGAACATGTAGGCGAAATCATTGTAGGCGAAGTGTATCAGGTTTGGAAAAAAGAAATGCTGATTACCGACGATGAAGGTATTGAAATGATTCTGCCCAAAACCGAACAAATTCCCAGCGATTTCTTCCGCAAAGGTGACACAGTAAGAGCTATTGTTTTAAGAGTGGACATTAAAAATAATTCGCCTCAAATTATTTTATCCAGAACATCGCCTGTTTTCTTGGAAAGACTGCTTGAACAAGAAGTTCCGGAAATTTATGATGGATTGATTACGATTAAACAAATTGTCCGTGTTCCCGGTGAAAGAGCTAAAGTAGCAGTAGAATCGTACGACGATAGAATAGATCCGGTAGGAGCATGCGTGGGAATGAAAGGTTCTCGTATTCATGGAATTGTACGCGAGTTGAGAAATGAGAACATAGATGTGGTAAATTATACGCATAATCCTGAGCTGTATATTACCCGTGCGTTAAGTCCTGCAAAAATAACATCCATCCATATCAATGATGCTAATAAAAAAGCAGAGGTTTACATGAAACCCGATCAGGTTTCATTGGCAATTGGCAAAAGCGGACATAATATAAAATTGGCAGGAAAATTAACCGGTTTCGAAATAGATGTATACAGAGATACTGATACTGTTGATTTTGAAGATGTTGATTTAAGAGAATTTAATGATGAAATCGATCAATGGATTATTGATAAATTAATCAGCATCGGATTTGATACAGCAAAAGGCGTATTAAATTCTACAGTAGAAGAAATAGCTACCAGAGCCGATTTGGAAGAAGAAACTGTAGAAGAAGTATTCAAAATTTTAGCTTCGGAATTTGAAAGTTAACTATGAATATAAAGATGTATTTTTAGCATCTAACGTTTACAATTTATAACTCATAGTTTATAATTCAAAGTTCGTAGTTCATAGTTATTAAAAAGGAGGGTATATGGCAACAGAAGATTTAAAAAGTGTAAGATTAAAAAAAGCAGCAACAGAGTTTAATATTGGGCTTGCAACCATTGTCGAGTTTCTTTCGAAGAAAGGGCATAAAATTGATAATAACCCCAATACTAAGCTAACAGAAGAGATGTATCAATTACTGTTGAAAGAATTTCAATCCGAAAAAGCAGTAAAAGAAGAATCTATGAAAATAGGATTGGATATTTCTCAAAAGAAAGCCATCACTATCGAGGAAACCGCCAAACCCAAAGAAGATGAACGTGAAGAAGAAGAGTTAAGTATTAAAGACTTAACTATGCATGTGGCTAAACAAAATCTTCAAAAAGAAACCGCTGAAAAAGAGATTAAAGAAGCTCAGGCAAAAGAAGAAAACGTTCAGGAAGAAAAAATAGAAAAACCCTCAAAATCGAAAAAGAAAGAAAAAGTAGAAGAAATAGAAGAGCCTGCAGCTCCGGTTTCAGGGGAAATTTCTACAGCTGATATTACAGTAAAAATTACGGGTAAAATTGATTTAGAAGATTTAAATCAAAAAACAAAACCGACAAGAAAAACGAAAGAAGAGAAAGATCGCGAACGTGAAGAGAAAAAGCAAAAAGAATTAGCAGAAAAAGAAGCACGCCGCGAAGAATTAAAAAAAGAAAAAGAAGCAAAAACAGAAGCCGAACGCCAAGAAAAAGAGGCAAAGAAAAAGAAAACCCAAGAAGAAGCGGTTGTAGAACAGACTGTTGTTGAAGTTATTGAATCTCAACCAGAGATAGAATCTCCAGAAAAAGAAGAAAAAGTTGATAATTTTATAAAGACCGAATATCAAAAATTGGATGGACCCAAAATTGTTGAAGGTCTTAAAATAGATTTATCACAATTTGAAAAACCTAAAAAAGCAGCCGGCGAAGGTAAAAAAGAAGGCGAAAATTCTTCGAAAAAGAAAAGAAAACGTATAGATAAAACTCCCAAACCGGTTGTTGATAATCATCAGCCGGCTAAAGATAAACCGGATTGGAAAGATAAGAAGAAAGGAGCTCCAGTTAAAAAAGCTCCTGTAGAAATTGATGCCGGCGAAATAGAAAAACAAATTAAAGAGACTCTGGCAAGGCTTAATGTGAAGAAAAAATCCGACGGTTCAAAACACCGCCGCGAAAAACGGAGCATGATAAGCCAGCAAATGCAAGAAGAGCAATTACGTCAAGAAGAAGATCAAAAAATACTGAAAGTAACAGAATTTGTTACTGCAAATGAATTGGCTTCGATGATGAATGTTCCGGTTACCAAAGTTATTGCAACCTGTATGATGTTAGGAATGATGGTTTCTATCAACCAGCGTTTGGATGCCGAAGCTCTTAATGTAATTGCAGATGAATTTGGATACAAAATAAGCTTTGTAAGTGCCGATGTGGTTGAAGCTATCAGCGATGTAGAAGAGGAGGATAACCCTGAAGATTTAGAACCGAGAGCGCCTATTGTTACTGTAATGGGACACGTTGACCATGGTAAAACTTCATTGCTTGACTATATTCGTAACACCAATGTAATTGCCGGAGAAGCCGGAGGAATTACCCAGCATATCGGATCTTACGAAGTGGCAATGGAAGATGGAAGAAAAATTACTTTCCTCGATACACCCGGTCACGAAGCTTTTACAGCCATGCGTGCCCGTGGAGCAAAAATTACCGATATTGCCATTATTGTAGTAGCAGCCGATGATAGAATAATGCCTCAAACCAAGGAGGCTATTAACCATGCACAAGCAGCTAATGTACCCATTATATTTGCAATTAATAAAATAGATAAACCAGCAGCTAATCCCGAAAAGATTAAAGAAGAATTAGCAGCGATGAATTTCTTGGTCGAAGACTGGGGAGGAAAATACCAAAGTCAAGATATCTCTGCCAAAAAAGGGTTGCATGTTAAAGAATTGATGGAAAAAGTATTGCTTGAAGCAGAACTTTTGGATTTGAAAGGAAATCCCCAAAAACGAGCTAAAGGAACTATTATAGAATCATCGTTGGATAAAGGTCGCGGATATATTGCTAAGATTTTAGTACAAGATGGAACCATTAAAATCGGAGATATGGTTTTGGCAGGTTCTACATATGGACGTGTAAAAGCGATGTATAACGAAAGAAATCAGGCAGTAAAAGAAGCAGGACCTTCTTCGCCTATTCTATTACTAGGCTTAAACGGTGCTCCGCAGGCAGGCGATACATTCAATGTAATGGAAAATGAAAAAGATGCTAAAGATATTGCAACTAAGCGTACACAATTACAACGTGAGCAAGGCATACGGACTCAAAAACATATTACTTTAGATGAAATCGGACGCCGGATTGCGATTGGTGATTTCAAGCAATTGGATTTAATTGTGAAGGGAGATGTGGATGGATCAGTAGAAGCTTTGGCAGATTCATTGCTAAAACTTTCTACAGAAGAAGTACAAGTAAATGTGTTGCATAAATCTGTAGGACAAATTACCGAGTCTGATGTTATGCTTGCAACTGCTTCTAATGCCATTATTATAGGTTTCCAAGTACGTCCTTCAGTTGGAGCACGTAAATTAGCCGAAGCCGAACAAATAGATATTCGTCTCTATTCTATTATTTATAATGCAATCAACGAATTGAAAGATGCTATTGAAGGTATGCTTTCGCCCGAAATTCAAGAAAAAATTGTTTGTAATCTTGAAATCCGCGAAATATTTAAAATGGCAAAAGTGGGAACAATTGCCGGATGTATGTGTTTGGATGGTAAAATCAACCGCCAAACCAAAGTACGGATTATCCGCGACGGGATTGTGGTTTACACAGGCAAGCTAGAATCTTTACGCCGTTTCAAAGACGATGTAAAAGAAGTAGTTGTAGGACAAGATTGCGGTTTGAATATCGAAAATTTCAATGATATTAAAGTAGGCGATATTGTAGAAGGCTACGAAGAAACAGAAGTAAAACGGAAGTTGTAAAAAAAATCCGGAATTACTTTCAGACTACTTAAAAAGAGATTGATTAATATAATCAGTCTCTTTTTTGTTATTATAATTCTGAAAAATAAGTACATTTGCAAACAAAAGATTTAATCTATGAAAAAGCTAATTTTTACATCCATTCTTTGCCTGATTTTCGGCATATCGCAATCCCAAAATAAAACGTACCAAATAACAGGCACCGTTACAGATGCAAAAGAAGGAACTGTAATTTTGGAAAAATACCTGAATAACGGCACTATTGCAACCGATTCAACTAAATTTAGCAAAGGAAATTTTATATTCGAAGGCTCGGTTGACTCCCCCATTGCAGCAGGATTAACCTTGAAATCAGGAAATTCGACAAAAAGGGTATCATTTTTTGTGGAAAATTCTAAAATGACCGTTAAAGTAAATATGAACGCTAATTCTGCTGTTTATGAAGTAAAAGGTTCTAAAACCAATGATGAGTTTAGAAGTTTCTTAGAAAACTGCAAAAGCAATAAGCCTTATCAGGAAGAAATAGATTGCCAAAAACAGCAAATTAATAAACATGTCAACTCTTTATTTGTCCCTTATGTTTTATATGCTACAATGCTTTATTACTATGATTATGAAGAATTGCGTAAAACGATAAATAATTTTTCGGGTGAAGCTACGAAAACTTACCACTATATAAAATTGAAAGAATATGCCGACCGCTTGTCAAGAGTAGCAATTGGACAAATAGCTCCTGATATTTCGCAACCTGATTTAAATGGAAAAAATGAAAGTTTTCAGCCTTTGCTGAAAAACAACAAATACATTTTGATAGATTTCTGGGCTTCGTGGTGCAGACCTTGCCGTCAGGAAAACCCGCATGTATTAGAAGCATACAATGCCTATCATGCTAAAGGATTTGATGTTTTCGGTGTTTCGTTTGATAAAGACAAAGACAAATGGCAAAAAGCTATTGAAGATGATAAATTACCTTGGCACCATGTTTCAGAATTAAAAATGTGGGATAATAAAGCTGCTGAAATTTATTGTGTTAGATCTATTCCTGCCAATTACTTAATTGATCAAAATGGAAAAATTATTGCACATAATCTTCGTGGCGAAGAATTGAAAAACAAGCTGAAAGAACTTTTTGGAGAATAGTACGTATATTTGCAAAAGAACAGAATCAAAATACAATATAAACTTATAATTAAACATTAAAATGGCAACTTTAGAATTAGAAGGAAGAACATTGGAAGTGGATGGAGATGGATTTCTTACACAGCCCGAACTTTGGAATGAAGAAATAGCAAGTTTGATTGCTAAATATGATGGACTTGGAGAAATGAATGAAAAACATTGGGCTATTGTACGTATTATCCGCCGTAATTTTGAAGAAAAAGGCATGGCTCCGATGATTCGTACCATTTGTCAGGAAACCGGATTAAAATTGAAAGAAATTTACGAATTATTTCCGCTCGGACCCGCTCGCGGTGCCTGCCGTGTAGCCGGACTTCCCAAACCTGACGGATGCGTATAGTATCGTGACTGGTAACGCGTAACGAGCGACGAGTTATTCTACCCCTCACTCGTTACCAAAAAAGGAAAAAATGAAAACGCATAAAGATTTGGATGTTTGGAAAATATCTATAGATATGGTAATACAGGTTTATAGATTGACTTGCAATTTTCCTAAGGAAGAACTTTATGGTTTAACAAATCAAATACAAAGGTCGGCGGTATCTGTTCCGTCCAATATTGCCGAAGGTGCAGGCAGAAACTCAGATAAAGAATTTTTGCACTTTCTCTATTATGCAACAGGTTCGCTATCCGAATTAGAAACACAATTTGTAATTGCTTATAATTTAGGATATATAAATGATGAGCAAAAACAAATAATGGAAGCAACTTTTTCTTCAATCTTTAAAATGATATTTGGACTTATACAGTCTATAAAAAGAAAAATGATTAATAACAAATAACGGGAACCTGTTACGTGTCACCCGTTACTCGTCAACAAAAATAAAAAATTATGTCATCTTTATATTCATGGTTTGCATTGGCTGCAATAGGTGCGTTTATTGTAGCAGTAATATTTTGCATTTTACTTTTTATACGGCTTATTCGTTTAGGTAAGCCCAAAGATTTCTCAGAAGCTTCGGGTGATATAGGGAAAGGCATAAGCTATTCGTTTATAGGAGCAATGAGCCCAAAAAGTAAAGAATCGGCATATTTGCATTTACCTACATATGCCGCCGGAATAGTTTACCATATAGGCACATTTGTTTCATTGCTTTTATTTGTACTTTTGTTTTTTCCAATTCCCTATCCGCAATGGATGCTTTATATATTAAGCATTGGCTTGGGAATTTCTACTGCAAGTGGAATTATGTTATTCATAAAGCGATTAAAAAGCAAAGAGTTACGCCAGCTTTCTTCGCCTGACGATTATTTATCGAACGGACTTACTACTTTATTTCAGTTGATGACGGCAATAATGTTGATTTTTCCATCAATAGCAATACTGTATTACTTTTCGGCAATTCTTTTATTGATTTATATTCCAATAGGTAAATTGAAGCATTTAGTATATTTCTTTTCAGCTCGTTATCATTTAGGTTTCTTTTACGGAAGACGAAACAGCTGGCCTGTGCAAAAGGGAAAAGATAGTTAATGTTTCATTGAATAATATTGAAATTCAAAACAATATAAATAATTTTATGTTGTGTATTTAGGTCTTATTACTTTTGTAAAATGAAAGATTTACCATTAACCGACAACCGCGAATTGTGCCAATATGAAATGCTTATCGACAATAATATAGCAAGAGTACGGTATAAAAAAGTCGGAACAAATGAAATTATACTGACCCATACAGAAATACCCGAAGCTTTGCAAGGCAAAGGCTTAGGAAGTATATTGGCAAACAAAGTCCTTACCCGAATTAAACAAGAAAATTTAAAAGTAACGCCGTTGTGTCCTTTTATGGCTGCTTATATTGAAAAGCATCCCGAATGGAAAGAAATATTGGCATAATATCAGAATAACCTAATTTAAAATATTGCATTATGAACGAAATTCTTAAAAATTTACAGCCTTCAGCTGTGTGGAAATTCTTTTCTGAAATATTGGAAATACCACGTCCATCAAAAAAAGAAGAAAAAATAATAGAATATCTTGTTAATTTCGGTAAAACAAGAAATTTAGAAACTTTACGCGATGAAATAGGAAATGTATTAATTCGTAAACCAGCTTCACAAGGCATGGAAAATCGTGCTTGGGTTTGTTTGCAAAGCCATAGCGATATGGTTTGCGAGAAAAACAGCGACAAGGTTCATGATTTTGAAAAAGATCCTATCATTCCCCGTATTGACGGCGAATGGCTTAAAGCTACCGGAACTACTTTGGGCGCCGACGATGGTATTGGAGTAGCTACGGCTTTAGCAATTTTGGATAGTAAAGACATTGTACATGGTCCTATAGAATGCTTGTTTACAGTGGATGAAGAAACCGGACTTTCGGGAGCATTTGCCTTGAAAAGTGATTGGTTGAAAAGCCGCATTTTATTGAATTTAGATTCGGAAGACGAAGGCGAAATTTTTATTGGCTGTGCAGGCGGTATTGATACCCTTATTAATATTCCCTATTCCAAAGTGAATACAGAAGCCAATACACAAGCTTATAAAGTAAAAGTAAGTGGCTTACATGGCGGGCATTCGGGCGATGATATTAACAAAGGTTTAGGATGTGCCAATAAAATAATAAATCGTTTACTTTGGAATGCAGCAGAAAATCAGGGATTGAGATTATCCAAATTAGATGTAGTAAATCTCCGCAATGCCATTGCCCGCGAAGCTTTTGCTATTGTTACCATACCTGTTGCACAAAAAGATAATTTTGAAAAATATGTAAGCGAATATAATAAAATAGTTCGTTACGAATTCCGCAGTACCGAAGCAGGTTTACAAATTGCTGCCGAATCGGTTGCTATGCCCGAGTTTCTCATGGACGAAAAAACACAATCTAATCTTTTGAATGCTTTGTTTGCTTGTCCTCACGGAGTACTTTCCATGTCCCGCGAGATTCCCAACTTTGTAGAAACATCAACCAATTTGGCTTCTATTAAAATGGATGATAAGCAAATCCGCATTGCCACCAGCCAACGGAGTTCGGTAGAGAGCGGAAAATATGCAGCAGCTCAAAAAGTAAGAGCTACTTTTCAACTGATTGGAGCTAAAATAGAACATGGCGATGGTTATCCGGGTTGGACACCAAATCCGGACAGTAAAATATTAGAAGTTGCCCGTCAATCATATAAAAAACTTTTTGGGAAAGAACCTGTAGTTCGTGCAATACATGCCGGTTTAGAATGCGGTTTGATTGGAGAAAAATACGAAAATATGGATATGATTTCGTTCGGACCTACCTTGCGAGGTGTGCATTCTCCGGATGAACGTATTGAAATCAAAACTGTTGAAATGTTTTGGAGACATACTTTAGATATCCTGCAAAATGTTCCTGTAAAATAAACAGCTAAAGTTTAGATAAAAAAATAGAGCTTTCTTTTGAAAGCTCTATTTTTATGTAATCTCAACCCCTTCTCGCAATGCGAATGCGGCGAAGCAAACTACATTCATTCTGAGTCTCAATTTTTCTGGATTCAATTATCCATAGAAAGCCCTGTTTTATAAAAACTTTTTCCGGTATAAGTGCTGTCTGGCGGAATAGTTTCTACCTTTAAATTGACAAGCGGCACTTTGAGTCCGGTCATATAATCGACAAATAATTGATTACGTTTGGCAGCGAATAAATCAAATTTCTGTGCAGCTTGAGCTTTATAAAGAACATAAGCTTTAGCATAAATATCGCCGGTTATGGGTGTCGATAATTTAGAGTCGGCAAAAGCAGATAAAGCAGGGTCGGTGTCACTGATTTTAGCTGTTACCAGAGCAATATCTTCCGGAGTTCCATTAGGGTTTTTGGATACTGCAAAATTATATTTCAATTCCCTTATTGATAAGTCATTCATTACTTTCCCACGATCAATATATTGCAGCATACTTAGCTGTAATTCGGGTTTAGCCAGAAGAATATTGGCTAACTGACCGAATTTATCATATCCCACCGGAGTAAATTCATCCTGTAGGGCATCAAAAGGTATTTCCTCCAATTGCTCCGGATTAAAGCCCATTGTTTGGGCAAGAGCATCGAATGGAGCCATCGCTACTTTTACCAATAGATTTGATAGTGTTTTTAAAATCAATTTTTTATAAGAAAATTCAGGTGAATTAATATAGCCTTCTACAGGCAAATCTATTTTAATTTCTTCATTCCTATCTTTCAGGATGTAAAGTGCTGTACGCAAAGGCACTTTCATAACAGGCGTTATATCCTTACGCGATTTCTCCACATCACATTTGTAAATATTTAGTCCGTTCGTACTTTTCAGATGGTTGTTGCGGATTGCATTTTGACTCGAAACAGTCAATATTCCGTTTGCAATCGGATAAGCAGTGTACTCTAAAGTATAGGGTGTAAAATCTTTCAGAGCCACATGCTGCATACTTAATTTCAAATCTAAGGTAGAAAAATTGTTGAAATTTCCATTCCAATTAATAGTTGCAATTCCTGTAGAACCTATTTTGCCCTGTATGTTTATTTTATTTTTACCATTAAGGTCGAAATTATCCGATTTTACAGAAAGCTCTTTTAAATCGTAGGCAAAGGGTACTTGAAGTGCACGGTCTTCAACACGAATATTCCTTCCATTGATATTCAGTTTGGCAATAGATAACTGCATTGGACTTGAAGCAGCGGTCGTATCAACTGTTTTTTCAGCAGAAACAGTTTCTTCTGCCGGTTTTTTTTCTGGTTTTAGCAAACGGGTAAAATTATTCGAACTGTCTTTATACATAGTAAAACGAGTGGATAAACCTTGTGTAAAAAACTCGTTCAGCCTATATTTTGAATTTTGCAGGTCGATAGATGCCATATCAACCAAAATACGGTCGGCAGCTAAAATCAGTTCATCTTCTTTATCTTTCATATTCAATGCAGTTAAAGCTACAGTTCCTTTTACCATTAGATTTTGAATATGGTTCATATCACCGATAATATCCAGATGAGTTTCTAAAAAGCCATCGATATTGCGTAATTGCATCGATTGCTGCATATAAGGCAGCAGTCCGGCTAATGTGAATTTCTCTAAATCCAGATGCAAATCGAAAATAGATTTTTCAATATCATATTTCAATTTCGAAATAAGGCTTCCGCCATTGGTAAACGTCAGCTTAAAACCAATATCGGTTGTTTTCCCTGCAAAATAAACACCCGGAATATTCAGACTAAAGTTTTCAATATCCCATTTTCCATTTATAGCCAAATCTTTATAATGCACATCCCCATTATGCAGCTGAATATCATAAATCCCAATTTCCCAAGTTGAAGAAACGGTGTCATTTTGATTTTGAACGGAATCGGGTGTATTGAATTTCCGGATAATATCATCGAAATTAAATGTGGAATCATTTTGCCAAACATTCACATAAAAATTGCTTAGATGCACTTTGCGTACAGTTACTTTATGCTGAAGAAAATCGAATAGCTTAACCTTTACTGATAATGTATCAAAATTAATAAAGCTTGTTTTTTCGTCCTTTTCCTTAATATTGAATTTCAGAATCTTGAGAGAACCCGTAAAAATGTTCAAGCGTAATTTATCCATCGTAATCACCCGCCCGATAAGTTCTTTGCTATTTTTTTCAATATACCATTTAGCAATAGGCGAAATTAAAAGAGAAACGATAATTAACAACACCGCAATGCTGCCTGCTACAATGAGACTTATTTTCAAAGGCTTTTTCATATACTGGAAGAAATACAATCTTTTTTATATCAAATTCAGGACATTAACTAGTACAAAGATATAGAAATTTTGTTTAAGCAAATATTGATTAAACAGACAAATTATCTATCATTTTACTCATAAATATTCCTATTTAAACTGTGTCTTAGTATCATACATAGGAATGTATTCATTCAAAATGCTTTCCGATTTTTGATACATAGCTGTATTTTGATAGGCTTCTGACTGAAAGTAAATGCGTTGTATTTTTCCTAAGGCAATTTGTACTTCATATTCTATGCCTGCAAATTTATCGCCCTTTTGTTTAAAATAGTAGGCTAAATCTTGTGTGCTACGGCGGAGTACAATATCATAGATTTGATTTGCCTTATCTATCTTGTCTGCAAGTATATATGCTTCTGCAATGTCAATAGCACTTTTTTCGAAAGGCACACAATTATCGGGTAGAATTTCCAAAGCTTTTTGCAAAACTACCAAAGCAGAATCTTTCTTATGCTCTGCAAGTAAGGCTTTTGCCAAAGCTGCATATTGTGAACGCAAATTCCAGCAAAAACGTAAACTTGTTTCATCCAAATAAATTTTAGGGTTATTCAATCCTTTCCATTCATTTTTATGCATCAAATTATGGTACATTTTTTCAGTATTGATTTTCAGAGGCTCTCTATCTTCCGCAATAGTATCTTGTATGGGCTTCAAGCGGTATATAAAACCCTCTTGCTGCAAATATTCATTTAACCCGATATAAGCAGACTGCCCTGCTAAAACAGAAAAGTAAACCGGTCTGTTCCAATCAAAATGAGCCAATAAATCCAATTGGGCTAAGGTAGATTTGGTAATATACTGTCCTCCGGTTATTTGCCAAGTTATGGTATCAACCATCCGGCTATATTGGTCAACGGGAACTGTTTTGTTTTCCATTACCTTTTGTTTATCTACAGGAAGCATCAATACATTTGATGGGAGGTAATTAAAACTTCTACCATCCTGTAGATTAATTTGTTGATTATCGTCAATTAAAAAAGGAATCAGCTTTTTGAGCGGAATCGGCACATGGGTTTGATTATCTACCAATAATACATTTCTATTACCGGCTATATAACTTTTCAGAGGCATTGAAAGTGCAAGAGGTTCAGAATCATAAGCTTTTTGTTTCATCTGGTCGATATACCATCCGGCATTCAATAAGCTTAAGTTTATTACCCGTACATCAGGGCGGATGCCTTCTACTTCTTGAGCGTACCAAAGCGGAAAGGTATCATTATCAGCATTCGTAAAAAGTACAGCATTTGGGTCGCATGCCTCCAAATAGCTTTTTGCTAGATATTTAGCCACATATCTTCCGGAACGGTTATGGTCATCCCAGCCTTGATATGCCATCAAGGAAGGCACAAATAAAGTGATAAGAAGAGTACAAAGCCATGCTTGTTTATCTTTCAGAATTTTATTCATCCAAGTAAAAATCTGCAAAACACCTAACCCCATCCAAATGGCAAAAGCATAAAACGATGCTGCAAAAGCATAATCCCGTTCTCGCGGCTGATAAGCATACATATTCAAATAGATAGCGATGGCTATACCCGTAAAGAAAAATAGCAGAAATACCACCAGCGTGTTTTTAGGGTCTTTGTTTAATTGATAAAAGAAACCCAGTAAGCCTAATAATAAAGGCAAAAAATAGAATTTGTTAGTTCCTTTGTTTTGAATGCTTTCCGGCAGATTATCCTGAGAGCCCAAACGGCATGCATCAATAAATGGAATTCCGCTTATCCAGTTTCCATGCAAAACATTTCCATGTCCTTGCATATCGTTTTGTTTTCCCGCAAAATTCCACATAAAGTAGCGGAAATACATATATCCCAATTGGTAATTTACAAAGAATGAAAGGTTTTGTAGTGTAGTTGGTTTGCTTTGTCCGTCCGCTCCGCTCCATTCGCGATAGCCGGCAACGTTCTCGCTGCTCCACATTCGGGGAAAGAAACCCATTCCTGCTTTATCATACACATATTTAGAACCTTTAGATTCGTCTGCTACAACGTATTTTTGTGTAATCTTGGGCGATGAAATATGATTTTCAGCAATATACTTATCTAATTCTGCTTTAACATAAAAAATATCCTTATCATCCAATATATAAGCCTTAGCATAAATAGGCTCTCCGGTTTCAAATTTCTCAACATTTGTATTAAAATACGGTCCGTAAACCAAGGGTGTTTCGCCATACTGTTCCCGCCCGAGATAAGAACTCAATGCCATAGCATCTTTAGGTTTATTCTCATTAATAGGAGTTTGTGAATTGGATCGGATAATCAGAATAAAAAATGAAGTATAGCCAATAAACAAGAATGTGAAGCATAGCAAAGAAAGCTGTAGGATTTTTTTCGAATGTTTTTGTGCATAATGCAATCCGAATATTAATAAACCGACTAAAATCAATAAGTAAATAAAAGTTCCGGAATTAAACGGCAAACCTATAGCGTTGGTACAAAAACGTTCAAACCAGCCGGCTAAAATTACCAGATAAGGAATAATAACCCATAAAATCAATCCTAATAGAATAGTGGATGACAAAATTGCTATTAAAATTCCTTTTATGGTAGGCTTGTATTTTTTGAAATAATAAACCAGCACAACTGCAGGTAATGCCAATAAATTAAGCAAATGTACGCCTATCGAAAGCCCTATCAGATAGGCAATAAGAATAATCCAGCGGGAAGCATATTTTTCATCAGCTACGCTTTCCCATTTAAGGATAGCCCAAAAAGTTATAGCCGTAAAAAATGACGACATGCCATACACTTCTCCCTCTACTGCCGAAAACCAAAATGAATCGGAGAATGTATAAGCTAATGCACCAACAATGCCAGAAGTAAAAATCAAAGCTGTTTTAAGCGGAGAAATTTCGGCAAACTTACCCATAATTTTTTGAGCCAAAAGCGTGATAGTCCAGAAAAGAAAAGCAATGGTCAAGCCGCTTGCCAATGCCGACATAATGTTGATACACAAAGCTACGTTGCTTACATCGCCAAAAGCAAAAAATGAAAAAAAGCGGCCGATAAGCTGAAAGAGCGGAGCTCCGGGCGGATGTCCTACCTGCAATTTATAAGATGTTGCTATGTATTCTCCACAATCCCAAAAACTTGCCGTAGGTTCTGTGCAAAGAATATATACGATAGAAGCTATTGCAAAAAGTATCCAGCCGGTAAGTTTATTCCAAAGTTTATATTTTTCCATAAAAATATGAATTTTACGACAAAAATACGTCTTTTATATGAAATTACAGGGGAATTTTAATTATGTATAAGGGTATTAAATATTTGAAAGAGGGCTTTGTTTTGAATATTTAGTTGTTGAAAAATAGGGAATAATAGCCAGATTCCGATAATTTACCTCATAGACAGGTAAAAATATCCGGTAATTTACCCCATGGCTATTGTTTTTATTTCAAAAATCTATACCTTTGATATTGCTTCTGAGGATAGAATCTGTTGATGAAATTTTTTCAGGAAAAAATGAAAGGATAAATGGTAGTAACAAAGCTGTTTAAAAAAGTTTATAAGGCAGTTAACGCACTGAAAATTTGGTTTCTTAAATAATAGTTTGTATTTTTGTAATGACTATTAAATTAATGGGCATTAAAATAATCTAATATGAAATTCTACGACAGAAAACAAGAGTTAGAGGTTTTGCTCCGAAATTACAAACAATCGGAACAAAATGCTTGCTTTACAGTGATGGTAGGTCGTCGTCGTATTGGCAAAACAGCCTTGTTGCTCGAATCAGTAAAAGAACAAAAATACCTCTATTTATTTGTTGCTCGCAAAAGTGAACATTTGCTTTGTTCTCAATTTCAACAAGACGCACAAAATACTTTGGGATTGCAAATTTTTGGTTCTATCCTAAATTTCCGCGACCTTTTCGAGCAATTGCTCATTTATTCTACCAAAGAACATTTTACTTTAATTATTGATGAATTTCAGGAGTTTAATAATGTAAATTCTTCTATTTTTAGCGAAATACAAAATTTGTGGGATAAATATAAAAACCAATCAAAAATAAATTTTATTGCCTGTGGTTCTATCTATTCGCTGATGATGAAAATCTTTGAAAACAAGAAAGAACCACTGTTTGGTCGTTTGACTTCAAAGATTGTTTTGCAGCCCTTTGGAATAAATACAATGAAAAAAATTTTGGGCGATTACAACCCCAAATATACTTCCGAAGATTTACTATGCCTCTATATGCTTACCGGCGGAGTGGCAAAATATATTCGATTGCTGATGGAATCCGGAGCTACGACACAAAGTAAAATGATAGAGGCATTTACCTATCTTGATTCTCCATTTTTAAGTGAAGGAAAGGACTTGCTTGTATCGGAATTTGGAAAAGAATATGGAATTTATTTCTCTGTTTTACAGCTTATTGCTTCAGGGAAAACATCGCAAAGCGAAATAGATTCTATTATTGGAAAAAATACAGGTGCATATTTGCTTAATTTAGAAAAAGAATATTCGTTGATAACCAAAAACAAACCGATATTTGCCAAACCCGAAAGTCGCAAAACACGGTGGACAATCAACGATAATTACTTACGGTTTTGGTTCCGATTTATATTTGCGAATCAATCGTTGCTCGAAATGGGTAAATACGATATGCTTAGAAGCTATATAATAAATAATTACGAACAATACAGTGGCTTGTTGTTAGAAAAATATTTTCGCGAAAAAATGACAGAAACAGAATCCATAACCGATATCGGAAATTATTGGGACAACAAAGGAGAAAACGAAATAGATTTGATAGCCTTCAACCGATTTGAAAAAACGGCTGTTATTGCAGAAATAAAACGAAACGCGAAAAAAATTGACTTGAAAATTTTGGAACAAAAAGCAACAACGCTCAATAAAAACTTAGCTAATTATACAGTCGAATTACGAGGTTTATCAATGAATGAAATGTAAGAAATAGTAGTTACAGGAGAATGATCTTGGATAGAACCTTTTGATGAAATTTTTTTCAGAAGAATTTAAACAAAAAGAATATATATTTGCACAAAGATTATGGTAGTTGTTCCATGTACTACCCAAAAACAAAATATAATTATATGGAAACCTTTTCTAAAGACAAAGTCAAAAAAGCTGTTGAAATTTTAGGTTCAACTGTTGACAGCAAATTAGTAACCCAATTAAATAGCTGTGTGCATTGCGGATTGTGCAACACCAGTTGCATGTACTACCTCAGCATGAAAGAACCTAAGTATGTTCCGGCTCGTAAGGTAGAATTAGTTTCGTCTTTATACCGCCGTTACTATACTACAGTAGGCAAAGTAGCTCCTAAATTGGTAAATGCTCGCGAATTGGACGAAAACATGAGCGAAGAGATGATTGATTTGCTTTTTGGTGCTTGTACCATGTGCGGACGTTGCGTAAAGCATTGTTCCATAGGAGTTGATATTGCGTATGTGGTTCGTACCGGACGCAGCATACTTTCGGCTATGGGCATGGTTCCCGATTCGCTCAATGCTACCGTAAAAGCGGCTATGGAAACAGGTAATAACATGGGCATTCCGACTGATGAGTTTGTTGATACGCTCAAATGGATGGAGGATGAATTGAAAGACGAACTCGAAGACCCTGCTGCCGAAATTCCTTTAGACCAAAAAGGGAAAGATTTATTATATACGCTTAATCCGCGAGAGCCCAAATTTTTTCCACTTTCTATATCTGCTATGGCAAAAGTTTTTTATGCCGCTAAAGAAAGCTGGACGCTTTCAACAAAAATGTATGATATCACCAATTATGCTTTTTTCAGCGGTAATGCCGAAGAAGCTAAAACCATTGCAGAGCGTTTGTATAACGAAATGCATGAATTGGACTGTAAGTCATTGGTATTGGGCGAATGCGGACACGGTTCCCGTGTAATGCGCTGGGAAGCTCCGAATTATCTTAAAAAGCAGTTTGACTTTACGATGGAAAATGTGGTAGAACTTATTGGACGTTACATTCGTGAAGGTCGTATAAAATTAGACAAAACCCTGAATAACCAGAAAGTTACTTTGCACGACCCTTGTAATTTAACCCGCAATGGCGGGATGTTCAACGAATTGCGTTTTGTGGTAAAAAGTGCGGTAAGCGATTTTGTGGAAATGACCCCTTATGGAAACGAGAATTTTTGTTGCGGCGGCGGCGGTGGACAGCTTGCCATGGGCGAATACAACGAACGCCGCTTGAAAACCGGAGAACTCAAAGCCGAACAAATCCGTAAAAGCGGCGCTAAAGTAGTGGTTACGCCTTGCCACAACTGCGTTGACCAACTTACCCAACTCAATTTTACCTATAAATTGGGCGTACAGATTAAAACCGTAGCCGAAATTGTAGCCGATGCATTGGTATTGGAAAAATAAACATCGCTTCGGCAATTTGTCGGCTTGAAAATTAATTATAAATTTGCAACAATAAAAGAAGTTAGAAACATTTTCAGATAAAGAATTCAATACAAAAATACAATATTATGATTTACTTAGATAACTCCGCAACCACATTTCCTAAACCGGATGTAGTGTATGATTTTATGACCAACTTTTATAGAAAACATGGCGTAAATCCCGGTCGTTCGGGTTTCGATGCTGCCATTGAAACCGAAGAGATTGTATTCAACACCCGTAAAATGCTTACCGAATTATTCAATGGAGGAGGAGATCCTAACCGTTTAACCTTTAGTTATAACGCTACCGATTCATTAAATCTGATTATTCAGGGTTTGGCAGGACAAGGAGACCATGTAGTAACAACGATGCTGGAGCATAACTCTGTATTACGTCCACTGCATTGCCTTAGCGAAAAAGGCATGATAGAAGTAACTTATGTTCCTTTCGACGAAGCCGGATATGTAAATCCCGATGATATTAAAAAAGCGATTAAAAAAAATACCAAATTTGTTCTTTGTACGCATAGTTCCAATGTTATCGGAACAGTTCAGCCTTTGGCAGAAATTGGAAAAATATGTAAAGAAGCCGGAGTATTGTTTGTTGTTGACGGCAGTCAGGGAGCCGGAGCTATTCCGGTTGATATGGTAGCTATGAATATTGATGTTTATGTATTTACCGGACACAAATGCTTGATGGGACCTACAGGGATTGGCGGTTCTTATGTCCGCGAAGGCGTTACCATTAAACATACCCGTTATGGTGGAACGGGCGTGCGTTCTGCTCAATTAACCCATTTGGATGAATATCCTTGGCGTTTGGAATATGGAACTTTAAATTTAATCGGCGTCGCCGGATTAAATGCAGGTGTAAAATGGGTAAAAGAACAAGGCATTGAAAAATTGCATGCCCAAGAAATTAAACTTTGGGATAAATTACGCATAGCTTTGCAAAGTACCAATGGAGTAAAAACCTATTGTGCGGTAGATGCAAACAATCAAAACCCTGTATTAAGCTTCAATATCAACGGTTTTGAATCCGGAGATGTAGGCACGATGCTCGATGTAGATTATAACATAGCCTGCCGTACAGGATTGCAATGTGCTCCTAAAGTACATCAGCATATTGGTACTGCCGATATTCACGGGACTGTACGCTTTAGCGTAGGACCATTTACTACAGATGCCGATATTAATACAGCTATCGAAGCTGTAAAAGACATTGCTTCAATAAAAAACTAAATCAATTTCCCGTATTCAAGAAACTGATATGAAGAACCGCCGATATCATAAAATATTAATTTTCTGTATTTCTTGCTTTCTTATAAATATCAGCATACATGCACAGGATATTAGGGACTGTGAATACGAGAACAATAAAGCAGTTGAAAAGTACGAAAAAGCAGAAAATCTATATAAATCAAAAAAATATATAGATTGCGAAAAAATAGTACGTGAAATTGTAAAAACAGACCCTGAATACGGAGCTCCGTATTATCTTTTAGGGATGCTTACCATGCGGAAAGAAGGGGAAAATGACAAAACGGTTCAAGCCTATTTTGAAAAACTGATTTCTTTATGCCCCGACTTTCAAGTTTACCCCTATTTTTACTTAGGTGGATTTTACTATGATAATGGAAAATATGATAGCTGCATAACCATGGCTAAAAAATTTCTGGAAAATCCCGATAAAGTAAAAAATGATGATGATTATAAATATGCTTCCGATATGCTTGAATATGCCGAGTTTATGAGTAAGCTCAGCAAAAGTAAAGTGCCATTCAATCCCGTTTTGGTAGAAGGAGTCTCCTCTCCGCAAAAAGAATATTCATTTTCCATTTCGCCGGATAATCTAACTATGTATTATACCCGTCAGGTTCCGAAACCTCAAACCTTGTCGGCATTCGGGCAGATTGAAGAACTGGTTGATAAAGTAGCCTATAGTAATTTTGATGGCAGCCGTTTCGGTAAAGGCGAACTTATGGATGAACCTTTTGATAAGGGAAACATAGAAAGCTTCGTTTCGCTTACAGCGGATAATATGACTATGTACTGCACGCAATGCCAGCAGAATGCAAAAAAAGATTATTTTAATTGCGATATCGTATGTTTAACCAAGGATGAATACGGGAACTGGTCGGAACCTGAGAACTTAGGAATAAAAATAAATAACGAATATTCACGAGAAATACAACCCAGTATTTCTGCTGATGGCAAAACATTATATTTTGTAAGCGACCGCGAAGGAGGTTTTGGAGGTTCCGATATCTATGTTTCCAATAAATTACCTTCAGGCGAATGGAGTGCTGCCAAAAATCTGGGGGCAGGTATCAATACTGCAGACAATGAGCGTACGCCATTTCTCCATAGTGATGGCAAAACCCTGTATTTTTCATCGAATGGCTGGAAAGGTGCCGGAGAAACCGATATTTACTATACCCGTTTAGATAAAAAAACCAAAATGCCTATCAATATCGGGATGCCGATAAATGATGAAAATGATCAGTTTGGTTTTATGGTTAGCTTTGATGGCGCAACAGGCTATTTGGCTTCCGATTATATTAAAGATAAAAATCAGGGAGATTTGTATGCTTTTGAACTTTATAAAGAAGCCCGACCCGAAAAAACGCTGGTTATTTATGGCGAAGTTTATGAATTGAGCGGAGCTAGGTTAGATGCAGCCCAAATAGAACTAACCAATACGCAAACCCAGCAGGTTTATAAAACCAAGTTAGACCCTAAAACAGAAAGATATATTTTAACCGCTCCTGCGGTTGCCGATTACACCTTAAAAGTGTATGCCGAAGGCTACCAAACAGAAGAACAAACTATTGATATACAAAATTCCAAATATAAACTTCCGGCTGAATGTAAAATTTATTTGAAGAAGAAAAAGTAATGATTTCAGATGTAAGGCATGAAATTATACTCTATAGTATCTTCTTTATGCGTATGCTTTTATTATTCCGTTATAACCAAAGTCCGATATAAGAGCTTAATACTTAGCTTTGATTTCTAAACCTATTTCCCCGTAGGGGAATAAAATCAATAGAAAAAATTCGGTGCACCTACCTTTAATTACCCGTTAGGGTATCAATATTAATGCCTTAACCGACAATAGACCTCTTCGCAAAATAGTGAAAGCAAAAGTCAGAGCGTCACTGCGAGGAGGGACGACGAAGCAGTCTGTTAGATTGCTTCAGCCTCATTCTTCGGCTTCGCAATTGACGCTTTCTAACTTTGTTATAGCCTGTTTCGTCATTGCAATGACATTGTTAAAATTGGCATTTCCCGAAGAAGTCTAATATAAATCCGATAAATTTACCATTCCATGGATATTTAAGACCTGCGGTCTATTTCATATATCAAACTCAGGATTATAAATAGCAGGGATAAGGCAAAAGCCTTATCCCTGCTAACATTTAGTTTATTTGCAACCTCTGAAGAACAAAGACTGATTCTAAACCTAATTTATAGGCAGCCACTATTATCAATTACTATTTCAAATGCAGCACCTAATTTTACTTCAAAATTATAGCCCAATTCAACATCTTTGGTTTTATATACAGTATACTCACTATTAATAATCTGGGTTGATGTAATCTTTTGAATTGCTTGATATACATTAAAACCGCCGACAGTTCCTGCTAGCGATAAAATACTGGGAAAAACAGCTGTTAAATAAGTACTCCTGCTTGCCAAATAAGGACTTATTTCATTAATAGATTGCGGACAAAACCACATATTGGGATTTTGTCCTCCCTGACACATAAGAGATGGATTTGGTGAAACACAATCACAACTTTTTGGATCGTCAGTTGCATTGCAGTTATGCCCTATTTCATGCGCTGTTGTCAGGTACATATCTGCTCTGTACACACTCAGTCCGTAGCCATAAGAGGTGCTTATTCCCCCACCTTTATATGCAATACCATAGATTTTGCCTCTTTTATTGAGAATCGAAGAAGATCTTACGTCGCTTTGCCCTGAAAACAGATGAGCTATATTTCGTGATATTCCTGTCATATTATTATTCCAATAGTTTCGAAAACTTTCTAATAAAGCCTCCCCGTCTGTTTCTGTATTACTATATGGATACGGCATGGGTGTGTTATATGGATACCCACTTGAGGGTAAATTTGTTGTCCAAACATGCTGATAAACAACCACAAATTTCATATTAAATGTAGATTCATATACACCCTCTGCAATATTTAATGCAGAAAAGTTATCGCTATAAACTTTTGCTAAACTGTTTCCTTTTACATTATAATAGTTAAAATCGGCATCGGTAGCTATTTTTAAATAATAGGGACAACGCGGATTCTCAGTAGCATTTACACTCATATTGACGTTTTTACTATCTACAGGAGCTGCCAAAGCATCGTGGATATAATCAGAAGTTTCATTTTGTAATATAACATCCGAACTTTTGTAGGCAATAAAACTTTCATCTGCAAGGTTCCGGGTATAATCTTTAGTCGGTCTTATTACATAATGTGCATCATTATCTAATATAACTCCAACGAAATTATTTTCATCGATGGTAAACCGGACAATTTGATTCTTGGAAGTTTTACCCTTGAAAGTGTTCAAAGTGTAGTCCTTATATTCAAATGTTCCTTTGTCTGAAATATAGGTTTGCTTGTAATTGGGTGCACGCATATCATTGGGCTGCAAATCAAAATTCCAATTCAATTGTTCATCAAGCTGTATTTGAAACTGGCATCTTCCTTTTTTGTAAAGGCTGTCTATCAACGCTCTTTTATCAATTGTAAAAGTAGTGTATTTGCTTACATGCTGCTTGAGAACGGCTTGATCCTGCTCTAATAGTGCCACTTTTTTGATGCTCGGCACAATTTGGGCATGCATTTGTCCGATACATGCAAGCATTATAATAAATATGGGAAATATAATTTTTGTTTTCATGGTGCAATGTATTTAATGGTTTGTAATTTCCCTGCTATATTTATCCGGCAGATAAAAATGCCGCTTGTTAAAACAGGGCGGTAATTATAAGATGTTGTAACAGCATCATGCACTAGTTTTCCGGATAAATCGTAAAATGAAAGTTTTATAACTTTATCTTCCGGATTTTCGAAGAAGATAGTCCCATTCCACTGATAAATATTATTTTTTGCAACGACAGCTTGAATGCCCGTGTGATTTAGTAACGAATACAGTTCTTCCAACGAAATAGTCGATATTTCCCTGTCCCCCATAATACAGCCGGTTACAAAACCATTTGAGAATTGAAGTATAGAGCGTGCACAGGCTATGGTTTGGTATTCGTTAGAGGTTTCAATACATTTGTCAGCCGCTTTTGCTGCCAGCATAATTAATGTATCATTCTCTTGATATAGACTGATATGATCCACTCTTAGATTGGGCATGCAACCCACACTGTCATCGGAAGGGTAGCCGCTGCCCCAAACAAAAATAGACGATTCGCCGGTGAAATTTCCTTTTAAATCTTCAATAACTTTGATGCTACGTCCGTATTCATGCGATTTCAAGGCTTCTCCTTTGATAAAGAGAACTTCATCATTTTGAAAATTTGCCAAATAGTTTTTCTTAAATGACAGAACATTACATTTTGTTGGATTTAGTAACGAATGCAGTTCTTCCAACGATATAGTTGTTTTTCTCCTGCTAAATATAGAGCCGGTTACAAAACCATCCGACAATTTAAGTACAGAATATCCACAGGGCATGGTTCCGTAATGATCAGGATTCTCTATACAATAATTATTATACTTCGCTTTTACTACCAGCATAATCAGCGTATCGTTTTCTGGGTATTGGGTAATTGTATCCGGTCTTTCATTGGGGATGCACCAATAAAGGGTATCGAAAGGATGATACTCGCTGCCCCAAACCAAAATAGACGATTCTCCGGTAAAATTTCCTTTTAAATCTTCGATAACTTTGATTTTACGTCCATATTCGCGTGTTTCCAAGGCGACTCCTTTAATAAAGAAAACCGCGCTATCTTGAGAATTAGCTGCATAATTTTCTTTAAATGACAAAACATTGCATTTCGTTGGATTTAGTAACGAATGCAGTTCCTCCAGGGGAATAGTTTTTATTCCCCATGTAATAGGGCCGGTTACAAAACCATTCGACAATTTAAGTATAGAATATGCACAGCCCATGGTTTGATATTCATTAGAAGTTTCCCCACATCTGTCAGTTGCTTTTGCTACCAGCATAATCAAGGTATCATTTTCTTGATATTGAGTAATATGATCTGACCTTTCATTTATGATGCAAACAATACTGTCATCGAAATGAGGAGAATTATTACCCCAAACAAAAATGGACGATTCGCCGGTAAAATTCCCCTTTAAATCTTCAATAACTTTGATGGTACGCCCATATTTATGAGTTTCTAAGGCAACTCCTTTAATACAGAAAACCGCATTATCGCGAGAACTCGCTAAATAAATTTCCTTAAATGATAAAACATTACAATCCGCATATGAATATGCAGAAAGCATGGATAAAATGCATGTTAGCATCATTTTTAAAATTTCTTTTTTCATCCCACACCTCCTATTCCGTTAATATCATCCGCTTGGTGTCTACCAGTTCATTATCTACCACCAGGGAATACATATACATTCCCGCTTTAAATTCCCTGCCCTGTATAGTAGTACTGCCTTCGCCTTGGGGGGTAATAACAATATGCTTTAGCTGTTTGCCCTGCAGGTCGTAAACAAACAAAGAGGCAGCTTGGGCTTGCTTGGGAATAAAATAGGCTATGCGGGTTTCTTGGGTAAAAGGATTGGGGATATTTTGGTCTAAACGGGCAGCAGAAACAGCATTACTCAAACGAGCTTGCGAGCCATCGTTATGGGTGCTGGCATTTTCTTTGGGCGTTTTTGTATCAGAACAGCAGTTAGATTGATAGTATGCCAATTCGGTTTTTAAGGTTTCTATCTCTCTGCTTTGGTCTTGCATGGCTTGTATCAGGTGGGGAATAAAACCTATATAATTTATCCCATATACATCGTTTTCTGCATTGTAAGTAACCAATTCTGGAAAAACCTCTTCTAGCTCTTTAGCCATTAATCCTGTTTGCATTCTTTTCGTTTTATCTGATGACCCGACTGATTTTTGGGTATTTTGAGAACTAAAAGATTGTTCATTCGACTCATATTGATATACATTTATCAAATTTAATTTTTGAGCCGTATTCCCACTTTTTAAAACTTTTCCCATTTTTGGGATAATAACAGGATCTCCAAAATGATACAATGTTAAGTAATTAATTGTTTTTGCATTTATTTCATAAATAGGGAAAGATACTCCAAAAGCTGAATATGGTTCTCCTATAATCCCTGAATAACTTGGATTATCAGAACTTAAAATAGGGATATACTGGACTCCTCCTGCTCCATAATATGTTCTTGTTGTGTAAGACATTTTAAAACCTCCAGTTGGGCTTGTTTTAAAATAAGAACTACCGTTTACAGTTAATTTATCTGTAGCAGTAGGGGCTATGCCTATTCCCAAATTCCCATTAAATTTAATGGTTCCATTGGCTTCCAGATTAGCAGTAGGAGAGGTTGTTCCCAAACCGATTCCCACAAATCCGCCCAATTTGGTGGTTCCGTTCACATCCAGTTTTGCCGAAGGAGCGGCGGCTCCTATGCCGATTCCTACATTGCCTGTGTTATCTACTTTTATTTGTGCTTGCATGCTTATACCTGTAAGGGTGCATATTGCTGCTAAAATGTATTTGTTTATAGTTTTCATAATTTTTGTTTTTAATTTTTTGATTATTGAAATTTAAAATATACGGGGCAGAGGCAGTCTGTTAGATTGCTTCAGCCTCATTCTTCGGCTTCGCAATGACGCTTTCTAACTTTGTTATAGCCTGTTTCGTCATTGCGAGGGCAAAGCCCGAAGCAATCTAACTATGATTGTAAGCTTTCCCAATTAATCTATAAGTTCTGTAACTCATCCCATAAATCATTCCATTCAAGATTCATACTTTTTATTAACTCTATTTTCTTTTGGCGATTACCCCCTTTTATCCGTTTTTCTTCAGCAATAGCTTCCTCTATGTGGTGAAAGCCTTTGTAATATACCAACTTTGTACAATTATATTTTGATGTAAAACTGTTGGTGTACTTTCCCGTTTTATGATCATGCACACGAACACGTAAATTTGATGTTACTCCTGTATAAAGTACTGTATTGTTTTGGTTTGTCATGATATATACAACTCCACCTCTTTTCATAAATTTAGTTTGTATTTTTGAGATTAGCTTCGCTGAGCTTCGTTTCACTACGGTTGCTTCAGCCTCATTCTTCGGCTTCGCAATGACGCTTTCTAACTTTGTTATAGCCTGTTTCGTCATTGCAGCGACGCATAATCATTCCTTTTAGATAACCTCCAAGCGTTTGGGGTTTGTGCTATTGCAGAGGGTTCTTACCAATACAATAGCCCTAAACATTAAAGTTTGTTTTGCAGATATAAAAGATGGAAATAAATAGGGTTAAACTTAAACAGGGAAGAAAATATGCTTGCTTTCTTAGGCTTGGGAAACTTTGGTATGCAATGGCAGCATAGCACACAAACCTAAAATGGTTTAGGTTTGGCAGGAGAGAAATTGCTTTCGCTGCCTGTGTGCATATATATTTAACAAAAGCCGGCATAACATAAATGTTTAAGAAAACGTTTATTAAAATGCAGTAATATTTTACGGAGCAAATATAGATAAATATTCTGGATTACAAAAATATTTTTAATAAAAATGAAATTATAGGCTTGAGATTCCTCGACTACACTCACTCGTACCTCGTTCGTTCCGCTCGGAACCGCAGCCCTGCAAGGGCAAGCTCGGCAAAGCCAATGACGAAGAAGTAGTTACCACCACCCCTCTCCATAAGAGAGGGGTGGTGGGTAGAAGAGTACTAGTAAGGACCACCCCTAAAGGGGACTTTGGTAAAATATCTGTACGCAGCAGCTCCCCTTTAGAGGTTGGGGGTAGAAGAATAATAGACCTCTTCGAAAAATAGTGAAAGCAAAAGTCAGAGCGTCTTTGCGAGGAGGAACGACGAAGCAACCGCAGCCCTTATCAGGGCTGAGATTCCTCGACTACGCTCGGAACCGCAGCCCTTATCAGGGCAAGTTCGGCGAAGCCAATGACGAAGAGTAATGGTAAGGACTTTCATAAAGTATGCAGCAGCTCCCCCTTTAGGGGTTGGGGGTAAAAGAATAACGATAAGATAAAAATATCCATTATAAATGGTACAACTCAAAAATAATTTATATATTTGCACGTCACAAGATCAATTTTTTAATTTATTCATTAAACCCAATTTATCATGAAAAAAATTACATTTTGTCTTCTAGCCCTAGGCTGTTCATTAGGCGCTTTTGCTCAAACCGTTGTTTTTACTCCGGTCGAATCCCCTGCCGCTCCCCAAACCAAAAGCATTACTGCAGATAAAACTTTAAAACCGCCTTCCTCAGGGCTTGCCTGCTTTAACCAAGTTGTTGTGGTCAATTTAATGTTAGATTCTGTTAATGTAGGCTATGCTGCAGGAACTAATTCTTTTAGATACTCTAAGTATGCCCAAATTTATAAATTAAGCAGTGGAACCGGAACCTGTACCGGTGTGGTGGCTAAAATAGGAGCAGGAAAAGCAGGAGATGGTGATTTTAAAGCCGAAATATTTAGTGTATCAGCCGGAAAACCCGCTGCATCTTTGGGCGTTTCCGATCCTGTAGATGCAACTATTGTAACAAATCCTGTAACTAACCCCCAAGATGTTGCATTTACATTCAGTTCCCCTGTGGCTATAAATTCTGATTTTGCTGCTGCCATAGAAATTCCCGATTACTTTGAAGACCCAACTACTAGAATTGTTTGTATGATTCAAAGTACTCCTCAAAATTGTGTATGGGGTACTTATGATAATTTAAGCTGTGTTTATAATCCAAGCACCACCCAAGGGGGCTGGAAAGTAATGAAAGATTCTTATACATCAGGTCAAGAAAAAGCTCGTATGGATTTGCATATTTATCCTGTATTTAACGATACTGATAATATCAGAACCAGCATCGAAGAAGGAAATCCTTTGGCACTAACCGCTTCGGTTTATCCCAATCCGGCTAACGATGTAGTGACCGTAGTTTCTTTAAATAAAGTAGAAAAATTAGAAATCTATAATACGATGGGGCAGGTTGTATATGCAGAAAGCACCAACAATTTAATCTCTAAAATAGATATTAACGGTTTATCAGCAGGAAATTATATCATCAAAATGCAAACCGAAAAAGGCTTGGTTTCTAAAAAATTGGTTATTAACAAATAATCACTAACTAAATAAAAAAAGCTACTTCATTAAGAAGTAGCTTTTTTGTTGATTATAAAAATCAAAAAATAAACACATGAAAAAAATAGTATTTTGTACCCTCGCTCTTTATTTATCATTCAATGCATTTACGCAGACAGCATATAAAAGCATAACTGCAACAGTAGATACCTTGCGTCCTGCGTCCTATAAATTATCATGCTATTCCGCAGCTTTCGAAGCCTACGCTTTCGATGTTAATTCTCAGGGATTCATTACCGGTTCGAACTATAAAAAAGATACCAAGTATGCCCAGATATACAGGCATGGAAGCGGTTCGGGACTTTGTACCGGAATATCGGTAGATATGGTCGGAGAAACATCTTCAGGTCCCGGCAATATACAAGCCCATATTTACAGCCTGAAAAATAATCTGCCCGATTCGCTTCTGGGTTCCTCAGTTGCCGTTGCCGGAAATTCTTTAAGTTTAACTCAACTCTATCCGGATCAATACTTCTTTACATTTACCACTCCCGTTCCCGTTAGCCAAGATTTTGCAGCCGTAATAGAAATTCCCGATTTATCTGTAAGTGCTAATTTTATTGCCAGTGTTATAAGCACCCAGATTGGATGCGTACCCGCTTCAAGCGAAAAACGCAGCTGTGTTTACAATGCACAAAGCAAACAATGGACGTTTTTGGCAGATACACGTACCCGCGGAGGAAATGCCATGCATGTAGACTTGCATATTTACCCCATTATCAATGGAGATTATACACCTGCGGGCATAGAAGATATGGATGCAGCAGCCTCTTCGGTTTCCGTTTATCCAAACCCTGTCCAAGATATTTTAAATGTAGTTTCTATGAATAAAATAGAAAAATTGCAAATTTATAATGCTATGGGGCAGATAGTTTTTGAAGAAAATACCCATAATCTGCAAGCCAAAATACATGTGGATTTCTTAAATTCAGGAAATTATATCATTAAAGTAGAAACAGGCAAAGGCAGTATTACAAAAAAACTGCTTATAACCAAGTAAGCTTTTATCTTGTCTATAAAATCAATCAATTACAATTAATCATTAGACCTCTTCGAAAAATAGTGAAAGCAAAAGTCAGAGCGTCTTTGCGAGGAGGAACGACGAAGCAACCGCAGCCCTGCAAGGGCAAGCTCGGCAAAGCCAATCTATTTGTTTGCAATAAGATTGCTTCACTAGCGTTCGCAATGACGTTGTTAAAATTGGAATTTACCGAAGAAGTCTATTCAAGAATTTACCAAACCATGATACAATGGGAACCCGTCTATTTGGAGAGTAAAATCTTAAAAGATAGTTCCGTTTGTATGGTAAATCAAATTTTATTTATATATTTGCAGGCAAATTAATTATAATAATTCTAAAAACCAAATTATGAAAAATCTAACAAAAGTACTCAGCCTTTTATTCTTAGCAAGCGGCTTGTTATTAGTATCTTGCAAAAAAGACGATGACAAAAAAGACGACACTACACCTACGCCTTCTTCTGTAACAGCACCTTCAGCTTTAGCCGTGTCTGATATTACATCAACTTCTGCCAAATTTACTTGGACAGGAAGCGGTGATTCTTATGAAATTGTGATAGGATCTCAAACTTATACCTCCTCTACAGCTTCTTATACAGCAAGTGCTTTAACAGCCAATACAAACTATACTTGGAAAGTAAGAGCTAAAAAAGGCAGCGATTTTAGCAGCTGGGTAGATGGAACTGCTTTTAAAACTTTAGCAGCAACAGGTGGTTCAAATAGTATGACAGTACAATTTGGTGCTACATCTTGGACTGCTGGTAATGTAGCCGGACAAACTAATGGCTCGGTATTTATGGTTGTAGGAACTCAAAGTGCAGACGGAACAGGATTCCCTGCAATCAGAATAGTAGCAAATTTAGCTAAAGGTTCTGTTGCAGTTGATACAAATTCTAGTATAGATTATTTTGAAAAAGGAGCTTTAACTCAGCAAGGAAGTACCACTACTTTTGGAGATTGGTGGCCTTTATCAGGAACATTGAATATTACAAATATTGATGGTAATATAGTATCAGGTAATATGGATATACAAGCATTTAATGCCAAAGAAGCATATGTAGATAAAAATCCTAATTTTGGAAAAACAACTATTAAATGTACATTTACTGTGAATGTATCATCCGCTCAAGCTGCTCAGATACTTTCTTCAAATAAAGTAAATTTTTCAAACTTACTTCGCCCATCTAATAATATGTTGAATAAATTATTAAGCAAATAATTTATTTACAAACATGATATTAAAAAAGCTGCCTTTTGGCGGCTTTTTTTATTTTCCTTTCCCACTCCAAGCGAAATGACTAAATTTGCAAAATAAAATTTACCCCTTCAAATTACACAAATGATTCTATTTTTTGCCCACAAAGAAAAAGAACTCGTGTATGCCGTTGATGCTGCACAAAAACTTTCCAATCAAGATATTGAAAAACTTACATGGCTCTTTGATGAAAGAACTTTACTTTCCGACGAAATACTAAAAGGGAACTTTGTAGGTCCCCGCCGCGAAATGATTACCCCATGGAGTACCAATGCGGTAGAGATTACGCAGAATATGAATATTACAGGCATCCGGCGTATTGAAGAATTTGTAGCAGTGCAGGAACGCGGCAAAGCTATTTTCGACCCTATGCTGCACCGCATGTACGAAGAATTGAATCAGGATATTTTTACTATTCATAAAAAACCCGAACCCATTATTTCGATAGACGATATTGCAGCCTATAACCGTCAGGAAGGATTGGCATTGAGCGAAGACGAAATAGCATATTTAAACGATGTAAGCCAAAAAATAGGGCGAAAACTTACCGATAGCGAAGTATTCGGATTTTCGCAAGTAAATTCCGAACATTGCCGTCATAAAATTTTCAATGCCCTGTTTGTCATCGATGGAAAAGAAAAAGAAGAATCGCTATTCAAACTTATCAAAAAAACATCGGCAGTTAATCCCAATTCCTTATTATCAGCGTACAAAGATAATGTAGCCTTTATCAAGGGTCCTAAAATAGAACAATTTGCACCTTTAACCGGAGACAAACCCGATTTTTTTGAAACCAGAACCATACAATCTGCCATTACTTTAAAATCAGAA
>JAVBQU010000240.1:0-12617 GCA_031548675.1 Bacteroidales bacterium
ATATGTAATTGAAAAGCTATAAAATTCTCTATTTCTTTAAGTTTAGAATCTGAAATTGTATTTTCTAATTCTTGTAAATATGTAAAAACTTTTTGCTGCAACTTAATCAAAAGTCCACCCAATAGTTTTTTATATTTGATAGTTTCGGGTTTTAAATAATCGGGAACAACATTGTCTATGTTTTTGATAAAAATCAAATCCGCATCTTGTTCATTCAGGTTTTGTATCAACGCTCCGTGCCCTCCGGGGCGAAAAACCAATGCCTCGTTTTTATCTCTGAATAATTCATTATTTTCAGTTACGGCGATAGTATCTGTTGAGGGTTTCTGGATAGAAAATGTAATATAAAAAACAGCTTTAAATATTTGTTCATAAAACGATTTAACCTGTAACATCTTTTCTTTTACTAAATTCAGATGTTCTTCTGAAACGGTAAAATGTAAATGAACGATACCTTGATTGTTTCTAGCATAGCCATTCCCTTCTACCCAATGTTCTTCAAAAGCTGTCCTCTCACTATCTGCATACCTATGAAATTTTATCAATGCTTTAGGCAACTGCCCGTAGCTTAATCCTTCTGCATGTAACAATACCTTAATAATCGTTTTATAGTCATTGGCTTGTAAACAAGCCGCTAATTTATATCCCTGTTCGGATATAGCTGTTTTCAAATCATTGTAAAAAGCAAAATCCGAAAGATGAGTTATAAATTTTTGTACTTCAGGATATGAATCTATTTCTTGATTTTGGGCTTTTTCTTCAAATTCGAATAAATCCTTAAACATACGGGTGGCTGCTCCTGATGCGGGAACAAATTTCAAGATTGCTTTTGCACCGGATTGCGTATCGAATACACGGCAATAGTCTTCGATTTCGGAGGCAGAAAACGCCTTGATGCCCTTATCTAAAGTTGCAGCACCGGCCAATTTAATAAATGGAAAGCCTTTTTTGAAATTTTGGACTTGCTGCAAAATTTCTTCTTCGGTAATTCCTCTTTGCTTAATTTGCTGAAGATCTGTCGATGTAAACATGTTTGTATATTTTTAATGTTTGAACAAAAGCAATGATACCAACATCATGCCGAAGCATAACAACAACCTAAAGTCTTTTAAAGTTTATCGGATCATCCTTTTACAAATTACTTTCTATCGCTTTTACATCTTCCCTGAATAATTTAACAGGGGAATCTAAAAGAATAGCTACTACTGTAACATCCGAATCTAAGCGGTCTTCGGGAAGATCTATATAAAGCAGCCCCGGAATACTGCTCCAATACATTTTTCCTATTTCTTTGGCTTCGACTATGGTTCCATCGCCCACGATACGGGTGCGGTAAATTTTATTTTGCAAACCTTTCACTAAAATAGGACCGGTAGGTTTTCCATCAATAAAGAGATATAAAGTGGTGCTGTCGGCAGAAAGTGCCGTAGCTCCGGTAAAATGTCCGCCCGGAATCCCCCCTACAGTTTTATAAACTACTTCCTGATGTTTTTTAACCCAACGACCGAAATCTTTCAATTTTTGAACATCTTCGGGCAAAATACTGCCATCTGTTTTAGGAGAAATATTTAATAGCATATTACCGTTCAAACTGATACAATCTCTTAGATGATTGATAAGTTCATGAGATGTATAATTATAAGTAGGAGCTGTAAATTCCCAAAATTTATTTTTCGGTCGGCTAACGGGCATTTCATTTATAAATCGAATCAAATCGCTACCCTGCATTCTTAAATCGGTTGGATTACCTTGATAAGTTATTTTATCTAAATTCCAATTTTTGGGATTTTCGTTTATCCATTCTTTGCAAACATATGCTATATCAGGGGTATATGTATTAAATGCTTTTTTTATTTTAGATTCACAAAAATTTTGAGTACGATTCCATTCAATAGCACCATTATTTAGTTTGTATGCTGATTGGATTACACGATAAGGGGAATATACCAATCCTGTTTTAATTTGATTTTCTTTCAAGGCTTTTGCTAGAGGCAAAATAAAATCTTGTTTTGTTTCATGCGTAAGGACATTCATATTTTGAACATTTAATAATGCATATCGAATGCCTGTTTCTTGAATAAGCTTTGCCCATTCAGTAGGTTTGTAGTTTTTTGTAGAATAATTTTTTAACACATTTTGAGGTGCAGTCTCAGTTATTAATTTTTCAACCAAAGGAAAGCCCCAAGATATATAAACCCCCAAACGAGCATTATTAAACCATTCTAAGGTAGAATCTTTGGATTGGGATGCATTTTGAGCTGAAACAGCTAGGCTGCAAAAAGCAAATATTGTAATTAGTATTTTATTCATATTCTTATTTTTCTATTGAATTCATAAAATCAATTTTTCAATACAATTGTAAAGCTTGTTCGAAGTCAATTGCAATAACGCTTACATTAGGGTCATAATCATTTTTATCTACATGGATGTAAGTATTATTTCCCTTTGTTTTATAGGCTAAAGTTTTGTTGTTTCGCAACAAGCGCACGTTTTTAATATTCGATTCTAAACCCTTAACGCTGACCTCTCCTGCCGGAATATTATCTAAATACAAATACAGCGTTTTTTTATCCATCGATAAAGCTGTTTTCCCATAAAAATATCCGTCAGGCAATCCGGCTTGGATACCATAAACGGCTTCCTGATGCGTTTTTATCCATTGTCCTAATACGGTTAGAACTTCTACCTGACGCGAATCTATAGTTCCATCTTCTTTGGGTCCTATATCCAGCAATAAATTACCTCCCGCAGTAATACAGTCCACAAAAATCCTCAAAATCTGGTTGGCAGATTTATATTGATTGTCATGAGGCTGGTATCCCCACGAATCATTAATAGTCATACAAAGTTCCCAATATTTAGATGCCGGACGGGCAATAGGCACGCCTTGTTCGGGCGTGGCATAATCGCCATATTCATTAAGCCTCGAGTTAATAATGGTTGCTGGATTATATGCCAGCAATTGTTTGCGAATGTCTGCCGAAGTCCATTCTTTTGCATTATGTTCCCAATCGCCATCAAACCAAAACAAATCGGGATTGTAATTTACTGACAATTCGTGTAATTGTCCTTTCATATATTTCAAAAATTTGTTCCAACGGACTGTATCTTTTTGAATATCGTATCGTCTGATATCGCGGGTATAAACGTTATAATCATTATATGACCAATCGGGCAGCGAATAATATAAACCGAATTTTATCCCTTTCTTTCGAACAGCATCTGCCAAAGGTGCTATTAAATCTTTTTTGGCAGGTGTGTTTTGTACTACATTGCATCCTCCCATTTTACTATCCCATAATGCTACTCCATCGTGATGGCGTGAGGTAAGCACCACATATTTGGCTCCTGACTGTGCTATTAAATCTGCCCAGTAAGCCGGATTGTAGTTTTTAGCTGTAAAACCATCCAACTGCTTCATATAATCTTCATGCGACATATAATTGTTGAAAAATGACCATGATTCGGAAACGCCATGTACAGCATATATACCCCAATGGATAAAAATACCCAGCTTGGCTTCATGAAACCATTCCATTTTTTTATCATCAATTTCTACTCTGTTATGCTGGCTATGCACCGCGCGGATACACAAACTTCCTAAAAAAAGTAATACTATCAATTTTTTCATTATGATTATATTTTTAATAATTAATGCTGAATTCTATTTTAGTTTTGCTTCATTTCCTAATAAATTCCACGCTGGTTATTACTGCCCAACCTCAACGTAATATGCTCTTTAACCATCCAAGATTTCGAAGCTCCGGATTTATCCCAAAATTAACTTATTTAAAGCCATAATTTGCTTTTCAAAATTACACAAAAAAATCTATCTTTGCAGATTATATTTATTTCTATGAAGAAAAAGCAGGAAAAAGCAGCATCGGAAATGATGGCTCAAATTGTAGCCCACGGAATGCAGGAAAAGAAAGGACAAGCTGTTACATTACTAGACCTACGGAAAATACCCAATGCCTTATTTGATTTTTTTATTATCTGTCACGCCCAGTCTACAACACATGTAGAATCTATTGCGGATTCTATTGAATTTGAAATGCACAAAGCCCTTAATGAAAAACCCTTACATGTAGAGGGTTATACGAATGGCGAATGGATTCTGTTGGACTATGTAAATATAGTTGCACACGTTTTTTTGGAAGACAAAAGAAAATTTTTCAATCTCGAAGGACTTTGGGCAGATGCTGATATTAAACAATTGGAAGAGGATAACGTTTAATAAATTAATTATTTATTTAAAAAGCTTATAAGCAGGCGTCTATCTTCTGATTTTAAAGTTATTATTATGAGTAAAGAACCTAAACAAGAACAAAATAATAAGTCGAATAAACCTTTTAAATTCAATTTTTATTGGATTTATGTGATATTGGTAGGCGTATTGCTATACTATATGGTTTTTTCGGGAGGAAGCGGATTTTACAATGATGTAAAAAAGAAAGAGCTTGCTTGGAACGATTTGGAAGAAATGCTTCAGCGAAGGGATGTTGAGAAAATTAAAATCATCAACAAAGAGTATGCTGAAATTCTTATCAAAAAAGAAAAGGCGGAGAAAGATACCATTACTTACAAAGATTTGAAAGGAAGGGCAGCTGACGACCTCTTTTATGAATATAAATTCAATTCGCTGCAAAAATTCGAACAGGATGTAGAGCAGACCCAAAATCAAATGATTGCTAGCGATACTGTAGGAAAAACGCCTGAACAGATTGCTCAATTACGCCAAAGCATCATATTTCCTATTCCTGAAACCCGTAAGAATTGGACTGGCGATATTTTAAGTTTCTTACTTCCTATTGTGGCTATCGTTTTTATCTTTGTTATTTTAAACAGGGTCATGTTTAGAGGAGCAAAAGGCGGAGGAGGAGGCGGTATTTTCAGTATTGGAAAATCGAAGGCTCAATTATTTGACAAAAACAACAATACAAGAATTACATTCAATGATGTTGCCGGACTGGAAGAAGCCAAAGTTGAGGTAATGGAAATTGTGGATTTCTTGAAAAATCCAAAGAAATATACAGAACTAGGAGGGAAAATACCGAAGGGAGCTTTGCTGGTAGGTCCTCCGGGAACCGGTAAAACCCTTTTGGCAAAAGCGGTAGCGGGCGAAGCCAAAGTACCGTTTTTCTCTTTATCAGGTTCTGATTTTGTTGAGATGTTTGTGGGTGTAGGAGCTTCCCGTGTTCGCGACTTGTTTAAAAATGCGAAAGAAAAAGCACCTTGTATTATTTTTATTGATGAAATTGATGCAGTTGGTCGTGCAAGAGGAAAAAATATCAATACAGGAGCGAATGATGAAAGAGAAAGCACCTTAAACCAACTTCTTACAGAGATGGATGGTTTCGGGACTAATGCCGGAATTATTATGCTGGCTGCTACCAACCGTGCCGATATTTTGGATAAAGCTTTATTGCGTGCAGGACGTTTTGATAGACAAATTTATGTTGAATTACCTGATTTGGATGAGCGTAAAGCCATTTTCAAGGTTCACCTCAAACCTATTAAAATAGATTCATCACTTGACATTGATTTTTTAGCCAAGCAAACTCCGGGATTTTCAGGAGCAGACATTGCCAATGTTTGTAATGAGGCTGCTTTGATAGCTGCCCGTAAATCGAAACAAATCGTTGAAAAACAAGATTTTTTAGATGCCGTTGATCGAATAATCGGTGGTTTGGAAAAACGAAATAAAATTATTTCTTCTCACGAAAAGAAAGTTATCGCTTACCACGAATCGGGACATGCGGCTGTAAGCTGGCTGCTAGAACATGCTCATCCTTTGGTAAAAGTAACTATTGTTCCCCGCGGACGGGCTTTGGGTGCGGCATGGTATCTGCCGGAAGAGCGCCAAATAACTACTTATGAACAAATGTTCGACGAAATGACTGCTACCATGGGCGGACGGGCTGCTGAAGAGGTTGTTTTCAATAAAATTTCGACAGGGGCTTTGAGCGATTTGGAAAAGGTAACCAAGCAGGCTTACGCGATGGTGGTTTACTATGGATTAGATAAGGAAATAGGCAATTTAAGTTATTATGATTCTACCGGACAATCGGAATATTCGTTTGGCAAACCTTATAGCGAAAAAACAGCAGAGATTATCGACAAGTCTGTGCACAAAATGGTGGAAGAAGCCTATCAACGGGCTAAAGATATTTTGAATGCCAACAAAGAAAAATTAGATGCGTTAGCAGCGGTTTTACGCGAAAAAGAGGTTATTTTCAGAGAAGATTTAGAACATATTTTCGGTAAGCGCCCTTTTGAACAAGAAGAACCTAATCTTCCTATAACTGATAACGGCGTAGCTTTAAACGCACCTGCCGATGCTGTTGATAATGTTGAAGAACAGCAAAATTCTTAAATAGAAAACTGTAAACCTCACAGGCTTTTATAACCTGTGAGGTTTTATTTAAAAATAAGAGCTATACAAAGCTATTGCAGAGTAACTAAAAGATGTTATGTTAGAAAGCACATCACGTGAAAAGGTTTTAAAGAATATCAGACATGCCATGATGTATAAGTCTGATCTGCCTTTTGAAGAGGAGGGCAAGGATAAAGCTGTGCCTGTAGTGCTTTCAACAGAAGATAAAGTTGTGGAGTTTGTAGAAAAATTTTCTTCCAACGAAGGCGAGTTTGTTTACTGTCCAAGCGAATCGGATGTGGTGGCTGCTTTACAGAAACTTTACGCTATAGCTCATTGTGATGGTGCATGGACATCTGAAGATTCTTTACAAGTGCTTATGCAGCAAGCCCAAATTCCGGCAATACTGGATGCTAAACCTTCGGAAATAGGCATGGTTATCAGTCATTGCGAAAGTTTAGTACTTTCAAACGGAAGCATATTATTGTCATCGGAACAAAAGGATTTTAATCTGTTTTTTGGGGCAAAGATGCATGTTGTAATAGCTCAAATTTCGCAAGTGATGGATAATGTAAAAGACAGTATCACATTTTTGCAAAGAAAATATAACCAATCACTGCCGGCAATGTTTACTTTTGTGGGCAGACCAGCATGCACCAATGCCATTGAAGGCGAATTGGTAAAATCTGATTTAGGAGCAAGGTTGTTTCTTTTATTAGTCGAAGATTCCACGAATACGGAAGCCCATGAATAATTTAGTACAAAGGACTTTAACCGGTAGTATTTTTGTAGCGGCTATTATAGGTGCTGTATGTTTTCACATTTATGCTTACGGAATTCTATTTTTGATTTTCACAATTTTGGGAGTGTATGAATTTTACACCAACCTCGAAAAATCGGGTATCAAACCTCAAAAGTATTTAGGTATAACCATATCTGCCCTGCTTATCATTTCGGCTGTATACTATGCTCCTCAGATTCATCAAATACCTGTTTCCCATTTTGTTTGGTTTATTCCTTTGTTATTCATTATCGGTATTATCGAGTTATACCGCAAGCAAGAACAGCCTTTTCATAATATTGCTTTTACTTGGTTCGGCATATTGTATATTGCAGTTCCTTTTGCTTTGATGGCTTTCTTATTCTACAATTTCACATCTCATACTTTCCATTTTATTATTCCTTTAGGGATTTTTCTCCTTACTTGGACTAATGATACGTTTGCTTATCTCACAGGTATGGCATTGGGCAAACATCGTTTGTGGGAACGTATTTCTCCTAAGAAATCGTGGGAAGGATTTTTTGGCGGGACTTTGTTTAGCTTGATTGCGGCTTTTACTATCGCCTATTTTGATAAAACTTATACGCTTTGCGATTGGCTGATTATCTCCTGCATAGTGTCGGTGTGCGGAACTTTCGGCGATTTATTCGAATCGCTTTTTAAACGAAGTCTCCAAATTAAAGATTCGGGAAATATTTTACCGGGACACGGGGGAATTTTGGATCGTTTCGACTCGGTATTGTTTATTATTCCTTTTGTCTTTACTTATTTGCTTATAAAATTTAGTCTATTTTGATTCTAAATTAATTATTCTTTATACATTATGACCTTACATAAAGCCGGATATAAAATTATCGCTTTCTCTCTTATTGTTTCTGCTCTTTTGGTAATTCTATTGCATAGATTTACAGGCTTTACTATTTTTCATGGCATATTTTACTTTCTCTTATTTGTATTAGATGTTCTGATTGTTGCATTCTTCCGCCTTCCGAAACGCAATTTCAAGCTGGATGAAAAAGCAGTACTTTGCCCTGCTGATGGTAAGGTGGTAATTATCGAACAGGTTTTTGAACCTGAATATCTGAAAAGGGATGTAATCCAAATTTCGGTTTTCATGTCGCCGTTAAATGTGCATGTGAACCGCAGTCCGGTAAGCGGAATCGTTTCTTTTTTCAAATATCATAAGGGAAAGTATTTGGTTGCTTGGCATCCTAAATCTTCCCTCCTGAACGAACGTACTACCATTGTGCTTAAAACCGAAAACGGTACAGAAATTTTAGTCCGCCAAATAGCAGGAGCTGTTGCCCGCCGGATTGAATATTATGTAAAAGAGGGTTTGCATTTTAACCAAGCGGATGAATTGGGATTTATTAAATTTGGCTCGCGTGTGGATGTTTTTGTACCTATAGGCACAAAGATTAATGTGAAAACAGATGAAGTGGTTAAAGGCGGTATGACACATCTGGCATATTTGGAGTAATATTTCCATCGAAAATAATTTTTCAACAAACCTCTCTTGGGGGAATATTGAACGCGTTATGAACACAATGAGGTATGAAGTTGGAAAGCATCTATTTATTTATAGTAGGAGCTTCGTTGTTCCTCCTCGCGTGACGTTCTTGTTCTTGCCTTTCCAATTTCCTGAAAAAGTCTACGATTATATTCCATCATCCTTTTTAAAGCTATTTCTTCCGGCAGCATATCCGCTTGCAAATGCCCAATGAATATTGTATCCGCCTAATTTACCGGCTATATCTATTACTTCTCCGGTAAAAAAAAGCCGAGGGACCAATTTACTTTCCATTGTCTTAGCATCAATTTGCTGTGTAGAAACGCCTCCTTTGGTGGTTTCTGCCTTGGTGAAATTTTCTGTTCCTATAGGAATTTCCATAAAGGAATGAATTTTATCGGCTATAATCTGCCTCTCTTTTTTCCCTAATCCAGCTATTTTACGAGAATGCAAATCTAAAGGAAGAATTGCCTGCAACAAGCGTACTGGTAAAAAACGAGAAAATAAGGATTTCACTTGTAATTTACCATTTTCGGGAGCATTCATAAGGTTCAATGCATTTTCGTCAGGCATAAAATTCAATACAACAGCATCTCCCCTTTCCCAACAGCAGGAAAGCTGAAATATAACGGGTCCGCTCAATCCTTTATGGGTAAATAATAAGGGTTCTGTTACCACCATTTTATGGGAAATTGACGCATTTGCCAATAAGCTTATTCCCTGTAAATTCTGCAATGCTGAATCAGATGGTAAGACTAAGCCCGCAAGGGCAGGCTTTGCCGGAATAATCTTATGCCCAAACTGTTTAGCTATTTGATGACCTATATCGGTAGCTCCGGCTTGTGGGTAAGCCAAACCGCCTGTGGCTACTATTACATGGCAAGCCGAAAACTGACCTTTTGAAGTTTGTATCTGAAAATAATCATTTTGTTTTTCTACATGTTCAATGGTTGTTTCCAAGAAAAAAGTAACCCCTAAGTTATCCGCCGTTTTTTTAATATACTGTACAAGAGGTTTAGCTCCTTGTGCACAAAATATACGTCCATACTCTCGTTCTTCAATATCAATATCTGCTTCTTTTAATAGCTGCAGTACATTTTCTATACGGTACTTTTGCAAAGCGGGTTTACAAAACTCAGGGTTTTCTCCAAAATAATCTTTCCATAAGATTTTACGGTTTGTTATATTGCATTTGCCTCCTCCTGAAATTAACAACTTCTTTCCTACATGCCCGGCATGGTCTATAACCAAAACCCGCCCTCCTTTTTTTGCAGCTTCTGTAGCCGCTAATAATCCCGAAGCCCCTGCCCCTAATACTATAATATCGAATGGTAACATGGTTTTGTATTTAATTTTGCAAAACTACAAATTTTGTAATGCAAAGCAACTTATTTTTGATATAAACTATTTGGAAATAATCTCGTTAAGCGGAATTACAAATTCCGCTTAACGAGTGCACAAGGGCTGGTTGAACCAAACCGCTTGTTAGCGACTGCCGTTTAAGCAATCTTAGAATCTCCATTTTATCAATTTTTTCAATAACGATAGATTCTCTTGCTTATTTATTTTTCCCTTGAAAAAACCTATTGCCTTCCATTCTGCGAAGCGATCATCTAATAGGATAGTAATGCGGTCATATACATCCCAATTATTTGCTACTCCATAATAATTATCATTGTAGGTCCCAAAAAAATCATCTAAGTAGTATTTTTCATAATATACTTGCAAAAATTCATTGGCTTCATCTGTAAAAAACTCACTTAATAAACACCCATCGCAATACTTTATCAAGAAGTTTCTTGCCATTATTTTTCTTTTTAATATATCTTGTAGAGCTTTCAATATTTGAGGATCTAGAGACTGCACATAAGTTTCGTTAAGCAAGTTTCTTATAATTGCCCAATTTAGCAATACTGCAATGTGATTGTAAGCGTTATTTTTTGAAAGATTTTTAGGATAATTTCCTTCCCAATGCCATGTTACATCATCATATTTCATATCAAATTTATTTTTATGTTTTCAATTTCTCAGAATATTACATGCCCCTTGTTGAGCGGAATTTGCAATTTCGCTCTTTATTTTCATCAAATTTCAAATTCGATTATGCAGGATTACAGAATTACCAATTCTGCCGAACAAGGGGAATACATTCATATTTAGCGAAGCTCCGAGTTGTTCCCTATGCAACTTGGTATAATAAAATTTGCAACATATAACGAGCCGTTCATATCTTGCCCGCTTGTCTGTTCATTTTTTAAAGTGTAGTTTACCTGTATCTGAAAAGCTTATTATTTATAATCATTGATGTTTCCAAAGGGGACATCGTCTATAACGATTTTTCCTTTGGTTACATGCCCCAACAGCAAGAAAGGAACGTTAGACATCTCCATAAAGTCCATCAAATCTTTTTCTTTGTATTTATTAACCGTAATAATAACCCTGCTTTGCGATTCGCCAAACAAAAACACATCGGGACGGACTTCGCTGTCTGTCTCAATGGTAAATCCCAACTCGTTGGGTATTCCTGATTGGATAAGATTTGCAAAAACGCCGCCTGTTGAAACGCTGTGGGCAGAAACAACCAAGCCTTCGTTTATTAAGCCTTGTGTTATCGCCTGCACATTGATTTCATCATTCATATCAAAATACGGGACAGGCGAATTGGTTATCCGGCAGCAGGAACGCAGGTACTCTGAACCGGAAAGGTTGTTATGCGTCATTCCTATTAAATAAATTGTATCTCCTTTATGTTTAAATTCAAAGCCTGTTTCCAGCTTCTTATCAATAATTGTCCCCATTACACTGAGGGCAGGAACTGCCGTTGTTTGTTGGGAAAAATCCTCTAAATTGATATTGCCGTCTACTATGGATAAATGTAAGGATTGGGCTGTTTTTTCGATACTTTTTATTTCATGCAGCAAATGTGTATAATTTACAACTGATGCTGTATTTCCTATTTTCAGGTTTGGAAATGCCACAGACGGAGTTCCACCCGAACATATTATATTACGGGAAGCTTCTGCTAAAGCTATTGCCGTTCCTGTTTCGGGATTTATATCTACATAATTCTGATTACATACTGTAGAAACAGAAAGCAATATCTCTGTTTCGGGTATGGGTGCAACTAAGGTATTCCCGCATGAGGGTATTTCTGAATTATCTTTGATATTCCCTTTGTATGATGCGAGAGCAGGCAACCTCATGATTGTTTTTGCAGCTTCTATCAAATCCGACACATCTTTATCAGGTACACTGTTGATATCGAATAAACTTTCTTTATGTGCTGTTCCTTTTTCGTCTTTATATAATACAGAACGGGGATTAAACGCCGTAAAAGGAATATTTGCGCAAACCTGCTGTTTCCAAAACAGCTGCAAATTCATTCCTTCTGTAGTTTCTACTATTTCCAGAGCTGCTAATTTTTGTTTCTTGCAAGAAGATTCCCATTTATCCTGATGACCACTTTCTATAGATACTATAGCAAAACCGGAGAGGTCTTGCTGCAAGCTGTTCATATCGGAAAGGGCTTGGGGTATTTTATCCAAATGTATCTGAACGGCACAATTTACGATATCAACTATTTTAAGCATGGTTTTTACCAGCCCTGAATTTCCTATAGGTTTCAAGGTGTTGATTCCTTGTAATTCTAATATATTTGAAAAAGATTTATGGTCTATATTTCGTATATCAAGCAGATAAATCTTATCTCCTTTTTGGGCAGTTCCTGATGATATAAACTCATTAATTTTTACCATTCCTGCTGATAGGATATGACAGCTGCCGGCATCTTTAAATAAAGGATTAATATGTAATGTGTTCTGAACCGTTAAAGATTTATCGGATATATTCTCTGCACAAGATTGTACATCGCTTATTGACTCAGGGGAAACGAAAAAAGAATTAAGCTGTACAATCGGTTTTGCCCCTTGCTTTTGTAAATTTATGTTCGG
>JAVBQU010000203.1:0-13075 GCA_031548675.1 Bacteroidales bacterium
GCAGGTCGGCAATTTTAAAATAGGTAAATTAGACAAAATCATAAAAAAAAGTATTAACGGAAGAGTATACGTCGGAGATGCATCTAAAAGCATTGAAATATATGATCCGATAAAAAACACCTACGAACTTGCAGGCGAAATGGTAATTGAACGACAAGAGCATGTCACGATGACACTACCGGATGGCAGGGTATTAATTGTTGGAGGCAGAGGCGGTCGAAAAAAAACATACTTAAGTGACGAGACTTTTAAAAAAAATATAAGTCCTGTTCTAAAACGAAGTTTACAAAACAAAAAAAACTTTTTGGCCGATAAGATTCAGGATATAGAAGTTTATGACCCAAAAACAAAAAAATCTCAAATAGTCGGCAAACTAAACTATGAGGTAGGAAATCAGTTGAACCTGACCAAGTTAAGAGATAAATATGTCTTGGTCACCGGAGGACTAGGAATAAGGCATGAGTTAATAGACATAGAAGATTTTAAAATTTATCCTACGAAAGCTAAACAAGGTGGAGTGACAACCCAAATATCCTTTGATGAAATACTTTTCACAGGAGGAAATTACAGCAGCATATTTAGGTTAAGCAAAGATATTAAACCTTTAAAATCCAGTGATTTAGGCTTTTGGAAATTGACACCTGAAATGTCGCACAAAAGAGAAGATTCGTCTGTTTGCCTCTTATATAATGGAGATGTCTTAATCACGGGGGGACAAGAAGGATATTTCTATACAAATACTTCAGAAATATACAACGCCAAAGAAAATACATTTGTAAAAACTGGGCCAATGAATTATAACAGAATCCTTCATTCTTCGTTCCTTTTGTCTAATGGCAATGTTATTGTTATGGGAGGATTAGTTGCAGGAAATTCTCCATACTCTTTGGCTGTTGAGACTTACAATCCAAAGACTGGAACATTCAAAATAACTGGCGCTACAAAATATCGTGCAACAAATGAATATACAAGAAAGTTGAGCGACGATAAAATCTTCATTTTATCTATGGATGGTATTGCCGAAATTTACGATCCAATAAAAAACATCTCTAAATTCACCACTGAAATAAATTATGGAAGATATGCCCCTGCAATTGTAGAAGATAAAGAAGGTAATGTTTTTATTTTTGGAGGACAAATTGCATCCAATATAAAAGGAAAATTTAATAGTAAATTAAAAACACGAATGACTACAAATCAAACTGCGGGTACTCACTACACCGATACTATTGAAAAATATGATAGAAAGACAAATAAATTTTCTATAGTAGGAAAAATGAATTCAATAAGAGATCATGCATCTGCAATACTATTACCAGATGGAAAAATCCTAATTGCAGGCGGCCGAACACATGAAGAAGATGCCGTCTTAGATCCTAAAGTTTTCAGGCATAATATAGAGTCAGAATACAAGCTCGGTGCCTACAAAAATTATTATTTCTGGCAAAATAAACTACAAGATATTGAAATTTTTGACCCAAAAACCAATAAAAGTACTACGATTGGTAAATTAAATTATGCCATAGGAAGGGATTTAGGTTTGTTTTTACTCGACAACAAATATGTAGCTATATTATTTATTATCTTTACTTTTGGCTTAACCCAAAAGTAACAAAAAGTCAAGGCTGAAACCTCTCCTTGTATTCCTCTCCATAGGAGAGAATAAATGGAATAATATTTTTGAATTGCTAAAAAAACTTCCTTTTCAACTAAACAAAAAAAGGTTGAACCTACTTATTCTAATAATAATTTCAGGGACATACAAACTTCTATAGCTTTATTAGCTCCATCGCATATTTTTTGTTCTTTACGTTTCAATGTTAGTTTTTTCTTAACGCATTTTTATTAGGCCAATTCTTGCCTTTTATTCGTCATTTCTTTTATTTGAACGCTTATTTTCCCCACATGCAACACTTGCATGCAGTTATGAAAATTAAGCCCATTCGGGCTACTAGAAAAGCATTGTTTTACAAGAAGTTTATTGCACAGTTTATATAAAAATAGGCTGTCAAAAAAATTAAGACAGCCTATTTTGTAAAAAATATTTTACTTTATTATTTCAAAACTGCTTGTAAATTTCTATCGCCATAGGCATCATCTACACGGCTAACCGAGGGCCAATATTTATCGTCGTGAACCATCGGGAAAGCTGCTTTTTGACGTGAATAGGTTTTATTCCATTCATTACCGCAGATTACCTGCATAGTGTGGGGTGCATTTTTCAATACATTGTCTTCTTTAGCTGCTTTTCCGGTTTCTATTTCTGCAATTTCTGCACGAATTGCAATTAAAGCGTCACACAAGCGGTCTATCTCGCTCAAAGGTTCGCTTTCGGTAGGTTCTATCATCAAAGTTCCATGTACCGGAAATGCTACTGTAGGGGCATGGAAGCCATAATCCATCAAACGTTTGGCTATATCGCCCACTTGTACGCCTGTAGGTAAGCTAAACGGATTGCAATCGATAATCAATTCGTGGGCACACATACCTTGTTTGCCTACATATAAAATCTTATAGGCTTCGGCTAAGCGTTTACGCATATAGTTGGCATTTACGATAGCCATGCGGGTAGCTTCGGTTAAACCTTGTTCGCCCAGCATCTTAATATATCCGTAAGTGATAGGCAATACCATAGCACTGCCGAATGGGGATGCTGATACGGGAGTTCCTTGTTTTCCGCCTACTTCTACTTGCGAATGGTTAGGCAGGAAATCTACCAAATGTTTTGCTACGCCGATAGGTCCTACGCCGGGACCGCCGCCGCCGTGGGGGATGGCAAAGGTTTTATGTAAATTCAAGTGGCAAACGTCGGCTCCCATCAAGCCCGGAGAGGTTAGACCTACTTGGGCATTCATATTGGCTCCATCCATATACACTTGTCCGCCATGCGAGTGTACAATATTGATAATGTCTAAAATAGCTTCTTCGAACACTCCGTGTGTGGATGGATAGGTAATCATGATACATGATAATGTATCTTTGTATTGTTCGGCTTTGGCTCTTAAATCTTCTACATCTATTTCGCCTTGTTCGGTTGATTTAATAATCACGATTTCCATGCCGGCTTTGGCTGCTGATGCAGGGTTGGTTCCGTGTGCGGAAGCGGGGATTAAACAAACATTGCGGTGTGCATTGCCTTGTGCGTGGTGGTAATCGCGGATTACCATCAATCCGGCATATTCTCCGGCTGCTCCTGAATTGGGTTGGAACGACATGCGGGCAAAGCCTGTAATTTCGCTCAAAGCCTGATTTAAGTTTTCGATTAATTCTAAATAGCCTTGTGCTTGGTCTGCAGGTACAAAAGGATGCATGGCTTCGAATTCGCCCCAGCTCAACGGCAGCATTTCGGCAGCAGCATTAAGTTTCATAGTGCATGATCCTAGCGGAATCATAGCCCTGTTTAATGAAAGGTCTTTGATTTCCAATTTTTTCATATACCTCATCATGGCTGTTTCGGAATGATAGGTATTGAAAGTCTCGTGTGTTAGAAAAGTGGATTTACGATGCAGGTTTTCGGGAATGGTGCAAATATCTTTACAGCAATTGCCATTGCAGTCAACGGTTTTGAAATTAGCTTTGGCAGCTTTTGCCAAAATTTCCAAAACTAAATTTACATCTTCTAAGGATGATGATTCGTCAAAGCTAACAGCTATATGCTTGGCATCGATATAGAAGAAATTTACTTGATTTTCTAAAGCTATCTTACGTACATCGTCTGCCGAAACTTGTGCAGGCAGTTCGATATGTAATGTATCGAAGAAATAATTATTTAATTGCTTATAGCCATACTGAGCCAATTCGTTAGCACATTTTCCGGCAAAGGTATTAACTCTTTTGGCAATGTGGCGGATGCCGTGTTGTCCGTGCCAAGCAGCATAAAAACCTGCCATGATAGCGAGCAAAGCTTGTGATGTGCAAATGTTGGAGGTTGCTTTTTCGCGTTTGATATGTTGTTCGCGGGTAGATAATGCCATACGGAATGCTTGGTTTCCTTGGCTATCAACTGTAATACCGATGATACGTCCGGGAATCTGGCGTTTAAAATCTTCTTTTACGGCAAAATATCCGGCAGATGGACCTCCGAAACCCATCGGAACACCGAAACGCTGGGTGTTTCCGAATACGCAATCGGCTCCCCATTCGCCCGGAGGGGTTAGTAATGCCAATGATAATAAATCGGCAGCTACGGCTATAAAAATATTATGGGTTTTGGCTTTGGCAACAAATGCACTATAGTCGCGTACCAAGCCATTTTTATTGCCATATTGAACAATCGCTCCAAAGAATGTATTATCTAGTTGTACCGTATCGGGGTTTCCTAAAACTATTTCTATGTTTTGAGGTTTGGCATTGGTGCGGATTACATCGATGGTTTGAGGGAAAAGATCTTCGGCTACAAACAGTCTGCTTACATTGTTTTTCTCCATTTCGCGGGTACGTGAACGGTAAAACATCAACATAGCTTCGGCTGCTGAGGTAGCTTCGTCTAATAATCCGGCATTGGGAATAGGCATAGCGGTAAGGTCTGCCACCATAGTTTGGAAATTCATTAAGGCTTCTAAACGTCCTTGAGAAATTTCTGCCTGATAGGGTGTGTAAGCCGTGTACCAGCCCGGATTTTCGAATACATTACGCATTACTACTGCCGGAGTTACGGTATTGTAATAGCCCATACCGATAAAACTCTTATATACTTTATTTTTTACGGCTAAAGATTTTATGTGATTCAAATACTCGCGTTCACTCATACCTTTAGGCAGATTCATCGGAATTTTGCGGCGAATGGATGCCGGAACGGTTTTATCAATCAATTCATCAATGCTGTTCACACCGATGGTTTTCAACATGTGGTCTATTTCGGAACCGCAAGGTCCGTTATGACGGTAAGTAAAACTGGTACTCATTGCTTATTATATGTTTATGTGAGAAAATACGTTTTCTTTTATATTATACAAAATTACAGGAAAAAACAATTGTATCCAAAATAAGTTTAAGGACTTGGTTTACAAAAGAACGCCGAATAAATTATTCATTAAATGCCTGCAATTCATCCTGAAATTATTAATGATTCCATTAAAATCAGCATTCCTCGAAGCAATCTAATGAAAAAATAATAAAACAGGGCTTTACCGTTTCCGGTAAAGCCCTGTCAAATATTTGAAAATTTGCTTCTTGTTTAAAGCAGATTTTACTATTCTTCTGAAGCTGTTTCTTCTTCTGATTTATCAGCTTTAGCTTTTTTGGTAGCTTTAGCTTTTTGAGTCATGGCTTCAGCTTTTTCGATAGCTGATTTTTGCATTTCTTCTTTCAAGTTTGCTAATACATCCAAATCGCCTAAAGTGGTTTTTTCAACGCTGTCGTTAATGCGTTTTACAGCTTTTTTAGCTTCTGAATCACCTTTTTTAGCTTCGTTTTCTGCTTTTGTTTTTTCTTCTAACTCAGCATCTTTAAAAGTTCTGGTATGAGAAACTACAATTTTTTTGCTGTCTTTTGCAAATTCGATAACCTTGAAGCTCAAAGTTTCGTTAGCTCTGGCATTTGTACCATCTTCTTTTGCCAAATGACGAATAGGAGCAAATCCTTCAACGCCATAAGGTAAAGCTACAATACCGCCTTTATCATTTACACTAATTACGGTTCCTTCATGAACAGAATCAACTGTAAAAATAGTTTCATAAACATCCCATGGATTTTCTTCTAATTGTTTATGACCTAAGCTCAAACGACGGTTTTCAAGGTCAACTTCCATAACCACAACTTCGATGCTTTCGCCTATTTTGGTAAATTCGGCAGGATGTTTGATTTTTTTAGACCAAGAAAGATCTGAAATATGAATCAATCCATCAACACCTTCTTCTAATTCAACAAAGATACCGAAGTTAGTAAAGTTACGAACAATAGCTTTATGTTTAGAACCTACAGGATATTTCTCGATGATGTTTGCCCATGGATCTGGAATCAATTGTTTGATACCTAAAGACATTTTGCGTTCTTCGCGGTCTAAGGTTAAAATAACGGCTTCTACTTCGTCGCCTATTTTCATAAAGTCTTGAGCTGTTCTCAAATGTTGAGACCAAGACATTTCTGAAACGTGAATTAAACCTTCTACACCGGGAACGATTTCGATAAATGCACCATAATCAGCGATTACAACTACTTTACCTTTTAATTTATCGCCAACTTTTAAGTCTTCGCTCAAAGTTCCCCATGGGTGCGGAGTTAATTGTTTTAAGCCGAGAGCAATACGTTTTTTACCTTCGTCGAAATCCAAAATAACCACATTGATTTTTTGATCCAATTGTACGATTTCTTCAGGATGGTTGATACGTCCCCAAGAAAGGTCGGTAATATGGATAAGACCATCAACGCCGCCCAAATCAATAAATACTCCATAAGAAGTAATATTTTTAACAGTTCCTTCCAAAACTTGTCCTTTTTCGAGCTTGCCGATAATTTCAAGTTTTTGAGCTTCCAACTCGTCTTCGATAAGAGCTTTGTGAGAAACCACAATATTTTTATATTCGTGATTGATTTTAACCACTTTAAATTCCATGGTTTTATCAACAAAAACATCGTAATCGCGGATAGGTTTCACATCTATTTGTGAACCGGGTAAAAACGCTTCGATACCAAATACATCAACAATCAAACCACCTTTGGTACGGCATTTTACATAACCATTGATAATTTCTTGTGTTTCGTGTGCCTGTAAAACGCGTTCCCATGATTTGGCAACTCTTGCTTTCTTATGTGATAACAACAATTGACCGTTGGTATCTTCTTGGCTTTCAACAAAAACTTCAATAGTATCACCGATTTTCAAATCAGGATTGTATTTTACTTCCGACAATGGAATAACACCATCTGACTTGAAGCCGATATTTACTACTACTTCGCGATTGTTTTTAGCTACTACGATACCTTCGATTACATCTCTATCTCCAATTTTGTCTAGAGTATCTTCGTAAAGTTTTTCTAATCTTGCTTGCTCGTCCGAACCGTAAATTTGTTCTTTCTTGCCTGTACCCCAATCAAAATCTTCAATGGGAGTAATGTTTTTTAAATTTGACATAAAACTTTTTTAGTTTGTATCTTGTTTGTCGCCCAACAAGAGAGGTTGATATTTTATTTACTTCTCAAAAACAGCCCTTTAGCGACAAAGATGCTGTGTGTATAAATAGCATGCAAAGGTAATATTTTTCAGTGTAATAACAAAATATATACAAGAACAAACCTCAAAATGAATACATTTGGGACAATACTTACACATAATACATTAAAATAAATCAAAAATTGATTAGAGATTCTATTTTGAGACATCCTTATTTTCAAACTAAAACTATTATCTTTGCACAGAAGACGACAGTTTGTTCTATCGCGTTTCGAGCTATTCGAGATGAGGAAAGTCCGGACAACACAGAGCACCGTACTTCCTAACGGGAAGGCGTTCGGAATCATCCGTTCGACAGCAAGTGCCACAGAAAATAACCGTCTTGCCTAGCAAGATAAGGGTGAAAATGTGAGGTAAGAGCTCACGCTTTGCGGCGGCGACATCGCAAGGGGGTAAACCTTACGGGTTGAAAGATCAAATATACCGGCAGTTAAGGGCTGCTCGTCCGTTGCCGGGGGGTAGATCGTTTGAGGCTATGGGCGACTATAGTCCAAGATAAATGATAGAAATCTCTCTTTTGAGATACAGAATCCGGCTTATAGAACTGTTGTCTTCCTTTTTTTGTACTAATTTATGTTACAAAATTTATAATCCATTTGTTCACCATTGTCTCCATGTTTAAAAAGAAAAAAAATATTATAGTTTTACTGCTATTGGTAATTTTCTGTGTATCGTGTGCCTCTGATTATTCGGCACGACGCAGAAAACGATACTATAAAAATACCAGTCGTAAATGCGACTGTCCGCACTCAAGCATTCTGCATGCGCCTAAAGCAAAAACAGCACTGTATATAAACTATGCATAAAAGACTGAAACAAATTATTACTTTTCATTGTTTTTCAATTATAAATTAGGATAATGGAAGCAGAACTTCTTGAAAATACAGCCGAAGCCATCAGCACGGGACTTTTGCAACTCCTAACCGAATGGGGTGTTTCCGGCAAATGGGCAAAATATGTCAATTTGGTAATTATGCTTTTGTGTGCCATTATTGTAATTGCCATTGCATATTTTATTGCCAAAATTATTATTCGTTGGTTTTTAAATAAAACAGCAGGACCTACCAGAACACCATTCCTGCATTTTCTAGCTTCGAATAAATTTCCACAAAGTCTTTCGCTACTTACTTTTTATGCTATTGCAGAAGCGTTTCTTCCCATTATTTTTTATGGTTTCCGAACTTGGGCAAAAATTTTCACTAAATTGCTCGATGTTTCTTTAGTCTTTATCATCATAAGTATTATTACCGCATTTATTTCCGCAGTTTTCAACTTTGTCCGTTCACGTCCGGCTTATGCCCATAAACCCCTATCAAGTTATTTGCAGGTAATCAAAATCATTGCTTATTTAATAGGGGCTGTAGTTATATTTTCGATTGTTACAGGCAAATCTCCCACAGTCTTTTTTGCTGCTATGGGAGCCGCATCGGCTATTTTAATGTTAATGTTTCGCGATACGATCATGGGCTTTGTTGCAAGTATTCAGGTAACAACCAACGATATGGTTCGATTGGATGACTGGATTACGATTCCCAAATACGGGGCAGATGGCAATGTAGTGGAAATTAACCTTACAACTGTTAAAATCCAGAATTTTGACAAAACCATTACTACTGTTCCTACATACGCCCTTATTTCTGACTCTTTTCAAAATTGGCGGGGTATGCAGGATGCAGGCGTACGACGGATAAAACGAGCCATAAACTTACAGCAAAGCAGTATCCGTTTTATTGAAGAATCGGAATGGGAAACATTTAAAAAAATTCCAGATTTAGCCAGCTTCATTAATGAATATCAAAACCATACTATTTCTTGTAGTGATAATGCAATATTAAGAGAATTCATACCAAATGGCGAAAAGATTACCAACGGAGGTCTTTTTAGAAAATATACGGAATGGTATCTGCAAAATCATCCCTACATAAATCATGAAGCAATGGCTATGGTCAGACAATTAGCCCCTACAACCAAAGGTTTACCTATAGAACTTTATGCTTTTATAAACACTACTGAAACCAATCAATTTGAATCTATTGCAGCTGATATCTTTGACCATCTTATTGCCTCTATCCCCTATTTCAATTTATCTATCTTTGAGGATCCTTCGGGAAAAGATGTTATGCTGCTTAACAATCATTCATGATACAGAGTATCAATAACAATCATAAATTAATATAGTGATAGCCCTTATAGATTTTAAAACCTATGAGGGCTATAGTTTTATGAGATAAAAATAAGAAGACCTATTAATTTAGAAGATATTAAAAATACTTCAGAGAAATGCTTGGAAATTATACCATATATAATAAATAATGGTGTAAGTTATTCCTTACAATTCACCTAAAGCATTAATAAGGGCTTTTTGCTCTTTAAAAAATCTTATTCTTTCTATTTCTCCACTTTGGGTAATCATTGTTGAATATCTTTTTAAAGAATCAATCCACAATTTCTGAGTTTTACAGATGTAAGGATTTTGTGTAATAATAGTTTCTATGGTATATAATTTTATCCTTGCTGATTCAAAATCATCATTCTTAAGATAAAAATAAGCAGCATCAATGTCAACACTGGAAAGATACATATTCATTTCGCATCCTTTACTGTTTGTTCCCATTGTAGCATATCTTTCCAATTGATTTGCCAATGCAAATAATTCCTTTTTTAATAGCTCAAGTTCTTGCTTCAACAATAAATTTCTCTTATAAAAAAAGATTATTTCATTTATGATGGATGAAAAAAGATTTCTGTCTATGATGGCATATAGACTTTCTATTAAAAGAATTTCATCTGCTAATTTACTATGAGCCGCTGTTATGTCAGCTGGGACTTTCATTTTAGAAAACGAAAGTTCAGGGTCATTATGCCGTTGATACATCCACTTGTATAGGCGGAACTTACTTAAATTTTCAAATTCCAGATAGAATGAATAAGGCATTGAGTTAGCAGCCATCGCTACTGTATTATGCTTAGACTTGCTTACCCTGTTCAGAAAGAAAATATCCCGCTGAATCTGATTAAAGTAGGCAGCATAGAAATCGGAAGTATAAGTGTTGATGTTAAATATAGCTTGATTTAGAGAATCAATGCTTAGGATTTTATCTATCGATATATGGTACTTGGCAGAAATTTTGGCAATTTCATCTATGGTAAACGGAACTTCACTTCTTATTCTGCGGTAAGCTGCTTCTTTGCCAATGCTCAGAAGCTCCATTAAGGATTCTACCAAGCTATTTTTTGCAGGAAGAACATTTCGAATGGCATTGATTAGTTCTTCTGTTAAAAGATTTTTCATGTGTTTACTTTTTAATAAGGCCTTCCAGTTTTTCCGTCCGGCAAAGGCAGTACTTTGTTCGTTTTACCACCCTAACAGGTTTAACAACCTTCGGGATAGTTGAAATAAGGTACAGTTTTGTCTAAACAGAATTGATTTTTGAATTTTCCATACTGTTTTTCTTATTGTGAGTTATAAATGATAAAGAGTGAAAAGGTATTATGATGGCTCGCCTAAAATATACGAGCTTGTTGCAGCTTTGCAAAACGTTTGTCATACAGGGAAGAATGTGTTGCAACATTTCAACAGCTTTACTGAAAGCAAATAGAAATCCTGAAGATGATAAAACTCTATGAAAAATGGAATAAACCTGATGAAAAGGATAAAAATGGATGAAATCTTTGGTGTACTTGTTTACCTCTCTAGTAAATTCTAGCTTACTAAGATTTTTTGAGTAGTCCGTAGCTCTATGGTAAAAAATAGGAATACGTAACTTGTCGTCCGTTACAAAAATTTTACAGCTTCTATTTTGTAGTTTCTTAAAAAGAAGTAGATTATACGCGCGAATTTTATAATGTATCGGCGGTAAGCCTATTGTGTGTGTGTGTGTTTGTTACACAAATATCGGAAGAAGCCAAATTATAGGCAGTTAATTTTGTATAAATATTTAAGACAAAATGACTCATCAAATTAGGATTTCTTAGAGAAGCAAAGATAAAACATTTTTTTGAACTATGAAATTATGAAGTTTAAACGATGAACTTTTTAAATACAAGTAAATGAGATACAAGTTAACTTTTGCAGGCTTAGCCTGCAAAGGTTGACCCTTGCCGAACAAGGTTTTTAAGACCTTAAATGGATAATATATGCCTTGCCTGCTCTTTATCTTTATAAAGCTGGGCAACCAATTCTTCTACCGATTTGAATTTTAATTCATCCCGCATGCGTGCAGCTATTTGTACTTCGATTTCTTTATCATAGATATTTTGGTCAAAATCCAAGATATTTACTTCTATTACAAGTTCTGAAAGACCGAAAGTAGGGCGTATGCCGATACTCATCATTCCCCTGTAAGCTTGCTTTTCTAAAACCACTTTTACAGCATAAATTCCTATTGCCGGAATCATTTTCAAGGGATTGTCTACTTTAATATTGGCTGTAGGAAAACCTAAAGTCCTGCCAACAGCATTTCCGTGTACTACTGTACCCGAAAAAGCATAGGGATATCCCAGCAAATCGTTGGCTAATGCTATATTTCCTTCTTGTAATGCTTTGCGGATTTTGGTGGAACTGACAATGGTTTCGCCTTGCTGAACAAAATCTACTTTTTTTATAGAGAATTGATATTGTTCTGCCAAGTCGTAGATTTGTTCGAAATGCCCTTTTGCTTTGTTACCAAAATGATTATCGTACCCTAACAGTAAGCACTTTAATTGAATTCCCTGCTGAAAGAAACTTTCTACAAATTCTTTTGCCGAGAGTTGTGATAATTCTTGCGTAAAATGTAGAAAGCAGACATTTTCCACACCATATTCTTGCAGTTTCTTTAATCGTTCATGGTATAGGGTTATGGAACGAAAATCTGTGTAGTTATTTTGCAGAACAGTTTGAGGGTGTTCAAAAAATGTAATAATAACGGAAGTTCCTTCGCATTCCTTTGCCGCCAGCTTAAGTGCATCTATTATTTTTTGATGCCCTTTATGAACTCCATCAAACATACCGATGGTAACAACGGGAGAATTTATATTTTTGAGCTGTGATAAATCTGTAAAAACGTTCAAGGTTTATAATAATTTAAATTTTAGTTATTATTTTACCCCCAATCCTTAAAAAAGGCTTCTGGGACAGTGCAATTTGCTCTATAGAAACCTCAAGTCCCCATAGGGAATTTGGGGCTTATCTTGTATTTCTTAATTCCGATTAATCCTTAACTTTCAAATTTTAGCTACTCCCCCCAACCCCCTAAAGGGGGCTTTTGAGTAGTACTATTTGCCATATAGAAATTTTAAGTCCCCTTTAGGGGATTTAGGGGTAAAGACGATTTGATTACATCTACTACTTTTTCAATAAGTGTCAATACTTCTTTGTTACTAAACCGGATTACTCTTAATCCTAATTTTTCTAATTCAGCAGTTCTTCCTATGTCGTATTTCACTTGCTGTTTGTGTATCCCTCCATCTATTTCTATTATGAGCTTATGTTTATGACAATAGAAATCAGCAATAAAAATATGAATTGGATGTTGAGCTTTAAACCGGACATCTAATTGACCTTTGTTTAGTTTTTCCCATAATACTCTTTCTGCCTCCGTCATATTGTTACGTAATTCTCTTGCCCGTTCAAAAAGCAAAGGCTGAGCATTATAGAACATATCTCGTTTTATGGTTCTTGGCATTGGTATTATCTTAATTTATTTTACCCCCAACCCCCTAAAGGGGGCTTTTGAGTGGTACTATTTGCCATTGTAAATTACATAACTCATTTACAATATAACTAAGCTTTTGTATTCATCAATCGTACAAAATGCTTATAGAATGCCGGTATGGTTTCTATACCCTTGAAGAAATTATGCAGCGAATAGCTTTCGTTGGGCGAATGTATGGCATCTATTTCTAAACCAAAACCCATTAATA
>JAVBQU010000113.1:0-8603 GCA_031548675.1 Bacteroidales bacterium
TTTTTCATTTATCAATATTCGCAGCGGTGTTGATATTTGTGGGTTTTCAATCATGTGTAAAAGATGATGTTTTTAAACAAGACTTTAGGATAGATACTGATCCGCAATTTGCAGTTCCGCTGATTAATGCTACCATGCATATAGGTACAGCTAATTTTATAGAAAAGTTAGGCTGGGGAGATTCCAGTTCAAATTTTTATATAGACTATGATGAGGACGGCATGATGAAGTTCCACTATACGATAGAACAAGAAATTGATATTCCTGCAGAAGCCAGCTATATTCCTTTAGATCCTATCGGAGAACCGATATCAGGTTCGGTAGCTTTGCCTTTTTTTAAGGATATAGAAGATATTAAATTTAATATTGAAAAAATACACCTGAATCTTATCGTTGAAAATGAATCTGCTAATGAGCTTATACTATCTAAAAATGCCTTGTATCTCAGCAACGGCAAAGATGGCAAAACAAGGGATATTCCTATGGGAGCTCCATTTAATATTCAAACCGGACCGAGTACTCAAACATTACCATTATCGATAGACAGCGTTAACTTTCCTCCGGATAGCCTGCGGTACAATTTTACATTAAAAAGCAATGCAAACAGTATTAAGGGAGGGAAAATGAAGATTAAGGCAGAAGTAATATTTGATTTATTTGGCTATTTCGACGATATCCGTTTAGGAGATACAGTAGCTTTTACGCTTGGAGATAATTCTTCTTTAGATTCGCTTCCGGCTTGGATAAAATTTAACTCTGCTATTTTACGGACTACATTTACCAATAATTTCCCTTTGGCAGCTAATGTACAGCTCTATTTTATGGATAAAAACTATCGGATTGTAGATTCATTATTTAAAGATACCAAGGTACTTGCAGAGGCAACCATTGACCCTGTTACTTATCAGGTTGTAAAAAGTGGGACTATGCCTCCGCAAGATATTGTAATTGATGAAGATAGATATGATATTTTGAGTAAAGCAGAATATGTTTGGATAGTTTCGAACTTTCGGTCGGCAAATGCCTCTACACCTAAGCATAATGTCAAGATATTTAAAACTAATAACTTGAATGTGAAAATGGGATTGAAAACATCAGTAGGATTTCATGGTACGCCCGAGTAGATAAGACCTTTGAGAAGAATTTCAGGATCAGAAGTTTATTGAAAAATAAAAAATAAGCAAATGAAAAAAATATATAGTATTGTCGTTATAATGATATTATTGGGAGTGCAGACATGGGCTCAGGATGGGTTTATGCTGCGGAATTTAACCAATGCTCCGCAATCGCTTAGAGAAAATCCGGGCATAATGCCTCTCTACGGTTTTCATGTGGGTTTTCCCGGCATATCAAGCATTAATGTAAATGCAAATTCACCTGTAAGCTTTAGCGAAGCCATACATATTACCAATAGCTTTCCTGATAATTTTAATAGCAGAAGCAGAGTAGCATTCGGGTTTTTGTACGAACCGCTTACAGTTGGATTCAAGCTGGGGAAAAATTATTTCAGCCTGTCAGGTTCAGCAAGAACAGACGGGCAATGGAACATACACCAAGATATGGTAACGCTTTTGGTTGAAGGAAATGGAAATTCCCTAGGTCAGAAACTTAACCTGCTTGATAAAAAAGCATTTAATATAAATTCTTATGGAGAAATGGCTTTGGGTTTTACACGGGCAGAAACTGATAAATTGTCTTATGGCGTGCGGTTAAAATATTTGGTGGGTTTTGCCAATATCAAAACAAACAATGCAGAATTAAGCTGGTACACCAATGAAGATTATACATCCACAACACTAGGGTATAACTGTAATATTAATATGTCTTCCCCTGTGATTAAAGTTAGCACAGATACAGCAGGGAAGCTGCAATTTGATGATTCCGACTTTACATATCCTAAAAGCCGTGGATGGGGCTTAGACTTGGGTGTAAATTACAAAGTAAACGATAAAATAGATGTAAATTTCGCAGTTCTCGATTTAGGGTTCATTACATGGAAAGACAATGCAAGCCAGATAAGCATGCCGGAAGGAGGGCAATATACATTTGATGGCTTTACTTCCGAACAGTTATGGAATGCGGATGGAACATTTAATAAAAAGTTTTATGAAGCCATAGCCGATACACTTAAAAATGTAATGGAATTTAATACCAGAAACGTAGCAAACTATACTTCTAATCTGAAATCAAGATTTATTGCAGGAGGTTCTTATGAAATAATAAAAGGAGGCAAAGCAGGAGTGGCTTATCAGGGCGATTTCGGCAACGGAAGAATGTATTCTACTTTTAATGTTTCTTATACCCAGCGATTAGGACAATGGTTTCAGGCAACAGTAGGAAATACATTTCAAAATAAATCTTACTTTAATCCGGGCATAGGTTTCTGTGCAGGAATCGGACCATTTCAGATATATACAGCCATTAATAAAGTATCTTCGTTTTATGTGGATAAAATGAAAAATGCAAGTGTTGTTTTTGGTATTAATTTTGTAGGCGGTTTCGATAAAAAAGATAAGAAAAAAGCATCAGAACCTCAAGGGACACCTCCGTCAAAGTTAACGGAATAACAATATTGTGATTTTTTCTACGTTTTATTTTCCGTTGTTAGATGATAAATAACGGTAGAATGATTTATTACAGAAAGCAAACTTATTAAAAATGAAAGAGATTAATATAAGATTTGGGAATCAAAGTAAAATTCCTTGGATTTTCAAGTTAATTATCACCGCTATTGCAGTTATTATAGCCGCCCACATTTTACCGGGCGTACATGTAAGCGATTTTCTAACAGCCGTTTGGGTAGCTGTAATTATCACATTGCTAAACCTTATAGTTCGTCCCATTATTATAGCCCTTACGATTCCGATAACAGTAGTTTCTTTTGGGTTTTTCCTGTTGGTCATCAATGCATTTATCATTTTAATGACAGATTGGCTGGTCGATAGTTTTACCGTTGATGGATTTTGGTATGCATTATTATTCAGTGTTATTCTGGGATTAATTACATGGCTTTTAGAATTGCCGGGTAAATTGCAGCAAAAGCAGCAAGAACAGCAGAAACAACAGGATAATAATGATGACAATCATTTCGATTCTTACGAAGAAGTAGAATAATTAAAAAGGATTAGGCACAAGACACAAGTAGACTAGATGCAAGAAGTGCCATATGTTAAAACATTATGCTCTTTCTGTATCTCGTATCTTGTTTACTGGTATCTAAAATAAATGATTCAAAAAAATAAACCTATGAAGCTTTTGTATAAATATCTTTTACTTTTTAGTGCTGTAGTTTTTTATTCCAATTTATCTGCTCAAAATCTGAAAATTACCGGAAAAATTAAAGGTAATACATATAGCAAAGCGACATTGTCGCAAATTCTCCATACAGAAAGCCCTACGGCTACCGCAACAATAGATGCACAAGGCAATTTTGTATTGCAGGGAACTATCGGGGAACCCGATTTTTATTGGCTTTTTTTATCAGATAAAGAAGCCTTGCCCCTTACTTTAGCCCCTAATCAAGATATTAAGCTCGAAATAGGTACGCAGCCGCTGCAAATAATTCAAGTTTCAGGTTCAGACGAATTATCGTTTTTAGCACAGGCAACAGCGGGGGATATGGCTTTTCGCAAGCAGCAAGACAGTATCATGAGTGAATATCAAAAGCATCCCGAAAGATTAAATGAATACCAAACAGAATTAAACCGGCTGGAAACAGAAAGAGCAAAATATATAGAAAGCGAATGCTTGGCACATCCTGAAAAATTAAGCTGTATTACTTTGCTCGAAAAATTGGATTTTAATGAACATTTTTCTGTATATGATAATGTTATAGCCAAATTATATGATTATTATCCGTATAATATTTTTGTTTCCCGCTATCAAATGATGACACAGATGTCGAGAGGATCAGCCATAGGAAAACCGGCTCCTGAGCTTAGCTTAGCCGATGTTTCAGGAAAAACGGTAAATCTTTCATCACTAAAAGGAAAATATGTGATTGTATATTTTTGGATGTCGTTTCATCAGCCATGCAGAGAATTTAATACGGGCTTACAGCAGATTGTAAAGAAATACGAAGGGAAAAACCTGAAAGTATATGCAGTAACAACAGATGTACAGGTAGATAAATGGAAAGAAGCTATAGCCCAAGATAAACTGACCAATTGGGTTAATGTGCGAGACCCTAACGGAATGTTTTCGCCCGATGGTCAAAAGTACGGAATGCTTCGTCCCCCTGTTTGTTTTTTGATAGATGAAAATGGAATTGTGATCGGAAGAGAATTAGATTTGAATGGATTGCAAAGAAAATTATTTGAGACTTTTCAATATTAGTTTTATAACGCCGGAAGTGGATTGGAAATCATAAAGAATTGTTTTTAAATTATTGATTTTTAATGAGAATCATTTTTTCATTTACAATCTTTTCAACTTTTTCTTTGATTGAGCATCAAACTCAATAATATTTATTACATTTGCAAAGTAATTATTCAACCTTGTTCTTATGGGCAGGGTTGAATTTATTTTTTATTAACATCTAAATTATATAACGTCTTATGGGTAACGATAAAAAAACTCGTCTCGAGTCAGACTTAATTGGTGAAAGAGAATTAGCTAACGAACTTCTTTATGGCGTTCAAACGTTGAGAGGTATCGAAAATTTCAAAATCAGTGGTATTCCTTTGAGCCGCTATCCTAAATTTATTGAAGGATTAGCAATTACTAAAATGGGTGCAGCTATGGCAAATGCACAAGTAGGCATGGTTACAGAAGAACAAAAAAATGCGATTGTTCAGGCATGTAAAGAATTGTTAGAAGGCAAACACCATGAATTTTTCCCTGTAGATATGATACAAGGTGGAGCTGGTACTTCTACCAATATGAATGCCAACGAAGTAATAGCCAACCGTGCTTTGGAAATTATGGGTAAAGAACGCGGACAATATGAATTTTGCAGTCCTAACGACCATGTAAACGGTTCGCAATCTACCAACGATGCTTACCCTACCGCTATCCATTTTGCGATGTATTACACGCATCTTGAGTTGTTGAAACATTTGCAACCTCTTATCGAATCATTCGACAAAAAAGCGAAAGAATTTGCCAACGTTATTAAAATGGGAAGAACCCAATTGCAAGATGCAGTTCCTATGACTTTAGGTCAGTCTTTTCAAGCTTTTGCAGATTCTTTGCGTGCAGAATACAGAAATTTAGAACATGTTGCTAAAGAATTTTTGACTGTAAACATGGGAGCTACCGCTATTGGTACAGGTATTTGCTCTTTGCCCGGCTACAGCGAAAAATGTATCGAGGCTTTACGTCAGATTACAAAATTAGATATCCGTTTAGCAGAAAACTTGATTGAAGCTACTCCCGATACTATCTGCTTGGTAAGCTACTCATCAGCTTTACGCAGATTATGTGTAAAAATGAACAAAATATGCAACGATTTACGCTTGATGTCATCAGGTCCACGTTGCGGATTAAAAGAAATTTATTTACCGGAAATGCAACCCGGTTCTTCTATCATGCCGGGAAAAGTAAATCCTGTTATTCCCGAAGTAATGAACCAAGTTTGTTTTAAAGTTATCGGTAACGACCTTTGCATTATGTTGGCAGGCGAAGCTGCGCAATTAGAATTGAATGTTATGGAACCTGTTATGGTTCAGGCATTATTCGAATCAACAGATTTATTGATGAATGGTTTCGATACTTTACGCACACTTTGTATCGACGGAATTAAAGCTAACGAAGCCCGTTGCCGCGAACACGTGATGAACAGCATTGGTATTGTTACTGCTTTAAATCCTTTTATCGGTTACAAAACGTCTACTAAAATAGCGAAAGAAGCTACAGAAACCGGACGCGGAGTTTACGAATTGGTTTTAGAAAAAGGCTTATTAACCCAAGCTCAATTAGATAAAATCTTAGCTCCCGAAAACATGATTAAACCTACCAAAATAGAATTATAATCATTGTTTGAATATAAAGAAGCGGATTTACTGTAAAGTAAATCCGCCTTTTTGTTTATGCCGGGTTTTCTGGAAATTTTTATTTTCTTTTATCTCTGTTCGGAGAAAAACTTGCTTGATTTAAAATAACGGGCGGCGGCTTGCTGTAGTGCGGGGTTCACAAATGTTCGCGCGGGTGTGTCCGCTTGAAAGTCCGACAGGACTTTCTGCGGGCATACGACCCGCATTACAGCAAACCGCTTGTTAACTGCAGGCGTTTTATTCATAACTAAATGACATTGGTTCATTATGTTGGTTCTTCAATAAGTTATTTTCAATTAGATAATTTCGCCACGCTTTTGCTCTTTTGTCCGAATAACAAGCGTACATATTATTAGAATTACATAGTTTTTTAGGAAATCCAAGAGTTGTATTGAACGTTAATTCTAACAATTTCACGAGAGAATAAACCTCATTATCTCGCTTTCCACCGCCGCCGCCCACAAATGCAACGACAACATTATATTTTAGCAATTCGTAAATTTTATCAAAATCTAATTTGTTGTTTGTTTTGTAATCTATGCCTGTGTTGTCTAAATAATAAGCATATAGTTCATATTCAGAAAATTGCGAATATAAGTTTAAAAAATCTTTTCTCACTTCCATTTTGTTAAAATCACCAATCGCAAAAAAACCAAAATCACGCTCCATAAACGAATATTTTGACAGCCATTTGGTTTGAAACGAATAATTTTCAATTAAATATAAGGCAATCGGAATCTGTTCGTAACTTATTTGTGATAAAAGTTTTGAAATATTCTTATCCGTTTCTTCAGATGCTTTCTTTGTGTTTTTTGTCAATTCTTTCAGTCGTTTTTCTAAGTCTAAAACCTCACTATCATAATTTCCAGATGATGAAAGTGCTTCATTTTTCTTTCTTTTGTCATTAAAAAAATCGCCTAAAATAATCTTTTGAATTTGCATTTCAATATCTTTATCTGATGTTTTGATATTTTCTAATTGTTCTATAGTATGTTGTGGAGAATTGATAAATTTCCTCAAATAATTATTACAAATTCCAATTATTCCCAACCGATTAAACAATGCTGATTTTTTCAGGTAACAATTAAGTTGTTTTTCATCTTTCAATAGTTTATCCCAATTTTTGGAATAAAAAACATCAAGTATTCTTCCTGCAGAATAAGTTAATCCCCAAGATTTTTCGTTTATCAAAGCCCAATACTCAAAGGCGGTAATTTCTTCTAATGTTAAATTGTTAATAAGATTATCTTCTAACTTCCGCCTTTCCGAAAACGCCAACTTTTCGTCAAGTTTATTGATTGCCGATCTTAATTGAGCAGAGCCAACAAAATCAATTTCATTCGCACTACAATAGTCTGTTAAAAGCACTAATTGTTTCAAAAACTTATACGGGAAAGTTGGAATCGCATAACTTTTATCAATACGAGCGTACTCGTATTCGTCTGCAAGTTCTATAACTCTTTTTGGGTTACAAGTTGTTAGTTGAATAAAAGCGTCTAATGCTTTCTCGTCATTTTTATTGCCTAATAATTGAAATAATTCATTTTCATTTTCTATGGAAAGAGTCCATATTTCTTTATTTTCAAATGTTTTAGATTTTTCGTCCCACTTAAATTTCGAATAATTTTCTGAAAAATAACACAATAGGTTTAATGCAGCCATAGTATAAAATTCTGTTTCAATATGCCAAACCATTTTTTTATAATCAGGATACCCGCCCTCAACTGAAATTTCAAAATTAGTCAGCGCTTGTAGCAATTTTACATACTTGTCTTGACAACGATTGCAACCAAAACTATTAAGCCAACATCGCTCCTTGTATAACTCTGAGGATATGACGAGCAATACTTTCGGGTCTTTTTCACTAATAAGTGATTCAATATTTTTGTTGTTAAGAGAATTGAATATTTTTTGCTTTTCTTTATTTAGTTCTATTTTTTTGCTCTCTGTAATTTCTCGGAACATAGTTTTTACAGGGCGGTTTTCAAGTGGCGTAATCAAAAACGCTGCTGCATATTCAGAAAAAGTAATTTTCTCCCAATTTGTATTCAAAAAAATCAAAAAATTTTGGCTGGTAATATTGGTGTCAATTAGTATTTCATCGTCTGTAAAAAGGCAGCATACTTCAATAATCCGTCTTGCTACATCTGATTCTGTTGCAGATACAGGATGATTGTAACTTAAATACTCCGTTAGTTCTTTTTTGCTGTCGATATAGGGTGCTATTTCCAAAAGGGCGTTTTTATCTCCTGCCCATAATCTACTTTCAATTTTATAAATGGGATGATTGGGATTAAAAAGGTTTTGGTCCCAATGGTAGCTCTCTTTTTGAGCAAAAGAATACTGCCCAATAAGAACAAGTGCTATTGCTAAAAATATTTTTCTATGTAACATTAAACGATTCATTTTTTCCACTTATTCCATTTTTCCACTTTGTTGCCCACAATGTTCTGTTTTTCTTGCTTGCAAAATGCAATGCACTATCCCCCGCTTGCAGTTAACTCCTAAATATACGCATGTTTTTTATTTTATATTGCTTTAATACAATGTCTTCCTTTTTTACATCCCATAATTAATATATTCAAAATACGCATATCAAAGTCAATTAAT
>JAVBQU010000140.1:0-5068 GCA_031548675.1 Bacteroidales bacterium
TTACAGCAGGATTGTATATTTTATCTATTTCTTTAGATGTAATGCTCGCCGGATTTTTTTTACCGGCTAAGGGGAAAGTAGTAATACGGGCATGGTTAGCGTGTCCGGAAACATACCCATCAGGAATCAAACGGGCAACCCATACTGCACCTTTATTAGCATTGGATTTTACTCCTTTTTTATCTGTTACCATTTTGGTTCCTTTGCCTATCATTTCTAAAATCCAAACCTCGTTAGGGTCTGCAATAGAAAATGATTCGCCAGAACTTGCATAGCCGTAAGTTTCTACCAATTTACAGAAAGTGTAAATTGCTTCACGAGCTGTTTTGGCACGTTGCAAAGTGATATAAATTAAACTTCCGTAATCAATCAAACCGGTTGTATCTGCTAAATTTTCGCGTCCGCCATAGGTAGTTTCGCCTATCGCAAGCTGATATTCGTTCATATTACCAACTACATTGTAAGTTTGGCGGGCTTGTGGAATTTTTCCCAGATATTTACCTGAATCCCATTCATAAATATCCAACATAGAACCTTCGGAGTAAGTGCGTGCAGGAAAATGATATAAATCGCCATATAATACATGCGAATCGGCAGCATAACTTACCATTACAGAACCATCTTTCGAAGCACCTTTGGTTACGATAAAATTGGTGCAAGCTTTTGAAGGCATTGCCATTCCTGCTATCAAACAAGCAGTAAAACCCAACATACGAATTTGTTTCTTCATACTTTTATATTGATTAAAATAAATATTTTTGATACCGTTACAAAAGTACGCTTTTTTTATGAATGGGCAAATGACAATACATTTTCTATTTCTGAAATGGAGAAAATCTTCGATGCCAATTAAATTATTATCCTTACTTTTGCCGCTCAAAAGTTGACGTTTGCAACATAAAATATTATTTATGCAGAATTCTCAACCCAAAAAGGAAAATCTATTTACCATTCCTAATTTTCTATCTGCCTACAGGCTTTTGGCTTTTCCTTGGATACTATACCTTGCCTTAACCCAACAAGAAAATTTATTTGCTATTTTTCTGATAATAAATCTTATCACTGATGTTTTGGATGGATTTATTGCCAGAAATTTTAATATGCAGACTGAATTTGGTTCCCGTTTAGATTCTATTGCTGATGTCGGAACTTATGTATTGGCTTTTTTAGGCGTATTTATGTTTAAGTTTACAGAGTTTCAGCCCTATATTTGGGCTCTTTATCTCTTTATCGGGGTGTTTCTTACTTTACATCTGCTTTCTTTAATTAAGTTTAAACGCTTTTCAAGCTTTCATTTATATTCGATGAAAATAGGCGGATATATACAAGGCGCTTTTTTCTTGGTATTATTTGCCAAAGGTTTTTATCCTGCATTTTTTTATTTTATGATTGCATGGGGAATACTCGCGTTTTGCGAACATATAAGCATTCAATTATTATCTAAGAGTTTGAAGTCAAATGTAAAAGGCTTGTATTGGGTTTTGAAAAACAAGAAAGAAAATTAATGAACTTATCTTTATATCTTATACTGTGCGGACTTTGTTTAATTGGAGGCATTTTTCAAATATTTACGCACATAAAAAAGCAGAAAAACATTGAAGAACGTAAGCAGGATTGGCTCAAATTCATTGTTTATTGTGTTATAATCAATACCCTTGCTTTGTGTATCTGGAAATTCCCTCATGCCTTTCCTGTACTCTGTTCAAGTATTGTTTTAGCAGGATTCGTAGAATTCATTTTTCTGTATAAAAAATTGGGGAAACCCCGTTTTCTAGCCATCTTATGTATTTATGCCTGCTTAGGTTTTACTTTTGTACAATTCAGCTATTTCAATTCGTCTATTCTATATTTTACCTTATTAGTTACCTGCGTTTTTGATGCTTTCAGCCAACTTTCTGGTAAGCTTTTCGGTAAACATAAAATGTTTCCCAAGATAAGCCCCAATAAAACTTATGAAGGAGCCTTAGGAGGGATTATTGCTGCTGTTTCTATTGCTTGTATATTATCCATGCTGACAGGCAGAAATATTTACGAATCATTATTTTATGGATTTGGAATTGCTGTATTTGCATTTTTAGGGGATTTTTCGGCATCATATCTGAAACGGCAGGCAGGTATCAAAGATTTCAGCCGGATATTGCCCGGAAATGGCGGTTTTTTAGACAGGTTTGATAGTTTACTTTTTGCCTCTGCATTTATCTATGCTTGTAAAATGCTTGCTCCTCATATCAATACTGAAATGCTTTTTTGCATTGTTTATTTATTATTCATTTTAGGCGTACTTCTGTTTTGCGAATATCTGCATCGGAAACAAAATATGGATGTAGAATATACCCGTAAAATTGCCCATACTATTTCTGCAACGTCCACTCTATCCTTTTTATTTTTATTTACAAGTCCGGTTTATGTTATCATTATAATTGTTTCAGCATTTCTATGCCTATTTATATCCCATCAAAAAAAAGTATTGAAATCCATAGAAGACATCAACCGCAATACTTACGGCAGTTTTATGATGCCTTTAGGCGTAATCGCAGCTTATTTCAGCATGCTTTATCTGCATCGGCAGGAAGTATATTATACGGCAATTTTAATTTTAGCTGTCAGCGACCCACTGGCATGTATTATTGGAAAAAATAACAAATCCCTAAAACTAATCCACAATAAAACACTTTGGGGAACCGCCGCATTTTTATTATCTGCATTTCTGATAAGTATCTGTGTATTATCAAATTTCGAATACAATACCTTAAAAATACTAGTCTACTCTGCAAGTATAGCCTTAGGAGCATCTCTTGCCGAAATATTTTTTTCTAAAGGCTTTGATAACTTGACTATTCCGGTGTCGATTTTTATAGTATTTTTGTGTCTTCATAATTTATAATATTTTTCAAACCATATTCCACACATAAACGTTTAACAACACAGACATTTACTGAATATATGTACATTATCGACGAAGAAAACGAGAAGAAGGAAATCATAAAACGTTACAAACGTATTTTTTTGAATTGGAAAACTCCAATTACAACCGAAGACCGGTGGATGATACGGAAAGCTTTTAACCTAGCCGTTACTGCCCACAAAGATACACGCCGGAAAAGCGGAGAACCTTATATCTATCATCCCTTGGAAGTGGCACGTATTGTCGTGGACGAAATCGGTTTAGGTAAAACTTCTGTTATTTGTGCATTGCTCCACGATGTTGTTGAAGATACAGATTACACATTGGCAGATATGGAGCAGATTTTCGGACCTAAGGTCGCGGCTATTATTGACGGATTAACGAAAATGAGTGGCTATTTTGGTCCTGAAACCTTGAGCGAAACTATTGACTCGCCGACAGAACCTATTTCGCTGCAAAAAACTTCTTTTCAGAAGATGCTGCTGTCTTTTACCGATGATGCAAGGGTACTGCTTATCAAATTTGCCGACCGTTTGCACAACATGCGTACTTTGGATGCGATGAAAAGGGATAAACAGCTCAAAATAGCTTCCGAAACCAATTTTTTATACGCACCCTTAGCTCACCGTTTAGGTTTATATGCCATAAAAACAGAATTAGAAGACCTTTCTTTCAAATATTTAGAGCCTGAAAAATACGCCCAAATAGAATCTAAACTAAAAGAAACCGAAGCAGAACGCGAAGCCGTAATAGAGGAATTTACAAAACCTATCCGTACCATATTAGACGAAGAACGCTATTCATATACCATCGCAGGCAGGGTAAAATCTATTTACTCTATCTATAATAAGATGCAGAATAAAGGGCTGCCTTTCGAAGAAATCTATGATATTTTTGCGATTCGTATTGTCTTCGATATTACCACCGATCCTATCATCGAAAAGAAAGCCTGTTTTAATATATATTCCATAGTCACTTCGCTTTACAAGCCTAACCCTGAACGTTTCCGCGATTGGGTTTCTACACCCAAATCGAATGGGTACGAAGCTCTGCATACTACCGTAATGGAAAAGGGTAAGTGGATTGAAGTCCAAATCCGAAGCAAGCGTATGGACGAAATAGCCGAGAAAGGCTATGCTGCCCACTGGAAGTACAAAGGCATTGTAGAAAATGAAAGCCGAACCGATAAATGGTTGAACGAATTGCGGGATGTTCTGCAAAATCCCGATGCAGTTAATCTGGATGCCAAAGATTTGGTAGCCCGTTTCCTGACCGACGAAATTTCCGTATTTACCCCCAAAGGAACTCAGATAACTTTACCTGCCAAAGCCACTGTATTAGATTTTGCAAACGCTGTGCATACCGAATTGGGACATACAACCATAGGAGCAAAAGTTGATTATCAGTTAGTATCTATAAATCATCCCCTAAAAAACGGGGAGCAGGTCGAAATTATTACTTCTGCTAAACAAACCCCTACCGAAGAATGGCTAAGTTATGTAGTAACAGCAAGGGCTAAGGATAAAATTAAAGTCTTTTTAAAAGAACAAAAACGAAATTACCGTCATCAAGGAGAAGAAATACTCAAAAACCTGTTCGCCGAATTAAATTTGGAATATACGCCTCACAATGTAAATCTACTAAGGGAGTATCTACAGTGTGCCACAGCCGAAGATTTATTCTATCAGGTTTGCACCCGGAAAAGCATGCCTGAATACCTAAAACGGGTATTCAACATAGAACAGCGAAGACCTACTTTTTTGGGTATCGGCATTCCGTTTGTTCGCAAACGTATTGTAAGAGGTAAAGAAGAACCGCAAAAAACCCTGACAGAGCAATTATACGAACAGCTTAAAAACAAACCCGAATCTATCAGCTTGGGCGATTCTAATACGGATATACATTATCAAACCGCTACATGCTGCAATCCCTTGCCGGGAGACGATGTTGTGGGTATTGTTACAGCCAAGGGGCTGGATGTCCACCGCACAAGCTGCCCCAATGCCATCAGTATCATGTCTCAGCATGGAGGGCGGATTGTAAAAGCCAAATGGCGGGCAGAAGGCGAAAGCGTACAGTTTTTAACCGGATTGCTGGTAAAAGGCACAGATGATAAAGGAGTTATACTTTCGATAGTAAATGTAATTTCCGAACAGCGGAAGA
>JAVBQU010000066.1:0-12260 GCA_031548675.1 Bacteroidales bacterium
CTACTTCTGAATTACCTGCAAAACCTGTACAAAAAAATCAACCCAATACTACAATAAATACACCACAGACAGCCGATAAAACTTTTCCTGTATCAAGTATAAAAGAATCTCAATTTTCAGATAATAATTCAGTTAAATCCAACAACGCAAATATAAATGTATCGGTTCCGGAATCAGCCAAACCTGCAACAAATACCATTGCAGCTAAAAAAACAATTGCAGACGGTAAAGTTCCTGTAATCAAAGGAACTACTCCTGTAAATGTAGAATTAACCGGAAAAACAACTATTTGCAAAGGAGAAGAAGCTAAATTAGATGCTAAAGGCGGAACTTCTTATTTGTGGAGTACTTACGAAACTACTTCATCAATAACCGTAAAGCCAGAAGAAACAACTACTTATTCGGTAGTAATCACTCCCGAAAACGGAACAGAAATAGAAAAGCAAATAACCGTAACCGTAAATGAGTGTGAGAAACTGATTGTTCCTAATGCATTTACACCCGGCTCAGATAGAAATAACCTTTTTAAGATTTATGCTCAAGGAATCTCCAATTTCGAAATTGTTATCATGTCCAGACAAGGTCAGCAAGTATTTATATCCAAAGATGTAAACTTCAGTTGGGATGGAACTTATAAAAATGAACAGCTTGCCGCAGGTGTTTATTCCTATATTATCAGTTATAAAGATCCTAATGGTCAGCCTAAACGTAAACCCGGTTCAATCACATTGATAAGATAAAATATTTAAAGCGACACTTTAATTAATAAATTAAACTTATTTGAATATAATTCAAACCCAATAAAATCAAAACCGATGAAAACAGCTATTAAATTCCTTTATTAATAAGGCGTTTAATAGCTGTTTTTTTTGTATAGTAAATTTGGATGTTAAATAAATATATGATACCTTTGTGATATTATTTTAATATCAAAATTATAAGCATTATGAAAACAAATGAAAGCATATTCAGTGGATTTAAATGTTCCGGATTTATTGCCATTACTACTATTATTGTATTATTGGGGGTATCGGTATTCGGATTTGCAAATGAGTACTACGCAGTAGGAGGTATTTTTATAGTATTGGCTTTAATTGCTTTACCCGGTTTTTTTACTAACGAACCCAACAATGCCCGTGTAATGGTATTTTTTGGGAAATACAAAGGAAGCATGAAAGAAACAGGATTCTTTTGGGTAAATCCCTTTTATAACAAACGAAACCTTACTCAACGTGCACGTAATTTAGATGTAGAACCCATAAAAGTGAACGATAGTGCCGGAAATCCGGTTATGATTGGTATGGTTTTAGTATGGAAAATTGTAGATACTTATAAAGCCGTTTTTGAAATCGATTCAGCTTCTTTTACTGTAAATAATATGGGGAATGCCCAGCTTAGCATGAAATCATTTGAAAATTTTGTACACATACAAGGCGATGCCGCATTGCGTGAAGTAGCCGGTAAATACGCTTATGATAATAATGAAATAAGTCATAGCGATGAAACTACACTGCGTTCAGGTGGCGATTTAATCAATCAGCATTTAGAAAAAGAATTGAATGAACGTTTATTGATGGCAGGGATTGAAGTAATAGAAGCACGTATCAACTATTTAGCATATGCTCCCGAAATTGCGGCGGTAATGCTTCGTCGCCAGCAAGCTACAGCAATTATAGCTGCTCGCGAAAAAATTGTAGAAGGAGCAGTCGGGATGGTCCAAATGGCATTAGATAAATTAGCCAAAGAAAAAATTGTAGATTTAGACGATGATAAAAAAGCTGCTATGGTTAGTAATCTATTAGTGGTTCTGTGTGCCGACGAAGCTGCCCAGCCGGTAGTAAATACAGGAACATTACATCAATAAATTTGCCGGCAATGAAAGAAAAGAAAAGTTTTGTATTGCGTATTAACACGGAAATTATGGAGGCTGTTGAAAAATGGGCGGCAGATGAATTTCGAAGTACAAACGGACAGCTAGAATGGATTATTACCGATGCTTTACGAAAAGCAAAACGATTAAAACAAAGCAAAGAGGGTAAAAATGAATAGACCTAAAATAAATGGAGCTGTTCAAGAGGTTTTATAATTGTTTTTTACCCCCCAATGTCTTGAATATACATTTTACAAAAGTCCCTTTAGGGGATTTAGGGGGAATTAACTTTTTGAACAGTCCTTTCGTTCGGTAACTACATTCTTAATCTTGTTAAATTAAAGACTTCTTGCGACCTTTGCATTACATTAATACTAATAAAGGAACGGATGAAAAACACAAAAAGCAAAACTAATCCACAGCCTCAGAGCAGCAGCTTTCAAGTTCCCACAACCGACAATGTAAATATTTCAGCCTTAACACCTCAAAAGGTGTTTTTGGATAATAAACTTCCTGTTTTTATTCTTAATAATAGCGATCAACCCATAATCCGGATTGATTTTATATTTAATGCAGGAACATATTATCAAGATGTACCTTTTCAGGCTGCCTCTGCTTGCAGCATGCTTTCGGAAAGTACACAAAAGCATACAGCCAAATATATTGCAGAAAAATTGGATTTTTTCGGAGCACACTTGGAGAAAGAAATAGGCCGCGATTTTGTAACCATAAGTTTATATTGCATCAATAAACAACTTGCCAATATATTACCTATTGTAGAACAAATTCTGAAACAACCAAAATACGAAGAAAAAGAATTTCGGAAATATATCGTGAATGAGAAGCAAAAGCATATCAACAGTATGCAGAAAGTGCAGAACATTGCCCGCATGCGTTTTCAGGAGTTGGTGTATGGAACACAGCATCCTTACGGACGTATTTTGAAAGCCGAAGAATTTGATATTTTGCAGAATACGGATTTAGAAAAATTCCATAAGAATTATTATACATCCAATAATTGTAAAATAATTTTGGCAGGATGTATTCATGAAAAAGAATACCAATTGGTTAATTCTTATTTTGGTGGAGATGATTGGGATACTAAAATAAAAACGACACACAAGAAATATCAAACAGCGGTTACTAAACCTACTGTAGAAATTATCCGGAAAGAAGGAGCTGTACAGTCGGCAGTATGTATAGGCAAAGCCTTAATTAATTCGGAACATGAGGATTTTTCAAAGCTTTCTATTATAAATACTATTTTAGGTGGTTATTTTGGTTCTCGACTGATGAAAAATATTCGGGAAGAAAAAGGCTATACTTATGGAATTGGTTCCGGTGTGGTATCATACAAAAACCAAGGTTTATTTTGTATAAGTACGCAGACAGCAGCAGAAACAACCCATTTATGTATAGAAGAAATTTATAAGGAATTAAAATTTTTACGTACAAATCCCGTTTCTAAAGAAGAATTGGCTTTGGTAAAAAATTATCTGATAGGGGAGTTTATGCGGGAGGTCGACGGACCCTTGGATATGGCAGAACGTTTAAAGCTTTTGGTACAAATGGATTACTCTGTTAATTATTATCAAAACTATCTGGATGCGATAAACCTTATTTCTCAAGATGATGTTCTTAGGTTATCAGAAAAGTATTTACATGAAGACAGCATGGTTCAGGTGGTTGCCGGAGAAATTTTGCAATAGAATTCTATATCATATTAAAAAAATCTATCAGGTCTAAAAGGCTTAATACACCTAAACTGTATAAGGTTTTGTCTTTAATTTATAATGAAAATGGTCAAACGGCTTTTTATAGTTTGCTTATTAATGTTTTATATGATGATTGGATTTGCCCAAAATCCGACATTCAATTGTATTGCCGTTTTGAATAATGGAAATGTGACTGTAACATGGGATAAACCGGTAAATACTACCGGTTTTATTGAATATGAAATTTTCAGATCAGGTTCTTTAGCAGGGGTTTACTCGCAAGTGGGTAATGTAACTAATGTAAATACCACTACTTTTCAAGATATAACAGCCAATGGTAATATTCAATCTTATTTTTATTATATAGCAACTAAAACCTCATTAGGAAGCTTTCCATCCGATACCTTGCATAGTATATTCCCTCAAGCTGTAAAAACAACCGGAATTTCTGTAAATCTATATTGGAATTCCATTTCTTCTAAATTCAATGGGAACTATATTATCTTTAGAAAACAAAGTATAAGCGGAACATGGTCGCAAATACAAACAACTACTCAGTTAAATATTTTTGATACTGTACAAACCTGTTCCGATTCCATTTATTATCGCATTGAAATTAATCATCCGTCAGGCTGTCAATCCGTTTCCTCTGTACATTCCGAATATTTCAAGGATAACATTATTCCTAAAAAACCGACTACAGATTCTATTAGTATTGATAACGTGAATAATAAAATTACTATCGGCTGGGAAGCAAGTCCGTCATCAGATACCTATGGATATGCTATTTCAAGAGGAAACCCAAGCTTAGTGATAGATACAGTTGTAGGGCGTTTCAATACATTTTATATAGATACTGATAATGCCATCGATCCTAAAACCAAAACCTATGAATATAAAATAGCGGCTTTGGATAGTTGTGGGAACAGTAGTATTTTAGATGTTGTTCAAAAAAATATACTGCTATCAGCAAATTCTGATTTTTGTGCAGGAAAGATAAATCTGAATTGGAGTGCTTATATCAATATGAAAAACGGCTTGGGAGGCTATGCTGTTTTTGTAAGTAAAAATGGCGGAAACGATACGGTTGTTGCAGAAGTCGGCTCTAGTGTTCTTTCTTATTCTTATGCTTTTCCTGATGATAGCGCAACTTATTGCATTATTGTAAAAGCATTTAATGTAGGAAAAACCATATATGCGTCATCCAATCAGGTTTGTTTAACAGTTACCAAACCCAAAAAACCGGAATTTATTTATATTCAAAAATTGGAGGTTGAAGATCATCGGAATTCAACCGTAAAATTGCAGTTTACAGTTGATACAAAAAGTCAAGGAACAGGATTTAAGTTATATTATTCTACTGGAACCGATTCGCAATTTTACGATTTAGCAACGATACCTAACAATGGTTCTTCTACTTATGAATATACTCATTTGGGAATTGATGCTCAAGAAAGCCTTCTTAAATATAAGGTTATAGCTTTGGATAGTTGTGGTAATTTAACTACAGAATCTAATATATTATATACTATATTATTAACCGGAAAAACTTCGGATAACATCAATCAATTGACATGGACACGAGCGATAGGTTTTTCTAATCCGGTTGATAGTTATGAGATTTACCGTAGTACTTTACCTTCCTCCTTGGGAACTAAAATAGCAACTGTATCAGGAGCAACATATACTTATACAGATGATATAAACTCGGTTTCTGATGCAACGGATAGGTTTTATTACAGAATAAAAGCGATAGAACAAGCCGGAAATGTGTATAACATACAAGGCGAAATTATTTCTCATTTTCTTGAGCTCAAGAAAATTTCTGATTTTGTATTTCCTACAGGTTTCGACCCATCTTCGGGGGGAACATTCGGACCTATAGGGCTTAACATTAATCGGGATGGTTATTACTTTGCGGTATTTGCCCGTAATGGGATGAAGATTTTCGAATCGAGAGACCCTTACAGGGGTTGGGATGGAACTTACAATGGAGCTAATTGTCCCACTTCGGTTTATATGTATATCGTAAATTATATTGATGAAAAAGGTATATATTTGCAAAAGAAAGGGTCTGTAACTTTAATAAGATAATTATAAATAAGGGGATTTTCACAACTCTCTTTATAACCTGAAATTAAAAAATAAACAATGAAAAAATTACAAAGTATTGTATTAATGGTATTGGTATTATCCATGACCCATATAGCATGTGCTCAAAAAAAGAAACAAGATTCAAAAACAACAACCGTGGCAGCCCAAAATAACCCCAAAGCTATTACTTGGATGAGCATTACCGATGCTCTAAAACAAAATGAAGGAAAAAACAAAAAGAAGATTTTTGTAGATGTATATACCGATTGGTGTGGATGGTGTAAGCGTATGGATGCTACTACATTTCAGGATTCCAATGTGATACGGATTATGAACAAATATTTTTACGCCGTAAAATTTAATGCAGAAAGTAAAGATACTATTTTTGCTTTTGGTCAAAAATTAGCCAATCAGAATCCAACAGGAAAAGGAGTTCATGATCTAGCTGTTGGCTTATTAAACGGGCAAATGTCGTATCCTTCTTATTCTTTTTTGAATGAAGATAATAAATTGCTTACTGTTGTTCCCGGATACCAGCAAGCCGACGCTTTTGAAAAGATATTGGTTTATTTTGGTAACGACGATTATTTGAAATACAAATGGGAAGAGTACTCTGCCATTTATGACGAAAAAATTAAACCTTTTCTAAAATAAAATATCTCATTAGTATTATTTAGGCTCTGAAGTGACGGGGTGGCTTAAAGTCACCCCGTCACTGTTCTCGCTGTTATGTTTACAGCATAATGGTAGTAATGGCAATCTTTTTAAGATTGTCTTTGTTTATTGATTTAAGTATTTAAAAACTAATAACTATGATAAGTAAAAAAAGTTCTGTAGCTGCAAAAAGTTCTGTAGCTATTGTATGTTCGGATATTAAGCAATTGTCTAATTCTATTTTATCGGAACAGGAAATTAATTTTATTCAAACTGAAAATAAGAAAAACGAAAAACAATTTTTTGCATTCAACCGATTTGATAAATGGATTTTTGTGCAATTGCAAGATAAAAAAACAGATTCTTATGTTTTGGAAAAATGGAGAAAAGCAGGAAGCAAATGCTATAATGCTATTGCTGAAAATAAATTGAATGAAATAACCCTTTTGCCTGTTGCCGTAAAACCGGAAGAAACTTTGGCTTTCGCAGAAGGGATAGCATTGAGTAATTATGCTTTTTCTAAATATAAAACGGATAAAAAAGGCGAACCGAAACTACAAAATATTATCATTGCGGATAAAAATATAAAGGAAGAAGCGATTCAGAAACTAAACATATTAGTTGAAGCTATTTTCCATTGCCGCGATTTGGTTAACGAACCTGTTTCGTATTTGAATGCTGAAAAATTGGCTTCTGAATTTGTAGACTTAGGCAAAGAATCCGGCGTAAAAGTAGAAGTTCTCAATCATATTCAGATAGAATCTTTAAAAATGGGTGGCTTGCTGGCTGTAAACAAAGGCAGTATTGACCCGCCTACTTTTACCATTATGACATGGAAACCTGCTAATGCCGTTAATAAAAATCCTGTGGTTTTAGTTGGTAAAGGCTTGGTGTACGATACAGGCGGATTGAACCTGAAACCCGGAGATTATATGAACGATATGAAATCGGATATGGCGGGCGGTGCTACTATGGCTTGCACTTTGTATGCTATTGCCAAGGCAAAACTACCTGTTTATGCCATAGCTTTAATTCCGGCTACAGACAACCGTCCGGGAGGCAACGCGTATGCTTCTGGCGATATAATTACCATGTACGATGGAACAACCGTGGAAGTGGGAAATACTGATGCCGAAGGACGCATTATTTTAGGCGATGCTTTGAGTTATGCTAAAAAATATAAGCCTGAATTGGTTATCGATGCGGCTACGCTTACGGGAGCTGCCAGCCGTGCTATCGGGCAATATGGCATAGTAGCCATGCATAATAAAGCTGAAAAGCCTATGCAAAACCTCAAAAATTCAGGGGAAAAGGTTTATGAACGTATTGCAGAGTTTCCTTTCTGGGATGAATATGGAGATATGATTAAATCTAAAATTGCGGATATACAAAATGTAGGAGGTAGTTGTGCCGGAATGATTACTGCCGGAAAGTTTTTAAGCCACTTTACCGATTATCCGTATATCCACTTGGATATTGCAGGGGTAGCTTTTTACGATAAAAAAGAAAATTATCATCCGCAAGGCGGAACAGGTTACGGCATACGTTTATTGTTTGAATTTCTAGAACAAAAGATAAAGTAAGAAAAGGGGCGCAAGCCCCTTATTCTTTATAAATTGAGTCTATGATAAATTGTCTGAATCCGGCAATATGAATAATACAGCCTAAAGTGAGCCATAAACTTCCTAAAGCCCAATAAACATCGAATACTCTCAAAAAGGTAAGTAGTGCTATGATAATATAAACGAATCCAGCCAAAGGAATGAAAAAAAGTGGAGTTCTTAGTTTGGTATTAGGGATATATAAACACAAAGCGGCTTGTATATATTGGGTAAGTAAACGCTTTCTAACGGACATAGAAAATTCAGAATAAGGTTGATTGATGATTTTCTCAGCTCTGGCATCTCCTTTTTCTATATAGGTTTCTATAATAGACAAATATTGCTGAATCCTTTCTTCGCTTATTTCAGAGGGAGTTGCTAAAATAAATATATGATACAAAATGTTGTAATACTTTCTAACTTGTTCATCTTTTAGTATCTCTACAGCCCTACAAATTTGATAAACTTTTTGTATTGAATCGTTAGTAGAAATTCCTAAATTTAGGTATTTATTAGCTAGGATTTTATAGTGTTTTGCAATACTAAAAATTTCGGCATTAAATTTCAATTCCAATATTTCATAATAGTTTTCAATCATGATATTTTAAGCATCAAATTTATCAACAGAATTTTTGATTACATATTCTAGAAGTTCTCTTATGCTGGGATAAATTTTATCATACAAAGAAGTAAATTGTTTATATGAAAGCCATTGAACTTTTGAAATTCCCTCTTCTGCTTGCGGAGCAGGGGTTTCATTAGATGCATTCATCATCAGAAACCAATAGGTTATTTTAAGAATAGGAGAGCCTGCTTCTTGGTAAATATGAAAAGTAGCAGGCAGTCTTTTTTGAATCTGCAAATCAAAAATATTGCATTCTTCGCTTACTTCGCGGATAGCGGCTTGTTTTTGCGATTCTCCTTTTTCTATCCAGCCTTTGGGAAGTTCCCAATGGTTGTTTCTATAAATAAATAAGATTTCGTTTTGGGGATTTAAAACCAAACCTCCGGCAGCATAGATTATCGTTTGGATATGATATTGCTTCTGTAATGCTTGTATATTTTTTAAAGAATGACTTGTTATAAGGTATTTATAAGAATTATGTAAAGAAAGTTTCATAGAATGTTAATAACTTATATGGTTGATTTTCATTAATTCCTTTGGGTTTAGGCAAACATTTAACGAATACCTATTTTTTGTCTTGAAAAAAAGACCTAATTTTGCACCCTGAAATTGAGTATAGTGAAAAATATAGTTGCTTGATTTCTTTTAATTTAAACAGATTTTGATGAATAAGTTCACAGACGTTCAACTAACTACTGCTGATTTTTTGTTGCAAATTAAAGCAATAAAATTGAATAACGAAAACCCTTTTACATGGGCATCAGGAAGGAAATCTCCTATCTATTGCGATAACCGTGTTACTTTGTCGTATCCGATGATGCGTACTTACATCCGCCAGCAATTTGTAAAATACATACAAGATGAATACGGAGTAGTTGAAGTAATTGCCGGTGTTGCCACAGGCGGGATAGCTCATGGTGCATTGGTGGCTCAGGATTTAGGATTACCTTTTGTGTATGTCCGCAGTGAAGAAAAAAAGCATGGCTTAACCAATCAGGTAGAAGGCAAGATAGATGCCGGACAAAGTGTATTGATTATTGAAGACTTGGTTTCTACCGGTAAAAGTAGTTTGAATGCCGCTACAGCCCTGAAAGAGGCCGGATGTAAAGTTTTAGGAATGCTGGCAATCTTTACTTACGGATTGGATGTAGCCCAAGATGCTTTTAAAAAAGCAGATGTTCCTTTGTTTACGCTTACTAACTATGATGCATTAATCCATCAGGCGGCAGAAAAAGGATATATTTATGAAGGCGATTTGGAATCTTTAGCCACATGGCGGCAAGACCCTGCCAAATGGTCGGAAGATAGAATGAAATAGCAAAAGAATTATTTCTTAAAATATAAATGCTTGATTTTAAAATAAGCATATAAAATAGCAATCATACAAAGGCTCTTCTTAACCGGAGAGCCTTTTTTGTCCGTTTCATATAAAATTTATACTATTATGAACTTCCTTTTAGTCGAAAATCTAACCAAATCCTATGGCGAAAAGCTTTTGTTTCAAAATATTACTTTTGGAATAGACGGCGGACGCAAAGTTGCTTTGATAGCCCGTAATGGTGCCGGAAAAACTTCTCTGCTAAATATTATCATAGGGAAAGATATTCCGGACGAAGGCAAGGTAACTTTTCGAAAAGATATACGGATGGCATATTTACCTCAAAATCCGGAATTGGATGAAGAGGCAAGCGTATTGGATGTGCTTTTTAATTCTGATAACAAATATGTACAGATTATCAAGCGGTACGAACATGTATTAGAAAAGATTAAGAAGCAGGATGATGAAAATACCCAGCAGGAGATGCATGAAATAATCGAGGAGATGGATAAGCATCAATGCTGGGATTATGAAAATAGGGTAAAGGAAATACTTTTTAAACTCAATGTTACCGATTTTGAACAAAAAATAAAATACTTATCGGGCGGACAGCGTAAAAAGGTGGCTTTGTCTAAGGTTTTGATTGATGAGGTTGATTTACTGATTTTAGATGAACCCACAAACCATTTGGATATTCAAATGATTGAATGGTTGGAAGAATTTTTATCTAAACAAAATCTGACTTTATTATTGGTTACACACGACCGCTATTTTTTAGATAATGTCTGTAATGAAATTATTGAAATAGATAATCAACAGATTTATTCATATAAAGGAAATTATAATTATTTTCTAGAGAAAAAAGCGGAACGTGAATTTGTAGAGGCTCAGGAATTAGAGAAAAATAAAAATTTGTACCGCCGCGAGCTGGAATGGATGCGGCAAACGCCTTCGGCACGAAGTACTAAAGCAAGGGCACGCATCAATGCTTTTTATGAATTGAAAGAGAAAGCTTCTAAGCGTATAGAAGCTCCAAAAGCTGAACTGAAAATTAAGGCTGAAAGGGTAGGAGGAAAGATTTTGGAAATTTATAATATTTCGAAGTCTTACGATGAAAAAAAATTGGTTGATGATTTTTCGTATGTTTTTAAAAAGGGAGAACGCATCGGTATTGTAGGAGCAAATGGAGCCGGAAAATCTACTTTATTGAATATGATTACCGGAAATATTAAGCCTGATGATGGTAAAGTTATCATAGGACAAACTACGCAATTCGGATATTATACTCAGGAAGGCTTAAAGGAGAAAGATGATATGCGGGTTATCGATATTGTGAAAGAAATAGCAGAAGTTATCCGCTTGGAAGATGGCCATGAAATTTCTGCATCTCAATTTCTGAATTATTTTCAGTTTCCCCATACCACGCAATACAATTATTACGGAAATTTGAGCGGAGGAGAACGTCGTCGTCTGTTTCTCTTAAAAACCCTGATGGCAAATCCTAACTTTTTGATTCTGGATGAACCTACCAACGATTTGGATGTTTTTACTTTGATGATGTTGGAAGATTTTTTGCAGCAATTCGGCGGATGCCTGATTATTGTTTCGCATGATCGTAGCTTTATGGATAATTTGGTTGATCATTTGTTCGTATTTGAAGGAGATGGAAAAATCAAAGATTATCATAGCACATATACGGAATATACTCAAGAAAAACTGCGTAAAGAAAAAGAATTAAGAGCTGTAAATAAAGATGCCAGCAAGGATGCAAAACGCGAAAAGCCTGTTTCTGATGTACAAAAAATGAATTTTAAAGAAAAGCAGGAGTTTGAAGCTTTGGAAAAAGATATGGAATTGCTTGAAACGGAGAAATCCGAATTACTTCAAAAAATGAATTCAGGAGAAGGAAGTTCACAAGAATTAGTAAATTGGGGTAAACGCTATGATGAGGTTTGTCAATCGCTTGATGTAAAAACCGATCGTTGGTTGGAATTGAGTGAGAAAAAGCAATAATCGCTAGTCTTTTGCTTTCGGGTATCTATCTTTTATCTTTGGGTATCTTCCTTTTGTCTTTGGGTGTCTTCCTTTTATCTTTGGGTGTCTTCCTTTTGTCTTTGGGTGTCTTCCTTTTGTCTTTGGGTATCTCCCTTTTATCTTTGGGTATCTTCCTTTTGTCTTTGGGTATCTCCCTTTTGTCTTCGGGTATCTTCTTTTTGCTTTTGGGTATCTAACTTTTGTCTTCGGGTATCTACCTTTTATCTTTAGGTCTCAGAATGAACTTTTTAGGAAATACGAAACTTTAATAGTGTATCTCTATAAATTACAATAACAAAATGTTTTTTGATTAACAGAGAAAAATCTACAAATAATAAACTACGGTTAA
>JAVBQU010000141.1:0-17219 GCA_031548675.1 Bacteroidales bacterium
CCACATGCCCTCATCGGCACGCGAAGAAAAAATAGTTGTAAATGTAATAAGAACTAAAAAAAGTATTCTTTTCATTGAAAATATGAGTTTTAGATAATTAAACTAGGGATGGATTATAATTAATTATCCATCCCTATTATATTTTTTAATACGAGAACAAAGATACATAATAGAATGGATGTTACAAAATGCCTACTTATTCATCTTTGCATATTATTACATAGATAAAGGCATTTAGGGTAGAAAATAAGAAAGGAAAAAGGTTAAAGCTTGGTCTTGTCCAATTCTTCGGCAAAATGAGCAGCATTGGTTCCATAGCTGCGGATACGCCGTGCAAATTCAAAAAAAGAAATATCCAATAGTTTTACCGAATCTTTGGGAACAATGCGCAGTTCTCCGCCATGTAAACTTGTATCACAAATAACGATGGTATAAAAATTGTCGCTTTGGTCGGTAATATAGCCCAGTGCATAATAACTGCCATCATTAAGTAATGCGGGCAGATAGTTTTCGGTTTCCTGTTGTTTGGTTCTTTCGCCAAGCAGAGACTTCAATTCATTATACATGGGTATTTTCCGTAATATGCCTGATTCTATACTTTTTGTTTTTTGGACTATGAATTTTGATTTCAAAAGCAAGCCTGATAATAAACCTAGTAATAACAGTACGATTACCGAAACCAAAAAAGCATCTAAACTTCCTACCCAGCGGTTTACATGTAAATGCTCTCTTATCTGGTGGATAAGCGGACTAAGTAAATGGAGTAATTTTTCTATTACAATTACACCTATCAAAATAGGAGTTAATAAACGGATATAGCCATCTAATATAAAGTTCCACAAATTTTTCATAATGTTTTTTCAAGATTTCTAGTTATTGCGTTTGTAAAGGTCAAAGATTCACAAAGTTTATAATGTTCTTGTGTTTTATCACATTCTTCTGTTACACTGAGAACTATTGAGAATTTACGGAGTTACGCCGAAGCTTATAAAATTCTAATGTCTTCGCATTTTGTTTTTCACCTGTCGTATTATTTTCCCGCCATAGAAGCAGCTCATAAACCAATAACAATAAGCTATGTAAAATGTTATATCAACATAAAGATTTGTCATTCTACAAAAAATCGTGCATCTTTGCATATGGAATAAACATTTGCCAAACAGGCTTGTTTTGTAAAAGATAAATTGTATCTACACATCACATTATTAAAACTATGGCTTTTTTAGAAATTAAAAATATACATGCATCTATCGGAGAAAAAGCAATTCTGAAAGGAGTTGATTTGAAAGTAAACAAAGGAGAGGTGCATGCCATTATGGGACCTAACGGCAACGGCAAAAGTACCTTAGCCAATGTAATAGCCGGAAAAGATACTTACCAAGTTACACAGGGAAGCATTACCTACAATGATATGGATTTGCTGGAAATGCCGGTAGAAGTACGGGCTGCCGAAGGCGTATTTTTGGGTTTTCAATACCCTGTAGAAATACCCGGTGTTAGCATTACCAACTTTTTGAAAACAGCAATCAACGAGCAGCGTAAATATCGCGGTTTGGATCCTATTCCTGCTGGTGAGTTTTTGAAAAGAATGGAAGAGAAAAAGAAAATAGTTGAAATGACGGCTAATTTGACCAACCGTTCTGTAAACGAAGGTTTTTCGGGTGGGGAGAAAAAGAAAAATGAAATCTTCCAGATGGCAATGCTCGAACCTACTCTGGCTATTTTGGATGAAACCGATTCGGGTTTGGATATAGATGCTTTACGCATTGTTGCCAACGGGGTAAACCAATTGCGGAGCAACAATAATGCTATTGTGGTAATTACACATTATCAACGTTTGCTTGAATACATCATCCCCGATTTTGTACATATTCTGTATGATGGACGGATTGTAAAATCGGGAGGAAAAGAGCTGGCTGTTAAGCTGGAAGAAAATGGATATGACTGGATTAAAAAAGAATTGGAGGAAAAAGCGTAACCCATGGAACAGCTCAAAGCAACCATTATAGACAGTTTTGATAAAAATCTGAGTCTGATTTCAGAAGGCGAACCTGAATATTTGGTTAATATGCGTAAAAAAGCATATACTTCTTTTGTTGATTCGGAGATTTTCAGCAAAGACCTTCCGGCATTTTTCAGACATGAGGATTATATCCATAAGTTTTTAGAAAAAACCTATGCTTTATTATACAATTACCCTAAAAGCGATTTACAGGTAAGCAATACCTGTCCTATTGTAGGATTAAAAACTATTTCATGCAGGCTGCATAATGGCTTGTACTTTGAAAAGGATGATTATACGGTTTTGGGAAATGGCGTTATTATTGGAAATTTGAAATATATACTTTCCCATAAACCGGAATTAGCTGTTTCACTCTTTAACCGCTTGGCATCCGAAAAAAGCGGAGGCTTTTTTGAAGTTAATACAGCTTTGTTTACAAGCGGAATCTTTGTGCATGTCCCCGACAATGTAGAAGTAGAGTTGCCTATACAAATTCTGAATGGGATAGATTATCATCAGGAAATTTTTATGCAGACCCGAAACCTGATTTCTGTCGGTAAAAATAGTAAGGTTTCATTTATTCATTGCGACGATTCGTATAATGACCAGCATAGTTTTTCGAACAATATTACCGAAGTGTATGTAGGCGAAAATTCACGTGTGGATTATTACAAATTACAGCAATTGAATAATGCTGTAATGTTGATGAACAGCATCTTTTTTCATTTAGAAGCCAATGCCTGCCTAAATACTTACGGTGTTGATTTACATGGGGGAATGCTTCGTAATAATTACTATGTACAATTGAACGGAGAAAACTGCGATGCTAATATACATGGATTATATTTGGCTGACAAACAGCAATGTGTAGGCAATTACGTAAAAGTGGAGCATCTGAAACCCAATTCCAAAAGCAATCAGATTTTTAAAGGAATTTTGGACGATAGTGCCAAGGGCGTTTTTTATGGTCATATTGTAGTGCATGAACATGCCCATCATACCCAAGCTTATCAATCTAATAAAAATATATTGCTGACCAACAAAGCGATTATTAAAACCGAGCCCTTTTTAGAAATCTACAACGATGATGTAAAATGTTCACACGGAGCTACTGTAGGGCAGTTAGACCCGCAAGCCTTATTTTATATTAAATCTCGTGGAATCAGCGAGAAAGGAGCAAGGGCTTTGTTGATGTATGCTTTCTGCCATGAGATCATTTCCAAAATGTCGATAGAAACCCTTAGGGTTCATTTAGAAGATATTATTAAGCAACGTCTGCACGGCGATTTCGAAACCTGCGACCAATGTGTGTTCAGTTGTAAAAATATTGATTTTAAAAAGATAGAGATAGATTATACGAAACTGTAAGCAAAGGAGTACAAACGTTTAAACGTTATAACGTTCAAACGCAAAAACGATAAGCTTTGTATAACACAATTCTGCGAAGTCTGCAGGAAATAAAATATAAACTGAAAACTAAAAAAACTATGGAAGAAGAAAGAATTTATTCATACGATAAAAGCGAAGCTAAAGTTTTATCGAGAACCTTTATGTCGAGCGTATTTGCTTGGATGTTTGCCGCATTGGCAATTACTGCGGTAACGGCTTATCTTACGGCAACTTCAGAAACACTGCTCCGCATGCTGCTGAACGAAAACGGGTTGACTACATTTGGCTGGGTTGTTATGCTGGCTCCGGTGGGACTGGTGCTGCTTATGAGTTTGGGATATAAAAAATTACCTTCACCAACATTGACTTTTTTGCTTGTGCTTTATTCCGTATTAATGGGAATGAGCTTAAGTTTTATCCTGTTTTTGGTTTATCCTCAAGCTGTTATATTCAAAACCTTTGCAGTTACAGCCGGAACTTTCGGGGCAATGGCTGTTGTGGGTTATACAACCAAAACAGACCTAACCAAATTTGGCTCTATACTTTATATGGCATTAATTGGTTTGATATTGGCAATGCTGGTTAATTTCTTTATGAAAAGTGCGAGAATGGACTACATCATCAGTATTATCGGCGTTTTGTTATTTACCGGATTAACTGCTTATGATGTGCAAAAACTGAAAAGAATAGGTACGGTTGTTGAACAGGGAACCGAAGGATTCCGCAAAATGGCAATCATGGGAGCTTTAAGCCTTTACCTTGATTTTATCAACTTATTCTTATTCCTGCTTCGTATATTCGGCAGAAAATAGCCTTTTCATTGTAATAAAGAACCCGTAATTAAATTTGAAATGTCAGAAAAAGAAATTAAAGCTAAAATTGGTATCTCTCATGGAGATATAAATGGTATCGGATATGAAATTATACTGAAAACGTTTGCAGATTCCCGTATGCTGGAGATGTGTACGCCTATTTTGTATGGGTCGGCTAAAATAGCTACTTACTATAAAAAAGCTATGGCTGTCAGTGATTTTATATTCAATCCTATTAAAAGTGCGGAACAAGCCGGTAACAAGAAGTTTAATATTATTAGTATTAATAACGAAGAGATAAAAATAGAGCCCGGTAAATCCACATCCATAGCAGGTGAGCTGGCTTTTGCCTCATTGGAAGCTGCCATAACAGATGTACAAAAGGGATTGTTAGATGCGTTGGTTACCGCACCGATAAATAAAAAAAATATCCAATCGCCCAGTTTCGATTTCCCCGGACATACTGAATATTTGCAAAAACGCCTTAATACGGATGACAGTCTAATGATTATGGTTTGTAATAAGCTGCGGATAGGGATATTAACCAGCCACTTGGCATTGCAAGATGTGCCTAAAGCCATTACGGTTGATTTCTTGCTTAAGAAAATAAAAACCATGTCACATTCGCTGCAACGCGATTTTGCTATTCATAGACCTAAGATTGCTGTTTTGGCACTCAACCCGCACGCGGGCGATGGAGGCGTTATCGGCAAAGAGGATATGAATGTGGTAGAGCCGGCAATTAAAAAAGCTCAGGAACAAGGATTATTGGTTCACGGACCTTATCCGGCTGATGGTTTCTTTGGTTCGCAAGAGTATGCTAAATTTGACGGGGTTTTAGCCATGTATCACGATCAAGGTTTAATACCTTTCAAATTATTATCATTTAAAGAGGGTGTAAACTTTACCGCAGGATTACCCATTGTAAGAACCTCTCCTTCGCATGGAACAGCCTACGAATTAGCAGGAAAAGATAAAGCATCATCCGAATCTTTCCGTCAGGCGGTATATTTAGCTTGCGACATTTTAAATAACCGTAAGATGTATGACGAAATAACCAAGGATCCCTTAAAAATTTCGCAGCCTCGCAACGAAAAAGATGAGGATATTTAATATCTTCAGTCTATTAAAATAGTAAAGGAGCAAATCTACAAAAGTAGATTTGCTCCTTTACTATTTTGCCTAGTATCTTACTTATTTTTTTCCGGTAAGAATTTCCAAAAGCGTTTAGGAAGCATTTGTACATGCAGTTTAGGATTGATACGTTCCTTAATAGTCATAGATTGAAAATAACCCTTCCATAATTCCTGGAACTGCTTTTCATCTTCAGCCATCAGTTTTTTATCCAGATTACCCGTCTGCATGTTGAACTGGGGATCTTCGAAGCTGATTCGCTGTACACTTTTCAGGTCGTAATAAAAACCGTACTTCCGTTTCAGGTCGTAGATTACCCATTTTTGATCCGCAAAACGGTCTTTAAAATGCGGAGTGATTAGGGGTAAAACATTATATAGGGGTTCTATGGGAGCAAAAAATAAATCATCGCCGGTTTTTTGAAACCGGACAAACATCCGCATCCGTTCCGCCTCGCGTGAAACTTTGCGGTAAATTTTTGACAATGCTAAAACGTCTTTATCCCCAAAATTTGTTTCTATAGATTTTGCATGACCAAAAGCTTTATACATATAATTGAATAAGAGCTTCTCTATATCATGCAGCTCGGATAAATAAGTTACCGAGAGCATTCTGCATGCTTCTTTCGAAATTTTATTCAGCAAGCCTTTCCATACCCGCTCCGCTTTTTCATCATCAGTTACAACTTCAATAATTTCATCATACAAGAGGGGCAATGCATCTTGTTTTCCCAATATCATAGCCGGAAGCTTCTTTTGAACAAATGTCTCAAATACCAAGCATAGCAAACCATCGAAAGTTTTATCGTAAATGAATACGTACATGGAAATAGTGAAAATGAATTTATAAACTAATAGGTAAAGTTTAGTATCAGTTGATTGCTGGGTTTTTGCTTTTCCCTAAATAAACGGGCTAAATATTCAGGTTTTAGTTCGTTTATGGTTTGGGTCGGCAGTTCGTTGCAGGTAATAAAGTATTGAGCTCGTTTTAAAACTACACCCATTTTCTTTAACTGGTCGGAGTTGAGCTTTCCGTGTCTTCGCGAAGCTACGATTAGTTGTGCCGATTTCACACCTATACCCGGAACCCGTAAAATGATTTCATAGTCGGCACGATTGATATCTACCGGAAACATTTCGGGATGACGCAGGGCATAGCTCAATTTAGGGTCTAATTCCAAATCCAGATTCGGAAAATTATCGTTCACAATTTCATCCACCTCAAACTGGTAAAACCGCATAAGCCAATCGGCTTGGTACAAGCGATGTTCGCGTACCAAAGGCGGCTGTTTGAGTGCCGGTAAACGGCTGTCGGTTTCGTTTACAGGAATATAACCCGAATAATACACCCGTTTAAGATTGGGCTTTTGGTATAAAAATGTAGAAAGATTTAGTATTTGCTTATCGCTTTCGGGCGAAGCCCCCACGATCAATTGCGTGCTTTGTCCGGCAGGAGCAAAACGAGGCGTTTTGGCGTATTTTTTCCGGTCTTCCTTATTTTCTAAAATGCCTTGTCCGATATAATTCATCGGTAGGAGAACACTTTGGTAATCCTTTTCCGGAGCGAGAAGCTTCAGGCTTTCTTCGGTCGGAATTTCTATATTTACACTCAAACGGTCGGCATACAAGCCGGCTTGATTTACCAGTTCTTGCGAAGCACCCGGAATGCTTTTCAGATGGATATAGCCGTTAAAGCGGTAGGTCTGCCTGAGAATTTTTGCCACTCCCACCAAACGTTCCATCGTATAATCGGGATTACGCACCACACCGGAACTTAAAAAAAGACCTTCGATATAGTTCCGTCGGTAAAATTCTATAGTTAGATTGACCAGTTCGGTAACCGAAAATGTAGCACGGGGAACATCGTTGCTGCGGCGGTTTACACAATAGGCACAATCGTACATGCAATGATTGGTGAGCATGATTTTGAAAAGCGATACACAGCGTCCGTCTTCCGTAAAGCTGTGGCAGATGCCCCATCCGGCAGCATTGCCTAAGCTTTTGCCGTCATTTTTGCGGGTATGTCCGCTCGAAGCACACGAAACATCATATTTCGCTGCCCCTGCCAGTATCTTAAGCTTATCAAAAACGTGGTCGTTCATTTATTTTCAATAATAATTATATACCCCAAATATAATGTTGGGCAAACCGCAGCAGTTCTATAACGAGAGCTATGCCCATGTGTATAATTACACCACCCCATATATGGCGGGTTTGAAAAGCCAAAGCACCCAAAAATAAACCGCCGAAAAAAGCCGAAATAGTTTCCGCGGCAGGCTTGCCGAAATGCAGTGCTACATATACAGCAACCATAGGGAGTACAGCAGAGCGTCCCATAACAGCCCCCATACCAATTACCAATGCTCCTCTGAAAAACAATTCTACCATCACAAAGTCGCCCATGTAAACGGTTTCGAAAATACTTGTATTAAGCCACGCCCGATTGCCGAACAAACCGTCGTAAATCCAAGGTTTACCGATAGGATAATAAGATAAAAAGTCGGGCGTAAAAGAAACCGCTATCAAAACAGGGAGAACAACCACATAAAGCGATAGATATGCTTTTATATGATGGTTTCCGCGGCATAAACCATATAAGCCCTGTACTTTTTTATCAACAAAAAGCCGGAGCAATATTAATATGGGACGAACAAATATGATATTGCGTAAGCGCCACAGCACTTTTAAAAGAAAATTCTGTTCCTGATATGTTCTCTCAGATAATGATATATAATCTCTCCATGAGAAAACATCGGCAAAGCCCACGGCGGTCATCAAAAGAATACCTTTGAGGTAAAAATGCGGCTTAGATATTTCATGATATTTCCCTTGAAGAATTAAAACCGGAACTGCGGTAAGGAAATATAGTATATTAAATAGCAATATATTATTCAATATCTTGTAAGGTGTGGGCGAAATTCCGGTTCCCAGCCTGCTGGCTAAATCGGTAGTATAAACCAAGATAATAGATAAGCTTACCAGCAATATGACATAAGCATACACTTTCGGCTTAAAATCGTGCTTAAGAAAAACCCCAAAATCCTGAAAAAGTAATTTTAATTCCTTTATCATACTTCCGTATTATTAAAATTGAGTGAAAAATTTATGCTATAATATTGATACAGGATGATATAAGTTTTTCACCCATTTTTGCCAAAGTTAGCAAATGATTTTGGGTTACAGGATATAATTTTCTATAAATGTCTTTTTTGTTTATATCTAAAGCAGTGTATTAAATATCAATTATTTATGATGCATATTATGGCGTTTCTTCGTAGATTTCTCTGTGTATCCGAATGAAATAAAATCAGAAAACCGGAGATAAGTAAATCCGTAAAGATAATATTGATACTATGGGGCGATTACCATTTTTGGAGTGAACAATTGCATAGGCTATGTGAGCACTCTCTCTACCGGTATGCGAATCGGTTGCATAGGCTATGCGAACGCTCTCTCTACCACTATGCGAGTCGCCTGCATAGGCTGTGTGAACCAATCGCATCGGTAAGCCCTTAATGACACATGAGCCAAGAGATGTAAATAGATAAGAAAAAAAGCTGTTGTAGTTTTTAAACTACAACGGCTTTTCTATCATAAGCCTTTGAAGAATCAGGCTTATACGAATTTGATATTAGCCTTAGCCGTATGTTTTTCGCAATAGTGGCATTTCAACACCAAATCTTCTTTGTCAACCACGCTGAATTTGGTAGCCACGGTTTCCATATTGGTAATGCAGTTGGGGTTTACGCATTTAACCAGATTGTTTACCTTTTCAGGAACTTCTACCTCAAATTTATCTACCACTTCAAAGTTTTTGATCACGATTAATGATGCGGTAGGAGCAACCAAAGCAATTTTATTAATGTCCGATTTCTCAAAAAATTTATTTTTAACTTTAATAATGCCTTTAGTTCCAAATTTACGGCTTTCCAGATTAGTACCAATCAATAGCTGGTCGGTATAATCTTCCAGATTCAACATTCTGATAACTTTCAATACTGCATTGCAAGGCAGGTGGTCTATAACGGTGCCGTTTTCGATGGCAGAAACAATAAGTTCTTTTCTTTTTTCCATGATAATTTCTTTTTTAACTGTTTGCTACTTTATTTTTACCCATAATTATCTTACACCCAAAATACTTGCCAGCAGGGCTTGGCGTACATAAACGCCATTGAGGGCTTGTTGAAAATAATATGCATAAGGCGTGTTGTCTACAGCCTCTACAATTTCATTCACACGGGGTAGCGGATGCATAATACGCATAGTAGGTTTGCAGTTTTGCAAATGTTCGGTACGCAGGATAAAGAAATCCTTTACTCTCTCATATTCTACCGAATCCGAAAATCTTTCGCGTTGAATACGGGTCATATAAACGATATCGGCATGCGGCATGGCTTCCATAATATCGTCATATTGGAAGTATTGCAGATTTTTTTCTTTGATAAATGCTTTTACAGAACTCGGAAGTTTCAATTCCTTGGGCGAAACAAAATGGAAAGTACAATTAAAATTAGTCAGGGCAATAACCAATGAGTGAACAGTACGTCCATATTTCAGGTCGCCCACAAACATAATATTCAAATTATCCAAACTGCCTTGTGTTTTGCGGATAGAATACAAATCCAGCAAACATTGGGTCGGATGCTGATTAGCTCCATCTCCGGCATTAATAACCGGAACATTTGCCGTTGCAGCCACTTCCGAAGCATAGCGGGCACTTCCTTCAGTTGGGTGGCGCATCACAATGATGTCGGAATAGTTAGAAACGGTTAGGATTGTATCTTTCAGGCTCTCCCCCTTTTTCACGCTCGAACTCGATGCATCGCTGAACCCGATAACGCGGGCTCCCAATTGGTTGGCGGCACTCTCGAAACTTAAACGGGTACGGGTAGAAGGTTCAAAAAATAAGGTGGCAACAACTTTATCGGATAAAATGGGTTGGCGTGGATTTTTTTCAAATCCTTCGGCTATGTCCAAAATATGGATCATCTCCTCTTTAGTGTAATCGTTGATAGAAACAAGACTTCTATTTTTCATGTGTATATAAAATTATAAGATGTCGAATAGTATATAATGTACGTTTGCAGGTAAGTCGAAAATATGCAGAAGTTTTGTATGCAGAAATTGCCGACAGGCTTTTAGATATGTTCTGCAAATTAAATCGAACCAACGGGCTTACAAAATTACTGCAAATATCCTTGACAATGAACAATGTTAATAAAAAAAGGTTCGAAAAAATACAAGTATTTTTCAAGGGTTTTATTTTCTGTAAATTAAAATAATCGCATCCTATTATATTTATAAACAATCATAGATTAGCCGTAAAAATATCATAACTTTGCCCTTTATTTCTCTAAAAATTTGATGGAGGCAAACGATCAACATATTGTCATTATTTTCAAAGATTTAGATAAGCTTACCTTCTTGGCTGCACCCGCATTATCCTTGGCATCCCATCTCAAAAAAGGAATTACATTTTTGTATATCAGCGAAAAATCGGACGAAAAAACCAATCATGCGTTTATTCAGGCATTAGAAAAATTGTTTCAAGGCAATTTATCAGGCATGAAAGCCCATATTATTCCTCAGTTGAATGAAGCTTTGGTAAAAATACTGCCCGATAAATTCGGAGGTGTTATGGTGCTTTTGGAAGCAGATGAACAAGCCGGAAAGAAATCGATATGGGCAAAACCTCAATTGATGAAACTTTTCCGTCATTCCCGTTTGCCCTATATGCTCGTTAGGAATGAAGATACAATCCATGCCCAGTTTCAATCTGTAGTTCTGGCAATGGATTCGCTCAAAGAATCCAAAGAAAAAGTATTATGGACAAGTTATTTCGGCAGGTTTTTCGGAGCCAAGATTACCGTTGTAACACGCATCTATAAAGATGAATTCTTGGCTAGACAGGCGAAAAACAACGAGCAGTTTGTCCGCAAAATATTCGACTCTTTCGATTTGCAATATGAGATACAAACCTTTGTCGATAAGATTCCCGAATTAGATTTGTTTGCAGTAGATTATGCAGCCAAAATCGGGGCGGATTTAGTGATTGCGATGACAACCAAAAATATTTCTATTTTTGATTTATTTACAGGGCTTCCTGAAAATAAGGTTGCCTTAAATCCTCAGAAAATGCCTGTTTTATTTCTTAACTCCCGCGACGATTTATATGTTTTGTGCGATTAGCCTGCACATAGCTATCGAATTTTATCCTTAACTTTGTCATTTAAAAAACAATCAACTTGATTTCACCCGAAATTATATCACAAATAAAAGAAGCTGTTCGTATAGAAGAGGTTGTGGGCGAATTTGTAACTCTTCGGAGACGGGGGGCAAACCTATTGGGATGCTGTCCGTTTCACAACGAAAAAACACCTTCGTTTACTGTATCCCCTGCCAAAAATATATTCAAATGCTTTGGCTGCGGGGAGTCGGGGGGAGCTATTGATTTTGTTATCAAACACGAACACCTTTCCTATCCCGATGCTTTGCGGTTTCTGGCTAAAAAATATAACATAGAAATTGTAGAAGAGAAGCTTTCGGAAGATCAAATCAAGCAGGCAGGCGAACGCGAAGCCATGCTGCATGTATCATCGTTTGCTCAAAAATATTTTGCAGAAACCTTATTTAATACCGAACAAGGGAAAGCCATAGGTTTATCCTATTTTTTAGAACGCGGATTTACCGAAGCTACCATACAAAAATTCGGATTGGGCTATTGCTTGGACGAATGGGAAGCCTTTACCCAGCATGCCGTTAAAAATGGGTATAAAACAGAGCTGTTAATCAAAACAGGTTTAACCATTTCTAAAGAAAACGGCAAGCATTTCGATAGGTTCAAAGGACGGATTATGTTTCCGATTCATAGCCTTACCGGACAAATTTTAGGTTTTGGCGGACGGATTTTAAGCACCGACAAAACCAAAGCCAAATATGTAAACTCTCCCGAGTCGGAAATATATAACAAAAGTAAAATCCTTTACGGCTTATATTTTGCCAAAAAATCTATAGTAGCTCAAAACCGCTGCTATTTGGTAGAAGGCTATGCCGATGTAATATCCATGCACCAATCGGGCATAGAAAACGTAGTTGCCTCATCAGGAACTTCGCTTACTGTCGAACAAATTAAACTGATAAAACGCTATACACCCAATATTACCATTCTATACGATGGCGATGCTGCCGGTATCAAGGCTTCGTTCAGGGGTATTGATATGATTTTGGAGCAGGATATGAATGTGGAAGTAGTGCTTTTTCCCGATGGAGAAGACCCCGATAGTTTTGCCCAAAACCATAGCCAAACAGAAGTGGTAGATTTTATTGCCCAAAATTCGCAAAACTTTATCCGCTTTAAAAGCAACATACTGTTAAAAGAAGCCGGAAACGACCCTATTAAGAAAGCAAACCTTATCAGGGATATTATCGAATCCATAGCTGTGATTCCTGATGGGATTTCGCGCAGCATGTTTGTGAAAGAATGTGCCGAACTTATGCGGATTTCCGAGCAGGTACTTCTCAAAGAACTCAATAAACTTCTCGGTAAAAAACTTAAAAAAGACCATCAGGAACAAACCGGAGAAAATATTGACGTTCCCGAAATTGCAATACCCGATATCCGGCAGCCCGAAACACCCGAAAAAAATGTAGAGCTGCATGAGCGGGAAATAATACGTTTATTATTGTTTTACGGAAATCAAAAAGTTGCCATAGATAAAAAACAGCCCGAAAACGAACAAACAGTAGCAGAATTAATAGTTTCCGACTTATTGGCTGATGAAATAGAATTTGAAACGACTGTATATCAGAAATTTTTCAAAGAATATGAGCAAATGATTCAGCAGCATATTCCCATTGCCGACGATTCCTATTTTTTAAATCACGAAAACGAAGAAATTAAAAAAACAAGTATAGATATAATCCAGTCAAAACCCGAAATCAGCCCCAATTGGTGGGAATTAAAGCGGATTAATATTTTGGATGAAAATAAAGACTTATACAATACCATCCGTTCAGGCTTATTGTATTTCAAATCCAGAAAATTAGAGAAAACATTATTCGATTTACGCTTGCAGGTAAAAGCTTACGAAAATGGAAATCCGAATCAAATATCAGAAGATGATTTTATTCTTCTGTTGCGCGATGTGAAGCTTCTCCGCGAAATTCTGGTGCAGGTAGAACAAGAACGCAATAAAAAGATTTTGGATAGTTAGAAATTTAGTAGGCAAGCTGCGAATAAACAAGATACAAGTTTAATTCATTCCTCATGAATAAACTGCCAAAGTGTCTGTTTTATGTGCTTTGGCAATGAAATTGCACATATTAGCAAGTCTATATCCGTAAAGTTTTGTACAGTAATAAATAAGTAAGAAAAGCTTTAATAAATAGACCTTTAAATAATTACGATGTTTAAAAAGATAAAAAATATAATGAGCGACAAAGAAAAGAAAAATGAAGAAGTTTCGCAAGATGAACTTCTTACAGAAGAACAAACAGCAAAAACCGAGCAAGCAGAAACTTCATCTGAAGAACAAATAAAAGAATTGAATGATAAATATTTACGTTTGTATTCGGAATTTGATAACTATAGAAAACGTACCACTAAAGAACGTGTTGAGCTGACAAAAACAGCTTCGGAAAACGTCATTTTGTCATTATTACCTATTTTAGATGATTTTGAACGTGCACAAAAAGCAATGGAAACTGCTCCCGAAGCAGCACCTTTTATAGAAGGCTGGGATTTAATTCATTCTAAGCTTAAAAAAACCTTAGAACAAAGAGGATTAAAGGTTTTCGAACCGCTTAAAGAAGTTTTTGATGATAATCTGCACGAAGCCATTGCTCAGATTCCTGCAGGCAGCGAAGCCGAAAAAGGCAATATTATAGAAGTGGTAGAAAAAGGATATTACCTTTGCGATAAAATTATTCGTTTCCCCAAAGTCGTGGTGGCTATATAAAAGTCCAACAATTAGAAGTTTTAAAATTACACAGCTTTAAGCATGTCAAAAAGAGATTACTATGAAGTATTAGGCGTTTCTAAAAACGCAACAGAAACCGAGATAAAGAAAGCTTACCGCAAGCTGGCTATCCAATACCATCCCGATAAAAATCCCGGCGACAAAGCCGCCGAAGAAAAATTTAAAGAAGCTGCCGAAGCTTACGATGTTTTGAGCAACAGCGAGAAAAAAGCACGCTACGACCAATTCGGACATGCCGGCATGGGAGCCGGAGCCAGTGGTTATGGCGGAGGTGCAGGAATGAGTATGGATGACATATTCAGCAATTTCGGCGATATATTTAGCGATATGTTTGGTTTCGGAGGCGGAAGAAGCCAAGGGGGACGCCGCCGCAATGTGATAAAAGGTCAAAACCTCAGGATTAAAGTTAAGCTTACACTCGAAGAAATTAATAAGGGCGTAGAAAAAAAGATTAAAGTAAACAAGCATGTCAGTTGTAAAACCTGCCATGGATCCGGAGCTAAAGACGAATCGTCTACCGTAACCTGTTCAGCATGTAATGGTAGCGGGGTTAGGGTACAAGTAATCAATACCATGCTTGGACAGATGCAGCAACAAACCGTTTGCTCCGCGTGCGGAGGCGAAGGCAAGATTATTAAAGAAAAATGTAACACCTGTCACGGACAAGGCATTGTAAGTCAAGAAGAAGTGATGACTATTAAAATACCTGCCGGCGTAGCAGACGGCATGCAGCTTTCTATGAGCGGCAAAGGCAATGAAGCTCCCCGCAATGGAATCAATGGAGATTTATTGATTTTGATAGAAGAAATACAGCACAATATTTTTGAACGGGATGGAAACAATCTGTTATATAATCACTTTCTAACATTTCCCGATGCAGCTTTAGGAACTAATATAGAAATACCTACGCTGGAAAACCCTGTAAAAGTGAAAATAGATGCAGGAACGCAATCCGGCAAGATTTTACGTCTCAGAGGGAAAGGTTTGCCCGATGTAAATGGTTATGGCAAGGGAGATTTATTGGTTAACTTAAGTATTTGGACGCCTAAATCTATGAGCAAAGAAGAAAAAGAACTTTTGGAAAAGCTTCAGCAATCGCCTAATTTTAAGCCCAATCCCGAGCAAAAAGAAAAAGGCTTCTTCGATAGAATGCGTGATTATTTCTCCTAAAATTTGTGTAATTTGCAAGGATGTTGTAAATTTGCACTCGCAAAATACACGGTGATTGTAGCTCAGTCGGTTAGAGTAGTGGATTGTGGTTCCATTGGTCGTGGGTTCGAATCCCATCAGTCACCCCAAGCGGTTGTCTATATTTAGGCAGCCGCTTTTTTTATTATTCATTTTTTGATATTTTGATAAGGAAAATTTGTAATATTGCAGTTCAATTGTAATAATATATTTGGAGAATTCTCAACCTCGCTTAAGCTGTAAAAAATCATTCATCGTTCATAATTCACCATTACAAAATGTATTCTATCCACGAAATAGCTTCTATTCTCAATAAAACTGCGGTTATCCGTACTGATAGCCGGATTTCGCAGCTGCTTACTGATAGCCGTAAACTCATTCTGCCGGACGAAGCTTTATTTTTTGCTATTGCCACACAACGCAATAACGGGATGAATTACATTGCCGAACTTTACCAAAAAGGGGTTCGGAATTTTGTAATTTCCAATCCCGATTTTGATACATCCCCTTATTCCGGTGCAAATTTTTTGTTGGTTGAAAACACCCTAAAAGCTTTACAGAACTTAGCGGCAAAACATCGGAGAAAATTCGATATTCCTGTTATCGGAATTACCGGAAGCAACGGAAAAACGGTAGTAAAAGAATGGATTTCGCAGATTTTGGAGAATGTCCGCAAAGTGGTTAAAAGCCCCAAAAGCTTTAATTCGCAAATCGGCGTTCCGCTTTCGGTTTGGCAATTGCGCGAAGATACAGAAATAGGAATTTTTGAAGCCGGAATTTCAGAAGTGTCCGAAATGAGTAATCTGCAAACGATTATTCAACCTACAATCGGAATTTTTACCAACATAGGACAGGCACATGACGAAAATTTTATTCACCGTGAGCAAAAAACAGGGGAGAAGCTTAATCTTTTCACCCATGTTGATACGCTTATTTATTGCTTAGACCATAAGGAGATACATAATAAAATTATGGCATCGGGCATTGGGCGTAATATCAAAACTTTTACATGGAGTGTAGAAAAACCTGAAGTTGATGTATTCATAAAAAGAATTGACAAGCAGAAAAATACCTCTGGAATAGATTTTATTTTTAAGAATCAGAACTATCATATCGACATTCCTTTTGTAGATGCGGCATCCATAGAAAATGCCGTCCATTGTTTGTGTACATTATTACACCTTGGGTTTGATATGGATTTTATTCAAGAAGGAGTAATGCAATTGCATCCCATCGAAATGCGGTTGGAGCAGAAAGAGGGTATAAATGGATGTACTATTATTAATGATAGTTACAGTTCCGACTTGAATTCGCTTACCATTGCTTTGGATTTTTTGAATCAGCAAAACCAGCATGCAAAGAAAACAGTTATTTTGTCCGATATTTTTCAAAGCGGCATGCTCGATTCTGAACTTTATCAAAAAATAGCCCAATTACTTAAGGAAAAGAATATTCACCGCATTATTGGAATCGGCGAAAAAATTTCGAGCTTTGCATCCGTATTTCAGAAAGAACAGGAATTTTATGCAAACACACATGATTTCATAATTCATTTTCAATCGCATAACTTTGCCAACGAATGTATTTTGCTGAAAGGAGCAAGGGTTTTCGAATGTGAGAAAATTGATCAGCTGTTGCAGCAGAAAACCCACGAGTCTATTATGGAAATCAATTTGGACTGAATTATCCATAATCTCAATTATTTTAAATCGCAGCT
>JAVBQU010000069.1:0-4129 GCA_031548675.1 Bacteroidales bacterium
ACTATCGCAAATAATAGTGATACTTACCACACCTATCCTAAAATTGTAGGCGAAACGGGTGGTAAAGATTTTGTTTTCATACATAAATCTGCCCAAGCTTTAGAAGTAGCCACTGCTTTGGTACGCGGTTCATTCGAATATCAAGGACAAAAATGTTCGGCAGCTTCACGCGCTTATCTTCCAAAATCGTTGTGGGAAGGCGTAAAAAAAGAAATGCTCCGTATGTTGGCTGAAATTAAAATGGGCGATGTCCGCGATTTCACCAATTTCGTAAATGCCGTTATCGACGAAAAAGCTTTCGACAGCATTATGGAATATGTAGAAAAAGCTAAAAAATCTCCCGATGCAGAAATCGTGGCAGGTGGCAATGCCGATAAATCAAAAGGATATTTTATCCAGCCTACCATTATTTTGGCAAAAACTCCGAATTTCGACACTATGGCTGTTGAATTGTTTGGTCCTGTTTTAACTGTTTACGTTTACGAAGATGATAAGTTTGAAGAAACTTTGAAAATTTGCGACAGCACATCTCCTTATGCTTTAACCGGTTCTATCTTTGCTAACGACCGTGCTGCTGTTGAAACCGCATTTAACGCTTTGCGTTATTCTGCCGGAAATTTCTATATCAACGATAAACCTACCGGAGCTGTAGTAGGCAATCAGCCTTTTGGCGGAGCAAGAGCTTCGGGAACTAACGATAAAGCAGGAAGCTACCTAAACTTAACCCGCTGGGTAAGTCCGAGAGCTATTAAGGAAACCTTATTGCCTCCGACAGATTATAAATATCCATTCTTATCATAGTAAGTTGGATTAACAAAAAACGGCGAACTTTGAGTTCGCCGTTTTTTGTTTCAGTCTTTTGCCTTAATTTCTTTCAGATTTTCTTCCACCATCTCCCGCAGGTAACGGATAATCTGCACATCGTTCATGGATGCTCCATCCAAAACCTCTTTAATCTCTTCAGTATCGAAAACATACTCCCCTGTATCCGTATGATGAGTATAAACAAAATGGATATTCTCATTAGCCGCCGCCGTTAAAACCACAGTACCCGCAATGTCGCCCGGCTCAGGGCAATCAATATGGTCTGCCATAAAACAAGCAGTAATTATAGTTCCCTTACCCAATTCGCTCTGTATCGAAAGCCATCCACCCGTATTTTCCGCATTCATTTTAAAGAGAGGAATTCCCAATCCCACTTTTCGGGTAGTGCGCGAGGTTGTAAAAGGATCTGTAACCGATTTTACCATTTCTTCACTCATCCCCCTTCCGTTATCAGCTACACTAATCTGATATATGTTTTTTTGTACACTATCTTCAATCGTAATACGTATTTCGGTAGAATCCACCACTATGGAATTTTGAAGAATATCAAGCAAATGAAGCGAAAGTGATTTCATAAATTCATTCTATTTATATTATTTACAATCGGAACACCCCTTAGTTATTCCGATAACTTCGGATTTTCCCAATGCCGTTTATGATCCCTGTTTATTTTCTTTTGAATATTAGCTTTAAAAGCTTCCGTCAAATTTATTCCGGTCTGATTGGCTAAACAGATTAATACAAACAAAACATCTGCTAATTCATCTTCCAAAGAATTTTCATCATCCGTTACTTTCGATGACTGCTCTCCGTATTTCCTTGCTATAATGCGTGCCACCTCCCCTACCTCTTCGGTAAGCAATGCCATATTGGTTAATTCGTTGAAATAACGAACACCATGTTCCTTTATCCAATTATCTACCGTCTGTTGAGCTTCGTTAAGAGTCATATATAAGTATTTAAAAATAGTTTGACTAAATGCAAATATAGATATTTTTTGATTCTAAATCTGGAAAATCTCAACACAATACGGCATGCTTAAAAGAGCAAACATGTCTTTTTGTCATGACTTTCCGATTTTTCATATTTTGTGGCAGTAAATATGAGAGCAAAATATATTGGCATAAAAATTGTTCACAATAAGGCACTACAGAAACATTACCATACATTTTACTGTAAACAAACATATTTTATTAACATACAAAACATTTAAATTATCATGGGAAAAATTATTGGCATCGACTTAGGAACCACCAACTCATGCGTAGCTGTAATGGAAGGCAACGAACCTGTTGTTATTCCTAATAGCGAAGGACGGAGAACCACACCTTCTATCGTTGGTTTTACAGATGCAGAACGCAAAGTCGGAGATCCTGCCAAACGTCAAGCAATTACAAATCCAACCAACACCATTTCATCTATCAAACGTTTCATGGGCGAAAGTTTCGATCATGCAAATAAAGAAATCAGCCGTATGCCCTACAAAGTAGTTCGCGGCGATAACAACACTACACGTGTGGATATTAACGGACGTTTATATACCCCGCAAGAAATTTCGGCTATTATTCTGCAAAAGATGAAGAAAACTGCCGAAGATTATTTAGGACAAGAAGTTACCGAAGCCGTTATTACCGTTCCGGCTTACTTCAACGATTCTCAACGTCAAGCAACCAAAGAAGCCGGAGAAATCGCAGGATTAAACGTAAAACGTATCATCAACGAACCTACTGCTGCTGCTTTGGCTTACGGTTTAGATAAAAAACATGAAGATATGAAAATTGCCGTTTTCGATTTAGGAGGCGGTACTTTTGATATATCTATCTTAGAATTGGGCGACGGCGTTTTCGAAGTAAAATCTACCAACGGCGATACCCACTTAGGTGGCGATGATTTCGATCAACATATTATTGATTGGTTAGCTCAGGAATTCTTAGCTGAAAAAGGTGTTGATCTTCGCAAAGACCCCATGGCATTGCAACGTTTGAAAGAAGCAGCCGAAAAAGCTAAAATAGAATTATCAAGTTCTACTTCTACAGAAATAAATTTACCCTATATTATGCCCATCGACGGCATGCCTCAACACTTGGTAAAAACTTTAACCCGTGCTAAATTCGAACAATTATGCGATGGTTTGATTAAAGCTACTTTGGAACCTTGCCGTAAAGCTTTACAAGATGCAGGTTTATCAACCAGCGATATCCGCGAAGTGATTTTAGTAGGAGGTTCTACACGTATTCCTGCTATCCAGCAAGCTGTTGAAAATTTCTTCGGGAAAGCACCCTCAAAAGGTGTAAACCCTGACGAAGTAGTAGCCGTAGGTGCTGCCATTCAAGGAGGGGTTTTAACAGGAGAAGTAAAAGATGTTCTTTTATTAGATGTTACCCCACTTTCGTTAGGTATCGAAACCTATGGCAGTGTGATGACCAAATTGATAGAATCGAACACAACTATTCCTATCAAAAAATCTGAGACATTTTCTACCGCAGCCGATAATCAAACTTCGGTAGAAATCCATATTTTGCAAGGAGAGCGCCCTATGGCAAACCAAAATAAGAGTATCGGACGTTTCCATTTAGATGGAATCCCTTCAGCTCCAAGAGGCGTACCTCAAATCGAAGTTACTTTTGATATTGATGCCAATGGAATTCTACATGTTTCGGCAAAAGATAAAGCTACAGGCAAATCGCAACAAATCCGTATCGAAGCTTCTTCAGGCTTAACCGATGAAGAAATCAAACGCATGAAAGCCGAAGCCGAAGCCAATGCCGATGTCGATAAAAAAATGAAAGAAGACGCTGATAAAATCAATGCTGCTGACAGCATGATTTTCCAAACCGAGAAACAACTGAAAGAGTTTGGCGAAAAAATTCCCGCTGACAAAAAAGCAAATATCGAAAGTGCTTTGGAAGAATTAAAAGCAGCTCATCAAGAACGCAACTTAGCCAATATCGAAAGCAGCTTGAGCAAGCTTAACACAGCTTGGGAAGCTGCCAGCAAAGAAATGTACGAAGCTACCCAAGGTCAGCAACAAGGCGACCCAAATCAAAATCCACAAGGAGGCGGACAAGCTCAAAATCCTAATAATGGAGTTACCGATGTTGATTTTGAGGAAGTGAAGTAATTTCGGTTAAAAACGATTACTAAACATAGAAAAAACCGCAGTAAATAATTGATTTACTGCGGTTTTTATTTTTGAAGAATTATTGGTTGTGATGGTTGATTGTCGATTTTTATTATTTGTACCATAGTTGTGCCGGAACTTAATTAGAGATGAAGTGGCACTTATGAGCACTTATGACTACTT
>JAVBQU010000118.1:0-3641 GCA_031548675.1 Bacteroidales bacterium
CTCCTGAGAGAACAGCCACTTTATTTCCCCATAAATAATTGGGCGTAGGCTTTCCCCTACGCTGGTCGGCTTCGTCTACCACATCATCGTGCACCAAGGTAGCCATGTGCAGGGTTTCTATCAAAGAAGCTATGCGGTAGGTTTTTTCGTTGCATTGCCCTATCAATTCAGCCGAAAGCATAGTAAATAACGGACGTATTTGTTTTCCATTACTTTCCTGCATATAGATTAAAACCTTATCTAAAGCAGGCAACTGACTATGCATCAATTGCTTATTTTGCTGTTCGTAGGCTTGCAGTTTAGTCTGTAAAAATTGTTTGATTTCTCCTAATAAATCCATTTTTTTCAAAATAAGAAGCAAAGGTAATGATTTTTTGGTACATGGTCAATGCCACGAAGTATGAATTAACCTATTATTCTGATTTTATTAATCTTGCAGTAGAACTTTCCTTAAAAAAGAAAGGACTCCCTAATTTTTTTTAGAAAGTCCTTCCTTTTAAATATTCTATTTCAAAAAAATTATTCGGCTTCAGCAGCAGCTTCAGCGGCTCTGAGGTTACCTATTTCTTTATCAAATTCATAAAGATTATTTTTACCGGCTAATTTTATTTTGTCGATAATGGCAGATGCAGTAGCTTCTTCTTCTACTTGTTCGCTGATAAACCATTGCAACATATTGTAAGTTGCTAAATCTTTTTCAGCCCAAGCCAAAAGAGCTAATTTATCAATACTGTCTGATACAAACTTTTCATGAGCCAATGCTTTTTCGAAAACAGTTTGAACATCTTTAAAATCTTCTTCGGGTTTAGCCAAAGCATCAACAGTAGCTCTTCCTCCACGTTCGATAATGAAATGAAGAATTTTCATGCCATGCATACGTTCTTCTTCTGTTTGAGAGTAAAGCCATTGAGCGGTTCCGGGCAATCCATTATTATCTGCCCATGTAGCCATTGATAAATACAAATTGGCTGAATAAAATTCTTTAGTTACTTGCTCATTCAGAGCTTTTTCTACTTTTTTGGTTAGCATATCTGTAAATTTTTAAATTAATGGATGAATGAAATAAACAATCTTTAGCCAAAATTGTTTACAATACTTTGTATTTTTATTTAAGGGTTTGATGTAAATTATGAAACATGAAAATAATTGAGTCATTGCCTGCATTTACCACTCATGTTCATAATCTATCATTTATAGTTCAAAATAAGCTATAGTCCCAATTCTTTTTTACCTTGCTCAAATACGATATCGCGGGGGATTCCTGCTTTTGCAATCTTTTCTAAATCTGCTTTTAATTTAGCTCCGACTACAATATGTTCTTGATTGTATTTTACTGCAAAATCATAATCGCCATCACCTTCTACTTTTAATACAAAAGCAGCCCATTCTTTCATGGCTATTTTGGCTTTATCTAAATTGATATGGTATTTATTGTCCTTAGTACGTTCAATAGCTCCTTTTTCTTCAAAAAAGTTATAGCACATCATATTGGCTTGTCCATGAGCACTTGCTGCACCAAAACGAACTGAGCGTAAGAAACCAATAATAAAAGTCATATAAGCATCTTCTACTGTACAATCTGTAACTTCGCCTTTATTTATCAAACTTTCTACCATATATAAGCCTAAAATATCTGCTTTGGCTTCTTCCCATGCACTGTATTGGTTTTTTAATGCCTGACGTACATTGCCTTTTCCTGTAATCGTATTTTTAATTCCTAGTCCGTGAGCTACTTCGTGGAACATAACATTAGAAAAGAAAGCATCAAATTTTACATATTTCAATTGACTTTCGTCTAACATAACTTTTGCTATCGGCATCACAATTTTATCAAATTTAGCTTTCATTGCATTTTTCAATTGCAAACGACGGGTTCCTTTTTGTAAATGCACGCGTTCATCATTGGGTAAATTAATCGCAATGGTTTTGCTTCCTGAGTTACAATCGCCTGCATAATAAACAACATCATAAGCATTTAAGTCAGAGTCTGTTCCGGGTACTTCTTTTTTATACTTAGCTTCGCAAGGAAGGTCTTTTTGCAAGTCGGGTAACATGGCAGTAAATTTTGTCAATTTATCGCTCCATGCTTTATCTTTTATCAACACGAATGATTCGTAAGCTGCTTTGTAGCCAAATATCTTATCTTCGTAGTTTTCGATAGGACCTACTACAAAATCCAAATTACTTTGTTTCATATCCATCCAAGCCAAATCACTCGCTAAATAATCGTCTGTTTGGAACGCCTGAATACGTAATTCCAAATATTTTTTCAAACCGGGGTCTTCTGCCAATGCAGCCGCTTTTTTCATCAACTCAATTACTTTGGTAAGTTTTTCTTTATACGCGTCTTTATACCAAACCACTTCCAATTTACCTTGCGCATTACGTTTCAAAACAGTATACTGGCTTTTTTTGTTAGGGTCTGATAATGCTTCAAATTCCTGTTCGGTCATATCAGCAGGATAAAAATTAGCCCCTTTGGGTTTTTCGCCATATCCGGCTACAAAAGGTTTCATATTATCCAAGCGGTCCCAAGGTCCGTAATTAATCATTGCATAAGCTTTAGCGGCAGGATCTGTTATTTTATCTAAGGCTTTTTTATTTCCAAAAGATTGTTCCCAAAATAATTCATCCATAATCTGGGCTATATCGATAAATATCCCCACTATTTGGCGTTCATTGGATGTTAAGTGTGTTAAGTCGCTGGTTAATTTTACTTTAGCATATTCATCTACTTTCGCTTGCATAGCTGATTTAGGTTTAGGTGCTGTTGTTTTAGGCTGTTGTTTGGCAGGCTGTCCTGTAAATGCTGCTAATGATGCAATTACTGCCAATCCGAGTACAGGAATAAGTAATCTTTTCATAATACTTTTTTCTTATATTTATTTTCTACTATTTATTATTGTCATTTTTAAAGAATAAGCATTGCATCACCATAAGTCAAAAATCTATATTTTTCGGCAACGGCTTCTTTATAGGCTTTCATTAATAAATCATATCCAGAGAAAGATGCTACCAGCATCATCATAGAGGACATAGGCTGATGAAAATTTGTAATCATAGAATCTGCTACACTTATTTTATAAGGAGGAAAAATAAATTTATTTGTCCAGCCTAAATAAGGTTTCAATGTTCCATTAACACCCACAGAGCTTTCCATAGCTTTCATGGTTGTTGTTCCAACAGCACAAACCCGATGGTTATTAAGCTTCGCTTTATTTACTATCCTACAAGCATTGTCTGATATAAACATTTCTTCGGAATCCATCTTATGCTTTGTGAGATCTTCTACATCAATATTTCTAAAATTTCCCAATCCGGCATGCAAGGTTACTTCGGCACGGTCTATTCCTTTAATTTCCATTCTTTTAAGAAGTTCTCTGCTAAAATGTAACCCTGCGGTTGGTGCTGCCACCGCTCCTTCATTTTTTGCATAAATTGTTTGGTAGCGTTCTGCATCTTCGGGTACTATTTCTCTCAACTTCAAGAGGTCTTCTGGAAGCGGAGTTTGTCCTAGCGATTTAATAAGCTTTGTAAAATCCTCTGCATCACCATCGTATAAAAACCTAACTGTTCTTCCTCTCGAGGTTGTATTATCTATTACTTCTGCTGTAAGCTCATCATTTTCGCCAAAATATAGT
>JAVBQU010000169.1:0-27904 GCA_031548675.1 Bacteroidales bacterium
CGGAAAAGTTGTTGAATACCCCATTAATGGCTGTTCAACGGTTACTACCGCATTTGCCTGCACAGCCGTAAAATAAAATTTAATCGGCCTATCTCCATGATTTTTCGTAGCTTCGGGAGCGGAGAACCAAAATTCGGTATCAGTTTGTGCATTTACATTCATATAGACAAATGCAAGCATAAGAAAACTACATAAGATGTGTTTCATAAAGAGGATATTAAATGAATAAAATTACATATTATACATACCATGCCCCATTTTGGTTGCCACTGTTATCGACATTATAATTGCCATCGCAAAAGCCAATGCAATGCTTATAATTGTCACAATACCATAGGTTCTCCAATAATTCTTTATAGCAGACAGGGCGTCTTCCAAGTGCTTAGAAGACTGCGTTTCAATAGCTTTTTTCAGCTTCGATGATGAATTAAAAAGATAATATGTTGGAAAGATCATTATCACTCCGATGATAAGGTAAACCAAAACCATCACATTTATCATACCCTCAGGCATAGGGGAAGTGCCGATTTTGCTTGTAACAAACATCATAATAGCCGCTACTACTATAAAAACAATAGCAATAGCCAAAAGAATACCAAAAAACAACATCCAGTTTCCTATCGTTAAAAGGCTTCTTTGTCCCTTTTTGGTAACCTCCATACTTTGTTCTTGTAAATTTTCTATGTTTTCTATGTGCTCTAAATTTTCGTTTTCCATAATCGTTTAGTATTAAAAGAATTTATATGTAATTTAACTTCCTAATAAAACAATATTACCCAAGATGTACTTGGCGTTTGTAACAAAAAAAATTAAGGGATAATTTCAGAAGGTACCGTTATAAAATGAAATATATCATTAAGTGTATTGATAAATAAAAATACACCCAATCCTATCAGGATAACACCGAAAATTATATTTACAATGTGCAGGATTCTAACTGTAAGGAAATTTCGTATTTTATCGGCAATATAGCATTTAAGCAGGTCGCTTGCAAAAACAAACAAAAGCATAGCCGCGAAGAAAGTATACTCCAAACCTAAATTCAATCCGTTTTTCGTAGTATAATTGGCAGATACAACACCTACCCAAAATACCCATAAGAGCCATATCGCAGGGTTGGTAATATTAAGCACAAAGCCTTTAATAATATATCCTGCAAAAAACGGCTTATTCAATTCTATGCCATCATTGGGCTGAACTTCTTTTACTTTGTGGGAACAAGTATAAATTCCCATGGCAATCAATACCAAACTACCTATCCCCCCTACGATTACCTGCATCAATTCACCTTTCATTACGCTAGCTGCTCCTAAGGTGGTAATAAACACAACAAATGAATCGCTAAGAAAAATTCCTAAAGCAACATACATAGCTGCTTTAAAACCCCGATGGATACTGGTTTGGATAAGAGTAAAGAACGCTGCCCCAATCATAAGAGATAGAGTTAAACCGGCTAAGCCTCCTTTCCAAATGGCATGTAAATATTCCAAACTTATAAGATAGTTTTTTATGTGCAAATATAGTAATTTTATTACAAAAGTGAGGATAATTTCTTACCCTCACTTTTGTTTATTCTCAAATAGAGAATTTATATTCACATTACTATTAATCAATATGATGAATCCAAGAACTTTTAGTACGTACCGACATAACCGGAATATTTGAGAAACGGATGAAGCTTTGTGTTTCAGAATCTATAAATAAATCACTGATATCGCCTTCAGATTGTGTAACCATTAATAAATCAATATCAGGATGGTCTTCAATAAAACGCATAGACATAGAAACCAAATCAGTACCTTTATTTTCATTAGTGTCTATGAATGCAGTTCTTACCGTAATGCCAAAACCTGTCATAAAATCCTCAACTTGGCGAAGCTGTGCTTTTAGCTTCCATTGTACATCGGGAATATTTTTATCCCAATAGCCCGAAATAGCATATACCTTAGCTCCTGTAATTTTAGCTATACGAATAGCTTGATTTACTTTATAACGAGAATCCATATCTAAATTGATAGGCAGGAGAATGCTTTTAATCCCTCTGAATTCTTTGGGATTACGAATGGTAAGCACCGGAACTTTAGATGCTCTTACAACTCTATACGAATTAGCTCCTATCGGATAATTATTTGAATCGGAAGTATTGCTTATACCCATCATTATGATATCCACATCAAGTACTTCTGACATTTCGACGATTTTAGAAGATACTTTTCCTTTTACAAAAAAAGTTTCTATTTCTACATTATATTCACGAGATGATGTTTTGGCTATTTCCTCCAATTTTTGTTTCATCTTATCAATAATATGGCTTTCATCAATTTCTGATGCAAATATTTTACTGAAGAAACCTGATTCTTCATGTACATAAAGCAACATAATTTTTTGCTTTAATGCTTTAGCGGCTCCACAAGCGTAACGCAAAGCAAATAACGATTGTTCGTTAAAATCAATAGGAACGAGTAATTTATTGCTGACTTTCATAAGAATTTAGGTTTTAAGTTAATAACTATATAACAATTAAGATAGGACTTTGTCGTTTGAGGCTATATTTTACAAAAAACTATTATCCGTTATTCTACGTATTTTGTTTTTCTAATTTAATAATGCGTGAAAATAGTTCAGGCAACCGTTTAAAGTATGCATATGATTTCACACAATCTTTTACATCAAATGCAGGAGTTCCCAATACTTTAGCCCCGTCTGGAACATGATTGCTAACAGCACTTTGAGCTCCTATCTGTACATTATCCCCTATCTTGGTGTGCCAGTTTACCCCCACTTGTCCGCCGAACAAGCAATTTTTTCCCACTTTGGTTGAACCGGAAATACCCACTTGGGCTGCCATTACTGTATTCTCTCCAATGTCGCAATTGTGGGCTATTTGAATAAAGTTGCATAATTTCACGCCCTTACGAATCATCGTTGAACCTAAGGTTGAACGGTCTATACAGGTATTAGCGCCAACAGCTACATCATCTTCGATAACTACATTGCCCAGCTGAGGAATCTTCATGTATTGATTATCATCCTGAGGTGCAAAACCAAATCCATCGGCTCCGATTACACAACCGGAATGAAATGTACAATTATTTCCAATCACTGTATCATCCAAAATCTTAGCTCCCGGATAAATAATAACATTATCGCCGATTGTTACATCATCACCTATATAGACTTGCGGATAAATCATTGCGTTGCCTCCGATTTTGGCATTCCGACCTATATAGGTAAAATCGCCCACGTAGGCTCCTTCTCCAATCTTAGCACTTTCATCAATAGAGGCTGATTTTGATATTCCTATTTTTTTACGCTTTTGCTGCGAATAAAAATCCATGAGCTGGGCAAAAGCCAGATAAGGATCTGCTACACGGATAAGGGTTGCTGTTATAGGTTTTAGAGGTTGAAAATCATTACTGACTAATACCGCACTCGCTTGAGTTGTGTAAATGTAATGGGTATATTTAGGATTTGCCAAGAAAGAGAGCCCTCCTTCTTCGCCTTGTTCTATTTTTGAGAATTTATTAAGCAAAGTATCAGGATTTCCCTCTATCCTTCCCTGTAATACATCTGCTATTTGCTTGGCAGTGAAATTCATATCTGTTAAAATTAAATATGATTTTATTATCTTTCTTTGCAAAGATACAACACAAAGAGGCAAAAATCAAGAATTTATAAAAGAAAAGCTTTTTTCTTGGTGCATTTTTTAATTTTAGAGCATAATTTAGGCAATATGCTTAAATTCCGTTCTAACCTGAGGTATTTTATTGAGGACATCGCATACTCTTTGTGCTTCGTTTGCCCTGATAGCACATTGTATCATACAATTCAAATCAAATTGTTGTTGAATCTGCTCTACATTGTTATCCTTTAATATTTTAATTACCTCATTCATTTCATTATAATTAAAATATACATTATGTATTTCCTTAACTATTTTCTGTACGATTTTCGAATTATCCAAGGCATCTTTAGCGGCTGCTTTATAAGCTTGGATTAATCCGCTTACACCCAATTTAGTTCCTCCGAAATAGCGTACAACAACAATTAAAGTATTGGTTAAATCGTGTGATAACAATTGTCCGTAAATGGGCTTCCCTGCTGTTCCAGATGGTTCTCCATCATCATTCAACCGATAAGCTGCTTTATCAAAGCCTAAAATATAAGCATAGCAATGATGCCGTGCATCGTAATATTCTTTCTTTAATAAAGTTACAAGCTCTTTTATTTCAGCTTCGGTCTGCACCGGATAAGCAAAAGCCAAAAATTTACTGCCTTTTTCTTTATATGAGCCTTCAGCCGGAATATCTATGGTTAAATAAGTATCTTCAAAAAGCATTTTTTAATGATGAACTATAAGAAAACTCGTTATGTATATATTATTGTTTTTGATACAATTGCAACAAACGGGCAACATATTTTCCAAAAATATCAAACTCGATATTGACAATAGTACCTGCTTGAAAACTATGAAAATTAGTCATTTCATATGTAAATGGAATAATGCAGACAGAAAATAATCCGGGTTCGGAATCTACTACCGTAAGGCTTACGCCGTTTACAGATATAGAACCTTTTTCTACAGTTACATTTTCGTTATCAACACTATATTTGAAAGTATACTTCCAGCTTCCATCCATATTTTCTACTTTTATACACTCGGCAGTTTTATCCACATGCCCTTGTACTATATGCCCGTCAAAACGACCATCCATACGCATTGAACGCTCCAAATTTACTTCTGTACCTATCTTCCATGTACGTAAATTACTCCGGTTCATCGTTTCCTGCATAGCTGTTACAACATATTCTTGTTTTTCGGCATCAATTTTTACTACCGTTAAACAAACGCCGTCGTGAGCCATACTTTGGTCTATTTTCAATTCATGGGCTATATCGGCTTTAAGGGTAAAATGTACATTAGTTTGGTCGTTCTCTATTTTAACGACTTGTGCTGTTTTTTCAATAATTCCTGTAAACATGTTTTTGATATTATTATTGTAGTTGAATACGTTATTTTCCGCTCAAAAGCGTTATGCTTCCTTTAAATGAATATTTTTTGATACCGGAAAGGGTTATCGCGTGTACCGTACAATAGTATAAGTACGTTCCGTCTGCGCAAATATTTCCGCTATCTCCGCTCCTGCCTGTCCAGTTTATATTAGGATCTTCTGTATAAAAAACCCTTGTTCCGTAACGATTGTAGATATACATCTCTACTTTTTCAACATTAATCCAAGGAAAAGCAGTAAACATATCGTTAATTCCATCTCCATTCGGAGAAAAGAAATTCGGCAGGTTGTATTTATATTGCTGGCAGCTATCTTCGCTTACACAAACAGATGGGCTTAATGCACTCTTATTGCCATTGGTATCTTCGGTACTTACAGCATAGCAACCTACCACCGTAGATTGCAGATAATGGGTATAGGTAGTAACTTTACCATAAAAGGTTTCAATAGCCGAGAAACTTGCATTTTGATCGGATTTATACCATAAAGTTATGGTTTTTAAATCGTAACTGCACGAATCATTATAAGTAAAAGTCAAAGTATTGGCTTTTGTATCACAATCGGTCTGAACTGAGAATACAGGCGGGCATGGAGCTTCTTTATCTTCCGGCATACCGCAGGTTTGCTGCGAGTAATTTACAAGAGGCTTTGCAATATCGTCAATGGTATAATGCCCGATACTCTTTACAAAATAGCAATATTCTGCGCCATTATCCAGATTCACATCCCAATAGGTATTCGTGGTAGTAAATCCGATTGAATCGAAAGCCTGTGTGTTTTTATTCTGGCGGTAAACCATCATCGTATCATTAATCCATGGAACAGAAACATTCCAAGTTAGTTTTATTTTTCTACCATAACCTTGCGTAATCAAAAATACTGAACTGGCAGTGTTAGATGTACGGATAGAAACCGTATCAGCAGACGTATAATGACAGAATTCTATCTTATAATTTTGTTGGTTCTCTTTTGTATTCAAATTTTTATCAATAAACAATGTGTCGTTCAAATCAAAAGTGGAACCCGCTCTTTCGTAGTTTCCGCCATTCAATCGGTAAATCTTATACATAAAAGGCGGAGGTGTCTGTGTACTATCAATAAGGCGGGGTTTTGCCCACATAACGGTATCCATGCCGGTTTGTACATCCGTAGTTCCTATACTCACTTTGGTAATGATAGGCACATCGCGAATTAATTCCATACAAGCTTCTTGAGAAACATAACTTTCTGCTCCGTCTCCAAAATAAGCCACTACCCTGTAGCAATAAGAATTTCCGTGTGTAAGCACAGGGTCAGCATCTATATAAGTTGTATCTTGAAGGCTAAATAATTTCTTAATCAATACATAACCCGTATATGCGGGCAAGCCTGTTTCGCAATAATCGGGCGTAAAAGGATAAGGTCCTACCCTGCGGTACAATAAATATCCTGCCGCGTTTTTACAAATACTTTCATTCCACGAAACATGAATTGCATTCCCTTCCGGAACAGCCTGCATACCTGTAGGAGCCGGAGCTATTACCGTAATCTTCAAATGCTTCAAATCTACCAAATTTACGGGAGAAGAATTATCTATGGCTTTAAATAAAACATCATAGGCATTTTTGCGGACATGGGAACAATCAGTCTGCCATGTGAAGATTGAAGTTACCGAACCTACCGCCGAATTTGTTGGAAATACAGCCGGATTGTTTGCCAGCGAAAACACGCCCGAAGTGGCAGATAATGTTACTAAATCATTATCTATATCTGTTGCATGAATAGGAATAGATAGTGGAGAGCCAGCTAAAACACAGGTATCTCTTAGTTCATCTATTTTGGGGGGATGATTATTACATTGTCCTACAATAATCTGCATATCGCGGATTACATATCCGATAAGTACGCCTTTTCGATACTCTTCTATCCGGATAGCTACATTATATTCTCCTTGTAAGTATGGTGAATCCCAAACCAAATCGCCTGTAATCGGATCAAGCGTAAGGCTTTGAGAAGCTTGGGGATAAGAATAACCGGGAATATCAAGTCCATCTGCAGTTTTACAGGGAACTAATTTATAAGCTAAGCTATCTCCATCCGGGTCATAAGCTCCGGGGTTATGAATAAAAGGCTGCTGTACGCAAGCTCTGTCTATGGGTGGATAAGTGAGTACCGGCGTGCTATTCGGCGGATTTAGAAACGGACTAATCGTAAGCTGGGTTTCTACATACATAGGTGTATTTACCGAATTAGGCACATTAATAACCCCTTGGTTACGATTAGGATCCATCATCGAAATGATGTAGGTTCCTGCTCCTACATAGGTATGGGTAGTTTTATATTCGTTACGCTGAATATCATTAGGATAACCAATTTTATTGGTTCGGGGAACGGTATCGACAATACCATCTCCAAAATTGATAGGAATAACCGGACGATCTGCCAAGCTGGGCGTATAGGTATAGGTTACCAAAAGAATTTCATAAGTAGTCCCTTGTAAATATTTTACTGTAATTTCGGCAGAACGTTCGTGTGTGGCATAACTCCGTAAGGGGATAATCAAACACAAGATTATCCCTGCAATGTACAGGGGTATAGACGACCAAAATTTCACTTAAAATATTATTCTTATGTATTGCAAATGTACATAAATCAAAAAGATTGCACAAATTTTTGACAGAGAACAACAGCAATCAAGATATTGTTCATTTAAAGATGTTAGCTTATTTTGGGATAGTGGTTCTCCATTTCTGGAATTAATGCCTATTGCTCTTATTCTATTTTCATGACATCCATCAAAACATCTGTATGATGATGACCTGTATGTGCGGCAAAAAATGTTCCTGTTAGACAAACCTTTTTATTTTTATAGCTTGTCAATTTTACTTCTGAAGTTGATGTCAACTGGATTTTTGAAATATTATATTTCGTTACATTGAAATTATCTTCTTCAGCTTCTTTAGCTTTTGAAATAACATTTATCGAATTATCAAGATTTAAGATATAGGCATCTTCTCTGCTATCAGTTTGAGGATTTTCTCCATATCCAGGAGGCCCAAAAAAACTTTCAATTTCTAACTTGCCCGAAATTACAGATACTGCTGGTTCATAAAAATAATCTTGTTTACTTAAGTCTGTTGCAGAAATTACTTGTTTAGATGAATTGTTGCGACACCCTATTAATAGATAAAAAGAAAATATTATTCCAATAAATACTAAATTTGATATTCTCATTTCTTCTTAAGTGTATATTATATTTTTATGCATACTTTTGCTTTGTTTTGCAATACTTGTTGCTAGGAAGTAAATGTATAGGTTAAATTCCCTTGTATATCAAATAAATCTTGGATTTTCATACCTTTTTCCAACCATAGAGCCTGTAAACCTGCTTTTTTAGCTCCTTCTATATGCTGGGCTGTATCGTCAATAAACAAGGTTTCTGCCGGATTCAAATGATGCTTATTGATAATGTATAAAAACGATTCGGGATGAGGCTTACGCAACTGTATGCGATGTGAAAAAAATGTTTCATTAAACAGAGTTGTAAACATATCAAAGCCTAATTCCTGTTCAAGCATCGGTCGAAAACAGTCTTCATTGATTTGATTTGTATTGCTAAATAAGAAAGTTTTGTATTTCAATTTTACTTTTCCCAACAATTCAACATTTTCTTGAGGAAGATTTAAAAGTATAGAATTCCATGCCTTGTTAATCCCTTCGTCGCTTAAAGGTATGCCCGCAATTTTTCTTAATCCGTCGCGAAATTCCTCAGGCGTTATTTTACCTGTTTCTATATCGTCCATTAAACTGGTTTGAGCTGCTTGGGAATATAAGGTTTCGAAATTCTCAATGCCCATTTCTTTAAACAATTGCACCGGTTTATAATAATCTATATTATAAATTACACCTCCAAAATCGAATATGATATTTTTTATTGACATAGAAATGATAAAGTTAAATTAGTATTTTTCAAAGGTGCAAAATTACGTTTAAAAATCCATTTAAAATGCCGATGCACTGTAAGCAGGGATAAAAAATTTGGAACGCATATAAAAATCATGTACATTTGTAGCCAATGATTAATAAAAATTAAACAGTAATAACTTTATAATTTTCTTGATATTATGATAAAAGTTGTAGCAGGCGTAGATTTAGGCGGTACACATACTGCCATTGGAATTGTAGACAAAAATATGAATTTTTACGGTGAGGAAAGTTTCCCTACTACCGATTATAAAACTTTTGAAGCATGGGCAGATAAGCTTACCGAAGTTATTAACAGACTATGCCAAAAAGCAGATGTAGAACTAATCGGTTTTGGATTGGGAGCTCCCAATGCGAACCATTTTACACGTTCTATTAATAATACTGCTAATCTTCAACAATGGAAAACGTCTGAAAATAATGGTATTTACAATATTGCCACCACTTTTAAAACACGTTTAGGCGAGCATATAGAAATTGCGTTGGATAACGATGCCAATGCAGCCGCTGCGGGCGAAAAAATTTACGGCGGAGCTAAAAACATGAAAGATTTTATCGTAATTACTTTAGGCACAGGTTTAGGTTCGGGAATTTTTGTAAACGACCAGTTAGTTTATGGTTATAGCGGTACTGCGGGCGAATTAGGACATGTAATCGTAAAACGCAACGATCGCCCATGCGGATGCGGAAGAGCCGGATGTTTAGAAACTTATGCTTCTGCAACCGGAATTTGCCGTACTGTAAATATGCTTATAGAAACTGAACCTGAATTGGGAAAAGATAGTATTTTAAGAAAAATAGCGAAAGAAGAAAACGGAATCAAAAAGAGTAAGGTTATTCACGAAGCTGCCCAAAAAGGCGATCCTTTGGCACTGAAAGCTTTTGATATAACAGGTAAAGTATTAGGCGAAGCTTTGGCAGACTTTACGGCTTTTACCAGCCCTGAAGCATTTTTCTTGTTCGGCGGACTGGCAAACAGCCGCGAATATATCTTGAATCCGACCCTGCGTTATATGGAAGAATCTCTTTGCTTCCCTTTTGCAGGTAAGGTTAAAGTATTGTTATCCGACTTATTAGATAAAAATGCTGCAATTTTGGGTTCCGCTGCTTTGGCATGGGATAGCTTGGATAAAAAATAAATCTTCTGATAATTAGCAATCCGACTCTTCCTAAATAATTGAATTAAACCCTCACTCGTTTTGAAAACGAGTGAGGGTTTAATTCTTGATAAATATTGATAGTAAGAACTGCATATTGCCTGCAACTACGCCACAGCCTCTCCCCTTTGATTATTTTCTATTTTTTCGGGTCTGCAAACAAAGAGGACTGCTACCAGCAATAAAGCTCCAAATGTCAGGGTTTTATAGTGGTCGTAATATTTAATAAACGACCCTAAAAGCAAATGAGCATTGAGTATCAAAAATAAAAAAGACATCAAAACCCAAATTCCTATTTTCTTCCTTTTGACTTGGGGTAGTGATGACTGCCCTGTCTTTTGAGCATAGAAAAACATCATATAGTAATAAACGATGTAAGTAGTAGCCGGAAACATAAAGAAGAAAGCGTAATGCTGCTGATGGGGAAAAATAAGAGGCACAAGAAGTAAGATATAACTTAACTCGTACAATTGCTGTAACTTACTTTTAGACTTCACAAAAGGACGTGAACGCAGGTAAAACAACGTCAGAATAATAAAAAACAGCCGTACACAAGTAATGATAATCTGCAAAGAGTGCAAGCTTACATCAGCTATATTTCGTTTAATTGCAAGAGCATACGCATCTCCCTGATTTTCGACCAGAAAAACGGATAGTAAAGTTGTTAGCGAATGAAAACTTCTTTCTTCCGCATCCAATATATGATTTGCATTCAGCGGATTTATCAAATTCCACCTTTCATGAAGTAAAAAAGTGGTATGTTCCCACCCGAGAAACACAACCGGAAGAAATATCAGCAAAACTAAAGCAAGCACAAGCATAGCAGATGCTTTAAAATATCCGCGGTAAAGCAGATATGGCAGAATAACAATAGGTAATATCTTAATATCTATTCCGATAGCTATTAGCAAAGCTCCCAGTAGAATTTGATTATTATTGATACGATATATTCCTTCGAGAATAAGAAACAGGATTAGAATTGTAACTTGCGATAAGTGAAAGTTCGCTTTCAAGGTAAATGAAATAAAAGCAAAGGCAATGAGTGTAAATAACCAAAGTTTTTTAGAGCCGGAAAAAACCGAGAAATCCAAATAACGACAAATCAATTTCCAAATCCGATAGGTAAAGAATACATTGAGAATAAGCCACAGCACTTTTACCAAATAAATAGGCAGAAAGGTAAGCGGATATAAAATTATAGCAAATAACGGGCTGTAAAAATAATGATAATAATTACTATACAATTCTTTATAAATATTTTTACCTACAAATAAATCTCTCGAAGCCGATATAAAAATATAGAAATCGCCCTTGCCCCGGGCTTCAAAAAGAATGGCTATAAATACTAATAAAAGTCCGATTATGTAGTATAATCTTTTGTTCTGCATTCTGTAAATTCTAATGAATAATACGCTGTTTTTCTGCTAGTTTTCAATAAAGTTTGCAAAGTTCGTACTTTTTATCGGTTCTTTAAAATCTAAATTATTTTTCTGTAAATAAAACTGTATCTTTGCTTAGTTTCAATTTTAATACCATAATTTATACCCATGAACATAAAAAAATATATTTTTGCGCTGATTATCAGTCTTATTTTTTCAGGATTTGTAAACGCTCAAGAAATTACTTTTGGAAAAAAAGAAAGTACCGTTTGGCGGGTAGTTCCCGAAAAAAGCAAAGGCACTGCTTCCGTTAAAAACGGAGTTATAACCTTAACTACATTCAAAGATTCTACAAGTGATTTATTTTATATTCTTGACCAAAAAATAGATAATTCCAACATATCTGTTTCATATAAAATCAAGCCACTGAACGAAGAATCGCATACAGGCGTTTTGCTGCGTTATGTTTCGCCCGACGATTGGGTTTATGTAGGCTGTGATTTAACCAGCGATATTTTCGGTTATTCGGCTTGGTATGTCGAAACGCCTACATTCCGCAAAGAAATATGCCGTGATATTGCCAAACTATACCAAAACTATACGCGGAATATCCGAATCGACTGCGAAAATCAAGCTATTACCTTGCGTATAGATAATGAAATTGCGGCTTATATAAATATTCCGGAAATAGGCATGCATATAGGTAAAATAGGCTTTCGGGCACACAAAGGCGGTGCGGCTGTAATTTCAGATGTTGTATATGAGATTAAGAGAAAACCACATCTTTCGCTTTTTATTAAAACTATTTCCATACAATCAGATATATTAAGTGTGAATTTGGCCAGCTCTTTTCCTAGTCCTTTAACTTACAAGTGGAAGAATGACACTGTATCGGTAAATCGAAAAGAATATCCATATATAAGGTTGAATGGAACTAATTACATTGTAAAAGGACAAGGAAAGCAAATTAACAACCAAACAGTTGTATATAATTTAGAAATTCCTGAAGTAAATGTAACAATGGATGTAGAATGTAAAGTGCAAGGGCATATTTTTCAAACTAAAATTACTCGTTTGCAGGAAAAAGGAACCTTTAGAGTTTATACTATAGGTTTTCCTGAGCAATTTTCCGCTGCTATTCCAAATACAGATTCCAATGCTCATCTTGGTGTAGCTTTAAGCGAAGCTACAGACCGCTTTTTCGACCTTAAAACCAAAACACAAGATACTATTCCTCAAACAGCAACCATAGCTATTTTAAATAATAATAAAATAGCCATTACATTGGATAATAATTCTATATATGAATCTAAACAATTTATTTATCAGACAGATAAGCAAAAAACATCTATAGGAAACAATGAATGGATTTATAGGGGTTTGGATGGGAAAATTACCGAATTGCCTTGGTATAAGGTTATCTTTACCGAAGACCGCAACAATGATGGTAAGGTAAATTGGCAGGATGGAGCAGTTGCTCTTTCCGAAGTATATCCCGACCCTTATGGTGTGGAACGTGTTCGGAATTCGAATATTACAATTACCATGAACTTTGCCAGCGAAGCTCAGTTTCCTTTTCTCCGGCAGTTGGATAACGTCAAGAAAATTTATTATTTGACTGATGGTTTTCGTCAGATGATAGAGTTAAAAGGCTATCAATCGGAAGGACATGATACTGGGCATCCTGATTATGCAGGTAACTATAATGAACGTGCCGGAGGTTTGAAAGATTTGAATACTTTGGTAAATGAAGGCAAACGTTATAATGCTTATATCGGGTTGCATATTAATGAAAGCGAGGCACATCCTGCCGCCAGAACTTACGATTCTACTTTTATGACCACCATTCCGGCTTGGAAATGGTTAGACCAAGCCTATTTGATTAATAAGGAAACAGATGTAATGAGCGGAAATTTTCAAAAACGTTTGAATAATCTGAAAAAAGACATAGACGGTTTAGATTTTATTTATATTGATACCTATCGCGAACATCGTTATTTGGCATACAATACGGCTAAACTCTTTAACGAACGGGGCTGGGCTGTCTGGACAGAAGATCCAGGCGTTTTCAACCGTTACGGCACTTGGATTCATTATTACCCCGAATCGAAAAGCCTGATTTCTCGTTTTATACACGGAACGCGTAAAGATGGTTTTGCGGAAGATTCTTTATTTGGCGGCGGCTACGATAGAGGTGCTGCCATCGGTTTTCAAGGCTGGCAAAACGGCAAGAATTTATACTGGGCTTTGCGGAATTTTTACACCATTCAACTACCCTACCGTTACTTGATGCAATCACAGGTAATCTATGCCGACTCGGTAAATCTACGTTTTAAAAACGGCACGGAAGTGCGTTACGCAAACGGTGTAAGTTCTATGTACGACAACGGGCGTTTGATTAAAAAAGGTAATATTATTTTTATCCCTTGGCAGGAAAAAATCTATCATTACAATCCCGAAGGAGGCAAAACCGAATGGGAACTTCCGGCTTCGTGGAAAGGCATTTCGCAGGTATATGGGTATCCGCTTTCCGATACAGGACGATTGGCTGTTATGCTATTACCTGTTGCAAATAACCGCATCAGCATCAATGCAACAAAAGATGTCCCTTATGTAATATACAAAAGCCAAGCTCCCGATTTACTGTCTGCTGATTGGAGTCATGGAAGTTTGATAAAAGATATGGGTTTTGATAGCAAAACATTCACATATTGGAAAAGAACAGGGAATGAAAACGGTGCTCAAATTGAAACTACCACTTACGGGCAATCGCAATTACGCTTAAGTGGAAAAGAAAAAACAGGCGTAACACAAGGCATTTCCGGTCTGGAAAGCGGCAAAAGCTACAGCGTTTGGGCTTGGGTAGAGATAAAAGGCAAACGCAGGGCTGTATTGGAAATTATAGATGCAAACGGTAAATCTGTTCAAACAAGCATTGAAGAAACCACAATCAAAAATACGCAGGTAAATTCGGATAAACGGGGCGGATATTACCAATTGCTGCATGTAAGGTTTACCCAGCCGGCAGAACGAACCACAGCCGAAATTAAATTGGCAGCCGAAGCCGTAAGCGATACTTCATCCGTAGTTTTTGACGATATTCGTTTGCTCGAAACCCATAGCAAACCGAAAGAGGGATATGTGTTTTATGAAGATTTTGAAAATGTAGATTTCGGCTTAAATAGCTGGATGCTTGCTAAAGCGGCAGAAGACAAAATACATCTTACCGAATTACATAAAGGCTATAACGATGAAGATGTGATTAACGGAAATTGGTCGCTCAAAATCTTAGATCAAGGCAAGGGCGAAATTATGCGTACTATGCCTTCGTTAATAAGTTTTGCCCCGAATACAAATTATAAAATCCGTTTTGAGTATTCTTCTTCGCAAAAAGGCTCTTTCGAAGTGGTAGTTCGTTCTGCTAAAGCAGATAAAATCTTATTCAAAGCACCGCTCGATGGCAGAGGCTTATTAGAGGGTTCATTCAATACCGAAAATTTGGATGACTGCTATATTGCCATTATCGAATCCGGCAGAGGCATGTTGATTATGGATGATTTTGGAATAAGTAAGTTTTGATAATTTTAAAAATAACAATAATGGATAAACAAATAGAAACTATAAGCCATGGGGCTTTATTTAAAGGAACTATCTCAAATATTGGAGCGGGTATATGTGCCATTTCAATATTCTTATTTTTTACATCAATTAGTTTTGTTATTCCTTTGATAACATTAGTAATAGGTTTTATACTTTTTATGTCTATCGAATTGGTGGAAATAGATTATAATCAGAGAAAAATACGAAAAGTATTGTATCTCATTTTTTACAAACATGGAGAATGGATACCTCTTGATGATTTTGATAAGTTAGTATTTGGGGCAAACCACAAAGCATTAAAAATGGTAATGCCCGCCCATCCTATCTTTCAAAAGGATGTAAATTTAAGATTTTATGATATATACATTGCCAATAAGAATAACCCAAGCAAAACTTTTCTTTTTATAAGTTGTAACAGCATTCAAGAAGGGCAAAAGAAACTAGAAGAATATTCTTCAAAATTGGATATGGAAGCGATAGATACGATAAAGCAAGGGTGGGAAAATATAAGGGAGCGAACGTCTTAATATTTTTGCAGATATTTGTAAATTAGCCCAGTTAAGCCGAATTTGAAATTCGGCTTAAAATCATAAAACCAAAACAAACAAAATCGAAACTAGATTGTAAATTCGGTAATATTTGTAGAGAAAAATAAAATTAGAAATGCCGGATTGTTACAGTCTGCCGTAGAACCGACAGCAAAGCTCTTAAATTATATTTAGTGAGAAACAGCTTTCAGTCCTATAATAGAAGCTATTAAAGTAAAAAGGAAAAAGATTCTCCAAAAATGCGTGGGTTCTTTAAAAATAAGAATACCCACCAAAACCGTTCCCACTGCGCCTATCCCTGTCCAAACGGCATATCCTGTACCAATAGGAATGGTTTGTGTAGCCTTATAAAGCAAGTACATACTTGCCGAAAGTGAAATAAAAAACCCTGTAAACCAAAGTGTTGCTTCTGTACCTGTAGTTTGGTTTGCTTTTCCCAAACAAGCAGCAAATCCCACTTCGCAAAAACCTCCTATAATCAATAATAACCAAGCCATTTTTATGTATTTTTTGAGCTTGCAAAGGTAGTAAAAATCCCGACAATAAAACCTTATTTGTAATCCCGCTAGAAAGAAGCCTTTTTAGCCCTGCGGCTAATCATCCACATTCCCAAGAAAGTAATAAGCCCGTTGATTAAAAGCAACTCAAAATCAAACTGGTATCCCCAAAACAATACTTTAGAATAATGATCCAAGAAAAAGCATATTACAGGTGCTAATACACATACTATAGGAGTCCATCTATCTCTTACCGGACGTTTTAAAATCAGCCCGAAGGCAAACAACCCCAACAGCGGACCATAAGTTAAGCTGGCAATTTTAAATAGTATTTGTATTAAGTGGTCGTTTTTATACTGCTTATAAAAAATAATGATGGCAGCCAATAGCACCGCAAAGCCCAAGTGTACCAAATATCTTTTGCGGGTTTTGCTTTGTTCGTCCAAATCTTTACGTTCATGGAGACGCAAAAAATCTATTGTAAAAGCAGTAGTTAATGAAGTTAAAGCTCCATCAGCACTAGGATATAATGCAGAAATAAGTCCTATAATAAAAACCATGCCTGCAAAAGCCCCTAAATGATTAATAGCGATAAACGGAAACAGATTATCGCCTGTAGCATCAATGCCTACCTGATTTTTATATAAATACAAAACAGCACCCAATAATAAAAAGATAAAGTTAACCACAATTAGGATTACACTAAACGAAAGCATGTTTTTTTGGGCTGCACGAAGGTTTTTACAACTCAGGTTTTTCTGCATCATTTCCTGATCCAAACCAGTCATACAGATTGTAATAAACATACCCCCTAAAAGCTGCTTCCACCAGCATAAGGGACTTTTAGAATCCGTAAAAATAACTTGGGAATATTTGCTATCCGACACCGCAGAAAGCATATCCATAAATCCAAAATTCATTTTCTGGGCAATTAAAACAATGGATATGATGAGAGATAAAAGCATAAAAGTAGTTTGCAGCGAATCAGTCCATATAATGGTTTTTATTCCTCCCTTAAAAGTGTAAAGCAATATCAGAATAATAAATATCCCAACCGTTAAGGCAAAAGGAATATGCCAATAATCAAATACCAAATACTGCAAAACATTAATTACCAAAAACATTCGCAACGAAGCGCCCAATGTACGCGAAAGCAGAAAGAAGAAAGAACCTGTTTTATGGGAATATGCCCCAAAACGTCCGCCTAAGTAGGTATAAATAGTAGTCAGATTTAATCGATAATACAAAGGCAGAAGTACAAAAGCCACAACCATATAGCCTATCAGGTAGCCAAAAACCAACATCAAATAGGCAAAGCTCCTCTCTCCTACCCAGCCCGGAACACTCATAAAAGTAACCCCCGAAAGCGAAGCTCCAATCATGCCATAAGCTACTACAAACCAAGGCGATTTGCGGTTTCCTACAAAAAATGACTGGCTATTGGCATTTTTTGCTGTAATTCTTGTTATTACAAATAAAAGTATTGTATAAGATACAAAAGCAATAAGTATTAAATAATGCATTATGGAGTTTCTTTACGCCTAAAATTTATGTTTTAGTTTAGATATTTGCACAACAGTATTTTATTCCTTATCAATCAATTGCTCTATAATCTTAGGAAAGTGTTCATATTCCAGTTGATGGATTTTTTCTGCCAGCATTTCAGGTGTATCATTCGGATCGACTCTGCAATGGGCTTGAAAAATAAGCTCTCCTTCATCATATTTTTCATTTACATAATGAATGGTAATACCGCTTTGTGCTTCGCTGGCAGCTACAACAGCCTCATGTACTTTCATTCCATACATGCCTTTTCCTCCATATTTAGGCAGCAATGCCGGATGTATATTTACAATATGATTGGGATAATTTTGCAATAAATCGATGGGAACCATCCATAGAAAACCTGCCAGGATAATCCAGTCTATCTGCTCTTTCTGCAAAATTTCCAATACCTTTCCGGTTTCATAGAAATCCGACCGATTGCAATATATGCAGGGAACATTTAACCGTTTAGCTCTTTCTATTACAAAAGCATCCTGCTTATTGGTAATAATCAAAGAAATACGAATACGGGCATGAGAAGCAAAATATTCAATAATACGCTGTGCATTAGAACCGCTTCCTGAAGCAAAAACAGCCAGTTTAATCATAAAATCAGGGCTTTAATTGTTCCAAAACAGGTGTTTTAACAGCATGAACTTCTGTTTTTTGCACATCATTAAGCTGTTCAAAAATTTGAATATCGTTTGTACCTGCTTTGAGCCAGCATCCCGGAACATAAAGTGTCTGCTGAGGTCCTATTTTCCAATAACGTCCCAAATGATGTCCGTTTACAAAAACAATCCCTTTACCCCATTGGCTCATATCCAAAAAGGTATCTCCGGTTTTAGCAAGTTTAAAAGTTCCCGTGTATATTACAGGACAACCGGTTTTATTAGCCTGTGGTTCTTGAGCTATATTCATTTGCGTTTGGAAAGGGAATTGGTACATTTCCCAATCTCCCGAAATTTCGAAATCGCCAATAGTAACCGGTTGAATAATCCCGTTGGTATTTTCTGTACTTTTTGCTCCGTAATTAATGCGTCCCATATTTTCCACCAAAATATCTAAAGTTGAGTTGAACGGGATATTAATTTCCATATCGTACTTTTTATTAATACGGTTCAACTCTCCTACTTTCTTACCATTGACATATATGGTTGCATAATCTCTTAATCCCTTAATGCTTAATTTTCCGCTAATAGGTTGTGTAAATCGCTTGGAATACAACACATAACCATGTCCCTGATTGAGTTCTTCAAACGAAAGAGGATTGTTGGCTACAATCGGTTTCATATTCTTTTTTAAAGATAAAAAATCGGCAGATTTTGAAAGCGAAATGCGGGGTATATCTATTACAGGAATTTGAGCCGGAATTTCGGGTACAGGATAATTTACATGCTTTTTCATCAAATCGCGAAAAGCCATGTATTTAGGACTTGCCCAGCCTGCTTCGGTAATAGGAGCATCGTAATCATAGCTTGTAATATCAGGCTGGATATCAAATTCATCATTGTAATTAGCTCCGGATGTAAAAGCAAAATTAGTACCTCCATGAGCCATGTAAAAATTAAAACTTACATCATTTTGGAAATATTTTTCCATTTGGTCGGTAATACTTTTCGCTTCTACTTTTACAAATTTTTCGCCCCAATGGTCGAGCCAGCCGGGATAAAATTCTGCCACCATGTAAGGACCTTTGCCTCCATTATATTGATTCACTACTTTTTTCAGATTCTCTAGGTTATTTTCGCCATTGGCTGTAGGCAAAACTCCGTCAATCGTGCCACCTTCGAAAAGCCAAGACCCATCGGAAGTGAAAAAAGGCACATCAAAGCCCGCTTTTTTGAGCATCTCGAAAATAGTATGGCTGTAAGCCCTATGCTCTGCTAAGGGAATATCCTTACGTTGGGCAACATATGAACCAAACTCATTTTCGGCTTGTATCATAATAACAGGTCCGCCATGTGTAATTTGCAAATCCTTTACCTGTTCAGCCAGTTTTTTAATATATACATTGCATGAATCTAAGAACGGCTGGTTTTTTCCACGAATTACCAAATCCTTATTCTTTTGCAGCCACCAAGGATAGCCTCCAAATTCCCATTCGGCACAAGTGTAAGGTCCCGGACGAAGAATTACCATTAAGCCTTCTTCTCCTGCTGTCTTGATAAAAGAAACCAAATCACGGTTCTCTGTTTTGAAATCCCAAACTCCCGGAGCTGTATTATGATAATTCCAAAATACGTAAGTAGTTACAGCATTTAATCCCATTGCTTTAAGCATTTGAAAACGGTGACGCCAGTATTCTTTAGGCACACGCGGATAATGTACCTCTCCTGAATAAATTTTAATGGGTTTGGAATCATAATAAAAATCTCCATTTTTGATTTCAAAAGTATGCTTGGGTTGTGCCTCTGATGTAAAAACAGCCCCCAGCATTAAAACTGCTACAATAAAATAATGGTACACTTTCATATTTTTATATCGATTTTAGGTAAATAATATTCATGTTTATGGATATAAATAGAAGAAAACTATCTATATCTTGAAATAAATGTCAAATTTACAAATTCATTTTGACAATTTTGTGTTTTAATAGAAATGTGTTGATAGTTTGTGAATAAACTTATACTACAAAACAATGCTACTGATAATCCAAACCTATTATTTTTCAAGTAGTTTTATTTCGCATTGCGCTTTCAGAAAATCTCTAATAAGATTCAAATGAGCTATATCTGCAGTTCGGAAAGAAAAATGCGTTGTTAAACTCAAAGAAGAAAGAGCATCTTGTCCGAAATAATACAATACAAATTCTTTCAAATTTTCCTCATCGGAATGAATATTAGAAAGCAGATGCCCATGCTTTAGAAATTGCATTATCCGTAACCCGTCTACTTTTTCATGGCAGGCTTTTATAAATTTTTCTTGTGATGAAAAGTTTTTCCGCAATGGAGACCACAAATCTGTAGTTTTAAAAATAGCTTCTAAAAAATGGATAAACGTACATTGCACATCTTCCTTATAAAGAGCTGGAAGATGATTATAAAAAAACGCTGCTTCTTCAAAATCAGCATAGCTATAAATAGGATAACTTTTCCAATTATGCTCCCTGCCTTTTATCATGGCGGGTCCAGTGCCTACCGGAACACGGTCGGAATAACGGGCTGCCGGATATACTTTTTCGGTATTATATGAAAAGCATTTACCAACCTTAACCAACTGCTGTACAAAATAGAAATCTTCGCCACTCAATTTAGGAACCATGCCCTTAATTTTTCTATATGCCCAAACAGGAACCGCAATAGCCGACCCCAAAGCCGAAAAAGCATAAGGACTGCCTATCCGCAACATATTCAGCAGATAATATCGTAAATAGATTTCATATCGCAAAATAGCCCTGTTACAAGTTTCATCTCCTGTTAGTTTATGATAATAGGGATTACATAAAACAGTTATGGAAGGATGATTTGCAAAAATAGTATATACCGATTCAAAATATTTCGGACTAAACGCCGTATCGGCATCCATGCTTAGTATGATATCGTGAGGGCTTGCTATTTCATTGATATAATCCATACAGGTTTTGCGCGCCCACCCTACTCCGTGTTTTTTTCCACTCCATCCTTTTCCCTGCGAAGACCGATCTATTACATGTACAGGGAAATCTTTTATCTGCTCTAAAAAATAAATGCTTTCTGCATTATTTATACATTTATCTTTTTGCAGGTCATCATTCCACCAACTATCCATCTGGTTTACACATGCTACCAATGTAAAATTACGAAAAGTCTGCTGCCTGATACATTGCATCAATGCATCGAGGTTTTCTCTTTCGTTCAAAACAGGTAAAGCTACATATATTCTTCCAGACATAAGGGTTCGGAATTAACGGAATAAAAAGAAAGGCTTCATCTTATGGATGAAACCCTTCTCAAATCTTACAAGGTGTAAAAATTTATTCACCTTTAGGTTTTGATTCAGAAACAGAAATAGGTCTTCCACCGAAATCTGCTCCATTCAATTGTTCGATAGCTTGTGCTGCCTCATTATCATTAGGCATTTCAACAAAACCAAATCCTCTCGAACGACGAGTTTCTTTGTCTGTAATAATTCTGGCAGACGCAACCTCTCCATGACTTTCAAAAAGTTGTCTTAAATCATCATGAGTAGTTCTAAAACTCAAATTTGCAACAAAAATGTTCATAAAAAAATAAAGAATTAATTGATAAAATATTTTACGAAAACTTGAAAAATCCTTTAAAACCTTTTATGAACACCAAAGTAGACAATTTAGTGATGCTAAAACATTTCTGTAAATCTTTCAAAATTCTGCTTGGCAAAGATATATATTAATTTCTATATAAACCAAGAAAAACTTTATAACATTATATGAATCTGCATATTCAACCTTGAATTAATTTGCATTCTTCAAAATCTTTTCAAGGTAATTATGCTTTAAAATCAAATACCACTTCTGTATTTCGTTTTTAATTAATAACTTTGTTCAATTGTAAATACTTAATACAGAAATCTTATGTATAGAAAATTACTTACATTTATTTTAGGAATAACAACTATTGCTGCCATGGCTCAAAATGCCAAACAGCAAAAATTTAGCTTTCCTTTACAAAAAATATTCATTGCAGATTCGTCTTCAATTGATTGGTTTGCTAATGTTATGAACCTTGAACCTATTGAAGGTAATAGTATTTATCGTAAAGCCATGGCAGAAGTAAAAGCTGAGGTTGAAAAACGATTTCCCGTACAAAACAGCCGTTTTATTAAAAAGAATATTCAGGCTGCTGAACCTTTTACCATAAATAAACAATATCAAGCCAATCCGTTTTCAGGAGGAAGTCCGTTAGATAATACTTTGGCTGTTTCTAACGATGGCACGCTTATTTCGGGTTCTAACACGCTTATGTGTTTTTTCGATACACAAAAAGATAGTTTGCTAAAAACGATTTCGCTAACTACTATTACTGAAGGCATGCCGCTATCTTCTCATCAATACGACCCTAAATTACTTTATGATCATGAAAAAGACCGGTTTATTATGGTATTTTTAGCCGGTTCCGATACCGTCAATACGGCTATAGTAGTAGGTTTTTCTCAAACCAAAGACCCCATGGGTAAATGGAATTTTTATGCCATTGATGGAAATCCTCTGCATGATGGAAGCTGGTTTGATTATCCTGCATTGTGCTACACCAAAGATGAATTATTCATTACCGGAAATCTTCTAAAACAAGGCGGTACATGGCAGACTTCTTTTAAGCAGAGTATTATATGGCAGGTAGATAAAGCAAAAGGTTATCAAGGAGATACTTTACAAACTAAATTATGGTACGATATCGGATTTAAAGACAATCCTTTACGCAATATTTGTCCGGTACAAGGGGTAAGTACTTTACAAGATGAAACCATCTATTTATTATCTAACCGCAACTTTGATATTCAAAACGATACTACTTTTTTAATTCAGGTTAACGGTAAACTTAACACAGGCAGTGCTTCTTTAAATGTAAAACCGGCTCGTGCCGACAAGGCTTACGGCATGCCGCCCAATGCTCCTCAAAAAGCAGCGTTTACCAATACTTTAGCTACCAACGATGCCCGTGTTTTAGGTGCTATTTTGCAAAATAACAAAATCCAATTTGTGGCAAATTCTATTGATACTGTAATCGGAAAGTCTGCTGTTTACTTCGGCATGATGCAGAATATGTCGTCTCCATCGGTAAAAGCCCAAATTATCAGCGATACGGCTTATTATTTCGGCTATCCGAATATTGCATCTACTGCTACCCGAAATGATGATGATCAGGTAATTATAGGTTTTGAATATTCTGATTATAACAATGCAAATGCAGGCTATGGCGGTATTTTTTATGGCAATGGACAGTGTTCCGATTATACCATCATTAAAAAGGGTAAAAACATTATTGATGTAACATGGGGCAACGAGCGATGGGGCGATTATACGGGTATACAGCGTAAGCATAATGAACCGGGAACAGTATGGTGCTGCGGAACATACGGCGACTCAACCAAAAAAAATTCAACTTGGGTTGCCAGTGTATACAGCCCTTATCCCAGCTCTATCTCGCATAGAGAAAAAAGTATTCCTACTACCCGAATCTATCCCAATCCGGCTACCGAAAGGGTTTATATCGATTTTGAAGCAGAAAAACCGGCTCTTACCCAAGTAAATATTTTTGATATTCATGGAAGATTCATTGCTCAAATTGTTAATCAAAGTGTAAAGAAAGGGAAAAATCAATTATCATTTGCGACGCAGCCTTTAGCAGCCGGAACTTATATTGTACAGATTGTTATCGGAAACAAAATCTATGCTTCGCATAAAATCATTGTTAATTAAGAAGATTCCATAACATGATAAAATATTTCGCTCTATGATGCAGATTACATTTTTAGGAACAGGAACTTCGCAAGGAATACCTGTCATTGGGTGTGAATGTAATGTCTGCAAATCAACCGCATTAGAAAATAAAAGATTGCGTTCATCTGTTCTTATCTCATTAAATGCCTTTAATATCCTAATTGATTCCGGTCCTGATTTTAGAGCTCAAATGCTGGCTGAAAATATCACACGTCTTCATGCCATATTGCTAACTCATGCCCACAAAGACCATATCGGAGGATTGGACGATGTACGGGCATTCAACCATTTGATGCAAAAGCCTATGGATATTTATGCAAAAAATGATGTTATTTCAGCCCTAAAACGGGAATATCCTTATGCTTTTGAAACATGTAAATATCCGGGAGCTCCCGAATTTAAGGTTCATGAAATCGAAAATCAAATTTTTGATGTAGAAAATATTAAGGTTACCCCTATTGAGGTTATGCATTGGAATTTGAAAATACTAGGATTCCGCATCTATGATTTTGCATATATTACGGATGCCAACGCCATTGCAGATAAGGAAAAAGAAAAAATAAAGGGATTGGAAGTACTTGTTATCAATGCCCTGCGAAAAGAAAAGCATATTTCGCATTTCAACTTGGAGGAAGCATTGGATTTGATAAAGGAATTAAAGCCGCAAAAAGCCTACCTTACGCATATCGGACATCAAATGGGGGAACATGATGTTATTCAAAAACTGCTCCCCAAAAATGTATTTATTGCTTATGATGGTTTAAAGATAGATATTTTATAATTTACTGGGGATTGGTTGGAATCATAAATTCTCTCATTCGCTCAGTCATATAGGTTTTCATAACTCCATCTTCGAAATAAATGAATTGAGCATCATACTCGGGATATTTCTTTAAAAACTCAATGGCTTTTTCCATACCCATAATCATAAAAGCAGTTCCCAACGCATCAGCTTCCCAACCTTCTTTGGCTAGTACTGAAACACTAAGCAGAGAATGGTTTACCGGATATCCGGTTTTAGGATCTATATGATGAGAATATCTTTGTCCGTTTTTTTCATAGTATTTGCGATAATCACCTGAAGTTGCTATTGCTCTATCGAGCAGTACTATAGCATTTAACATGGTGCGTTCATCATCTTTGTTGGACGCCGGTTTTTCGATGGCAACAACCCAAGGAGCATTGTTTAGTTTTAAGCCTTTTGCTACAATTTCTCCTCCGCCCACATCAACCAAATAACTAGTAATACCATAGGATGATAGCATTTCTGCTACTTTTGCAGATGTATATCCTTGTGCAATGGCATTAAAATCAACAGCTATCTGAGGATATTTTTTTACCAAACGATTATTCTTTATATGTATTTTATCATAACCAACATATTTCAGCATGCTGTCTACTTTATGCTGGCTCATTTCGGAAGGTTTATCTGTAATAAAGCCCCATGCCCTTACCAAACCTCCGACAGTAATATCAAATGCTCCATCGGTTTTTTCTGATATGTATCGGGCTTTATTTACTAAATCAATGAACATTGGATCCAATACAACATTCTTATTTTGATTAACCTGATTAATTTGTGAATTCGGTTTCCAAAAAGATAAAACCATTTCTATCTTATTTAAAAGCGAATCTACCTGATGTTGAAAATTACGCCCCTGCTCATCAAAATAAGTTACTGTATAGCCTGAACCTTGGGTCACTCCTTTTAATGCAACTTTTTGAAGTACCGGCTGGGCTGTTATCGTAATTTGTGTAAGGATAAAACAAATACCTAATATAGTTTTTATAGTTTTGTTCGGAAAGGATTTATTTTGCAGTCTTCTCTTCATATTTCTTATTATATTCGTCTATCAGTTTTTGCATTCCTTTTGTTGCACAAGTTTTTACATGCCCATTTTGAGAATAAATAAAGTAGGCTTCGTATTGAGGATTTTTCTTGACAAATTCTAAAGATTTTTCCAATCCCATAACCATAAAAGCGGTTGCTATGCCATCTGATTCTATGGCATTGTTTGATAATACGGAAACACTCAACAGAGTATGAGATACCGGATAACCTGTATGAGGATCTATCGTGCAGGAATAGCGAAGACCTTCTTTTTCATAAAAATTGGAATAATTTCCGGAAGTGCTCAAGGATTGATTTTGCAACTCTATTCTTGTCATGGCATCGGAAGAGTTTTGCTTAACTTCTTCGGGAATTTCAATGCCGACTATCCATTTTTTTGCATTAGGCTTAGTGCCTTTGGTACGTATGGTTCCTCCTACATCTATCAGGTAATTTTCAATATGATGTGTTCGAAGAAAATCATCCAGTACTGTAATGGCATATCCTCTTGCTACGGCATCCATATTTATATCCATTTGAGGATATGTCTTATATAAGTGGTTTCCTTTTATACTAATTTTATCATAGCCTACATATTTCACCAGACTGTCAACCATATAATTAGATTTTATATCTACTTGCCCTTGCTCGAAAGCAATTTTACATAATTCCACCAAGCCTCCTACAGTAATATCGAATGTTCCTGATGTTTTACTAGAAATCTCATGGGTTTTCTTGAATAATTCCGCCAGCATAGGATGAATTTCTACATCCTCATTTCTATTAATTTTAGATAGTACTGAGTTTGTATCATCCAATTCTATCAAATTGTCAACCTCATTAAGTAATGAATCTATTTCTTTACAATAGCTTGCTTCTTCGTCTGAAAAATAGACTACAGAATAATAACTTACATTAAATGATCCGCTGCATTGCTTTTCTTTTAATTCTTTCTTGCATGAAAAAAGAAATAAAACTGCTAATGATATTAATATAAATTTACTGATTTTCACTATAAGATTAGTTAGTACCCACTACAGACAATTATCTATCTATTTTGGGTGTCTGTATTTTATCAAATTTTAATATTTAAATTTAGTATTCTAATATATCGTAATACAAAATATTCATTAAATCTTTATGCTGGCTATTAAACAGACTACGATGGTCAAGAATTTTCTTAAATGTTTTTTCTATATAAATATTTTAAGTACTCCGGTTTACTAATCTTTATTCAATAACAATCTTCTTCGAAATAGTTCGACTGTTTACTGTCAGATGTAAAATATATACTCCGTGTTCTATTTTTGAAACATCTATATTTTCATTTTTCCCATCAAACACGCATGTCTGCTCAAGCATTACCTGTCCTAAAGCATTACAAAGAATAAGTTCTCCTTTTCTGCCTGCTCCATTCCATACTAATGTTATTTTATCCTTTGCCGGATTGGGATATAATACCAGCCCTTTATTTTCGGCAACATCAGTTATGCCTGTAGTAGATCTTTGCGTAACCAACAAATATTTTGTTGTAACATCATTACCGGAAAATGTTAAATTACAGGTACGAGCTACACCGCTGTTATTGGTTTCATTAGCTTCCATGCGGATAATTGCATTTCCGCTTCCGCTTGTCTGGTTCAATTGCAGCCAAGGTGCAATATCTGTAATCGACCAATCGATATTTGAAGTAATTTGAAATACAGCTGTATCTCCGGCTAAGGCTCCTATACTCATACTGGATTGGGAAATATTAAGCGTAGGAATCTGCCCTTTTTGTACAACAATAACTGTATCAGCCAAGGTATCTGATGTAATGATTAATGCAGCAAATCGTGGTTGAAAGGTTAAATTTTCTGCCATCGTATGGATATGGATATTCGCGTTTCCAACTCCGCTTGTATCGCTTATACCCATCCACAAAGGCATTCCTGTTATTTTCCATTCGCTGTTATTAAATATACTGAAGTAG
>JAVBQU010000033.1:0-11233 GCA_031548675.1 Bacteroidales bacterium
CGCTGATCCCGAGCCGGTCGGCTATCTCCCTGTGGGAATAACCCTCGACGGCGTACATATTCAGTACCAGCCTGTATCCTTCCGGAAGCTTCGTTATATACCTCACGATCTCCTGCGCCTCCATCTTCTCAACCGCCGAACTCTCCCTGTCGTCAAAATACCTTGCGTTCTCCACCTGCTCGGTAGCCCCCAGTATATTGTTCCTACGTAGGTACCCCAGTGCAGTATTGACAAAGATACGCCTCATCCATCCTTCGAAAGAACCTTTTCGCTGGAAATCGGGAAGATGTTTAAAAACCTTTACAAATGACTCTATCAAAATATCTTCAGCTTCGTCTCGGTTTTTGGCATAACGAATGCAGACACCCAGCATGGTTACCCGATACTTATCAAAAAGCATTTGTTGGGCTTTGCGGTTGGATTTTATGCTCTCCGTAATTAACCAATCTTCATCAGTTACCACCATGTTGTTATTAGACGATTAGAAAAAATAAAAAGTTGTATTTATTAGTCCCTATTTAACAGTTGATTTGAAAACTTGTTTAAACTAAAGACATGAAGAAATATAAAATATGCCATGAAACGAAACGGCTGATTACGTTTTAACCATTTGTAAAATTTTTTCGGTTGCTCCTTTTTTTTCTGCAATATAGTTTTGGCAGATTTGAGATGTTCTCAAATAAAAATTCTGTTCGGAAAAAAGTTTTGAAAAAATCCCGACAAATTCTTGATATTCTTTTACTGCAAACGCACCTTGTATTTCAAGCAAATCATGAGCTTCCTGAAATTTCTGATAATTAGGAGCGCCAAAAATAATGGGTTTTCCAAAAGCAGCCGCTTCTAAAATATTATGCAGCCCTTTGCCAAATCCGCCTCCAATAAATGCAATATCGGAATATTGATAAAGATGCGATAATTTCCCTATACTGTCAATAATCAGCACCTGTGCATCTTGAACATTTTTGTCTGTAGCTTGGGAAAATAAAAGTGTCGGAATATGAGAAAACTTTTGCTGTATTTTTTCTAAATGATTTGCACCTATTTCATGCGGAGCCAAAATAAATTTTACTCCGCCACGCTGTTCTGCGGATAATCTGCTTATAATATCTTCTTCTGCTTCCCAAGAGCTGCCTGTTAAAAGAATTTTATTTTCTCCTTTAAATTGTTCTATCAAAGGAAATTGCTGGGGCTGTTGGGCTACCGAAAAAACCCTATCAAACCGTGTATCGCCGGAAACCGTAACTTGATTAATCCCGTGTTTTTGCAATAGTATTGCCGACTTTTCATTTTGAACAAAAAAACGGGAGACGGAATCAAAATGTTTTCGAAACCATTTTCCCCATGGTTTAAAGAAGTATTGATCTTCTCGAAAAATTGCTGAAACGAAATAGGTGGGAATTTGTGCTTTACGAAGATATTTCAAATAATTGAACCAAAACTCATATTTAATAAAAAATGCTTTTTTAAGGTTAACCATTTCTACAAACTTTCGTGCATTACACATAGTATCTATCGGAAGATAGAATATATAATCTGCTCCTTGATAATTTTTCCTGATTTCATACCCTGAGGGGGAGAAAAAGGTCAATAAAATTTTATATTGAGGGTTTTGGGTTTTGAATGCTTCAATAATGGGTCTGCCTTGCTCAAATTCGCCCAATGAAGCTGAATGAAACCAAACGATTTCATCTTTAGGATTAATCTGCGAGGCTATTGTTTGTAATATATGCTTTTGCCCTTTTGTCCACAGTTTTGCTTTAGCATTAAATAGGGCAGCTATTTTTGCTAAAACAAAGTAAATATAAATACCTGTGGTATAAAGTAATCGCATCGAATAATTATTTCAAATGTCAGGTTTCAAATTTCAGATTAGAGATTTCAGAATCATCAATTACGTATATAACATTCGTTATTTTTAGTAATAATATTCTTTAGGTTTCTTGCCATAAAGCGGAAACATCCAGCCTACTTTTATTCCAATTAAAAAATCGAAATAGACTTTATTGTCTTTCTTTTGTAAAGCAAAATCAAAATCCCGGATGGATTTAGTCCACGCTTCTGTAAATTCAAATCCTCCGTAGAAATTTACCATCCGTGAATCTCCCATATAGAAAAATCCTACAAATTGGCTTAATGTTGGTCCCATTGATAAACGATCGTAACCTTTGGCATAATCATCTATCAAGGGAGGAATTTTGTAATCATTAATATCAAATTGTATTTTAGTCCAATGATACATGAGTCCTGCACTTCCCATCAAAAGTATTCCGGTATTAGGATTAAAGCCAAAAGCGGGTATTAATTTCCCTACTTTCAGGTTGGCTGTAAATCCTCTTTCATTGAAAAAAGGAGCTACATCAAAAGCCAATCCGGCATTACTTATAGCATCTCCTGTAGAGGTTGTTACAAATTTGGTAATAGAATCTATATTCTTTACATTTTTGCTAAACATAAAATTAAAATCTGCACCTATCAACCAATTTGTCCGGGTTTTCCATAAAAACACAGGTCCTACTGCGGAGTTGCCTCCATATCGTTTTGCCATATCCCCTACCGGAAACTGGTAAGAATAAGTTCCGGCAATTATAGCTGTTGATACTGGCTCTTTCATCGCATCTTGCTGGGCAAAAAGCAAAGCTGTTGATAGTAAAAAAATACTGGTTAGAAAAATCCGCATTGAAGTAATGTATTTATGCTTATTCTATAGTGTATGCAAAAGTACATATTTTATGTATTAAACAGAAAAATAATATGAACTTATTCATGCAATAATAAAGACTTTTTAAAAGTATATATTTTCTAATTTAGGAATTCAAACTGTTGGTTACGCCGCTGAGGTTCAAATCCTGCTTCGCGAATGGCAAGCTGTATGCCTTCTTTATCAAACTTAAATGCACTTCCCATAGGGGAAACTACATTTTCTTCTATCATTATCGACCCAAAATCGTTTGCTCCGGCATGCAGGCAGATTTGTGCTGTTTCTTTGCCTACAGTAAGCGATGAGGGTTGTATGTTGGGGATATTATTCAAAACAATCCGACTCAAAGCAATCATACGGATATATTCTTCTGCTGCAGGCTGCTGCTTTATGTTATATTTTTCCATTTGGGTTCCGTTGAATTTCATAGTCCAAGGGATAAAAGAAATAAAACCTTTAGCATGTTCCGGTTTTTCATTCTGTACATCACGAATATAGAGCAGGTGCAGAATCCGTTCTTCTATCGTTTCTATATGTCCGAAAACCATCGTTGCAGAAGTGGTTATATTAAGTTTATGGGCTTCCCGCATCACATCCAGCCATTGTTTAACTGTAAATTTTCGGGGAGAAATTATACTTCGTACTCTATCCGACAAAATTTCGGCTCCGGCTCCGGGCAGACTATCTAATCCGGCTTCTTGTAAGCGAATAAGGGTTTCTCTGTAAGAAATATTTTCTAATGTTGATATATGGATAATCTCTGGAGGTCCTAAAGCATGAAGTTTCAGTTGAGGGTAAATGCTTTTTAGGGTCTTAAATAAATCGGTATAAAATTTTAATCCGAAATTTGGGTGCATTCCTCCCTGCAACAACAATTGATCTCCTCCCAACGAAACCAATTCTTGTATCTTTTGTTCGTATTCTTCTTTACTTGTAATATAGGCTCTAGGGGATTTCTCTGTGCAAAAGAATGAACAAAACTTACAACCGGACATGCAAATATTGGTATAGTTTACATTTCTATCGATAAGCCAAGTTACCTTGTTGTTGGGATGCCATTGTTTGCGTAATTCATTGGCAACATACATCAACTCGGCAGTAGAAGCTTTTTGCCATAAAAGCAGGCTTTCTTCCAAGCTAAAGTTTTCTTTACGCAGGGCTTTATCTAAAGTATTATTGAGCATGATTTCTAAATAAAAACTACTATTGCATGTTATGCATAATTATTCTGTTATTTCTACATTTTGACCTATGAATACTTCGGTGGCACCCATGCCATATTTAGCCATAGAAGCATCAAATGAATGTACGCCTTTGTATTTTTTCAGTATTTTCGTGATTTCGTTTTTCAAAACATGGTTGCCAACTCCATGTATAAAAATGATTTTTTGAATATGATGATTTATAGCCGCATTCATACATTTCATAAAATAGTCCAACTGTATGTTGAGCATTTCGGCTGGACTTAAAAGATAGTAATCATCTACCAATTCGCCTATGTGTAAATCGATTTCGGCTGTATGGTTATCTATCAAATGCTGTTCTAGAATATTTTCAGATTTTACCTGCTGGGCTTTTTGAGGTTTTAATATGGATTCGTCTTTGCGTATTTCATCTTTATTTTCAGCAAAAACAGACACTTCTACCATTTTTCCCAAAGTGAGCATCAATGCTTTTTGCTGGATAAATGGAATGGCGATGTAATTGTTTTCTTGATAAAACCTTGAAGGCTTGATTTTAAATTCGGTACTTAAAGGACTTAATACTTGCTTACTGCTATCGACATGAAACAAAACCTGAATTACTCCTGTAAGCCATTTATTAAGTTCGTCTCGGTTGATGGTTTTGAGTAAAAACTTTTGACGGGGTTCTAAACCGCCATAGTCCGTACCGATAAATACATTTTCATCGTTTCGAAGAAAAACGCTAAACAATATATCGAAATGCGTATTGTTTATCAAATAAATATCCATTAATCCGCTTACTAAAAAACGCTGATCATGAGGTACAAAAGCCAAATACATACCTGCCTCAGCAGAGTTGGTCATAATCTTCGATATTCTGTAGTCCTCTTCATCTTCTTGTATTTCTGGGCGTTTTTCAACATCATCTACCTCAATATCTTCTTGAAATAAGCCTGCTGCTTTTTCGTCGGTTTCTATCAAAACCAATTCGTTGATTAATGTGGGTATATCAAAACCATCTTCAACTGCCACGCTTACTATCTGGCTGCTAATAATTTTGCTTACTACGCCCCCGCCTTTTGTATTTAAGAACTTAACTTTATCGCCTACTTTGAATGTCATTATGTAATAATTTTAATGCAAATTTACGGATAAAAGTAAACGGCTGTTCAAATTCAAGGTATTTTCCAAACTTTTTGTTTTTTATTGCCCTGTTTTGCTGTAAATTTGCACTCATGAACTCCCATAATATGAAGCGGATAATTCTGATAATGCTATGTTTCGTGCTGGTAAGCTCGAAACTTTGGGCTGCTTATATTTTAATCCCGATGGATAATACCCAAAAAGATCATCTTAAATCTTACGGTATAGCTTACTGGGCATTGGAAAGAAATGTTGAAGTAAGCTGGCTTTTAAATTACCGGGGCGGAAGTTTTATGTGTAAATATGCCGAAGCGATAGAAAAAGAATGTAAGCTCAGGGGGATAACTTATCAGGTTATAGCCGATGAGCAATCAACACAGATATTAAGAGAAATAGCCGATCCTGAAGTAAATATGGATGAGGTTAAATTGCAAAAAGCCCCTAAAATTGCTGTGTATTCGCCTAAAAGCAAACTCCCTTGGGATGATGCTGTTACATTGGTTCTTACCTATGCAGAAATTCCTTATACTGTTATTTACGATGACGAAGTGATGAATGGGGTACTGCCTTTTTATGATTGGCTGCATTTGCATCATGAAGATTTTACGGGACAATTCGGCAAGTTTTGGGCTGCTTACCGCAACCAGCCTTGGTATATCGAAGATGTCCGCACACAGCAGGAAACGGCTAAGAAATTCGGGTTTTCGAAAGTTTCGCAACTTAAATTGGCTGTAGTAAAAAAGATGCGGGATTTTGTTTCGGGAGGCGGTTTTTTGTTTGCCATGTGTTCTGCTCCGGATAGTTACGATGTGGCTTTGGCAGCGGATGGCGTAGACATCTGCGACCAAGTGTTTGATGGAGACCCTATCGACCCGCAAGCTCAGCAGAAACTAAATTTTGACAATACATTTGCATTCCGTAATTTCGAAATTATTACCAACCCGTATATTTATGAAATTTCGAATATTGATGTAACCAACTATCGGGGCAATGTGCAGCAGCAAGGGGATTTATTTACACTTTTTGATTTTTCAGCAAAATGGGATTGGATTCCTACTATGCTTACTCAAGACCACGAGCGGGTTATCCGCGGATTTATGGGGCAATCTACGGCTTTCGGCAAGCAGTTTATTAAACCCAATGTGGTTATTTTAGGAGAGAATAAAGCCTTAAATGAGGTACGTTATCTGCATGGAACTTATGGAAAGGGTACTTGGACTTTTTATGGCGGACATGACCCTGAGGATTATCAGCATTTAATCGGCGACCCGCCCACAGATTTGAATCTGCATCCTAATTCTGCAGGCTATCGTCTGATTTTGAATAATATCTTATTTCCTGCTGCTAAAAAGGAAAAGCATAAGACCTAATGTTATCTTATTTAAAAACAAATAGTGTATAACTGCTGATGAAAAACAAATTCCTAATATTATTGGCTATCTTGTTATCATTATTTCTTTTATTTATACTATGGCACATTTGGGATAATCGAAAACTTCAAAAACAGCAGAATACTATTTTGCAACTAAAGAATAGTCTAAATAATTTTACAATTAAAAATGATACCAAAGAGGAAAGAGGAATCGCTGAATTAGTTATAATTGATTCGAATTTTCTATCTACCTTAAATATTCTTATCGCGAAACATAAGAAATGTGGTCGTTTTATAGAATCTCACCCATGGGAAGTATATATTGAAGACGTGAAAGATGATCGCAAAATAGAAGCAAAGAGCATTTACATTTGCCAATCTTTTGATCATACTAAAACTATAAAAGGATATGGATTTTTTTACTTTAAAAACATTTTATTTATGGTTATAGGAGAAAAAATACCAGATATTTTTCTGTTAACTAATAAAAGAAAAGATATTGAGGTTGCAGAAAAACCAGAACCAATAATTTTTGACCCTCCAAGAGCTTTCTATTACTATTTTAATAAAAAAATTATCTTAGGTTATATTGCTCCTTGTGGGGGATAAAGCACTCTATATATTCAGAATAACTTTTAAAAATATAATCAAGCATATCATTTTGTACAAGCATTTAAAATCCGGTATTTTTCTATTCATCAGTATTTTAGCTGGCGTTCATCTATGTTCTGCACAAAACTTTACGGAACACAGCCAAGAAATGACTGCTCATGCTTCACAGCTTGACAACATTGATACTGCCAATCTGGAATTGCTCCCTTTGTACGATTGTTTGCTGATGGACGCTGAAAATAAATTAGGCGGATGGTATCGTAATTATGATCAAGCTTCGGCAGATTATCAAGTACAATATATGTCGATAAAATACCGGATTGTATCGCTCCGCTCTATATTATCGTTGCAAATACAAAAAGCTGATACTCTCTTTTTTCAAAAATCATTATCTGCCTCTCCTGAAAGGCAAAGGTATTACTTGAGAAGATGCATAGAAGTAAATCCTTGTTTTTTGGATGCCTATTACCATCTCATGCTGTTGGATTTAGACAGTATGAATATTAATGCCATAACACAGCAATTTGCTAAAATCTTAGAGGTTTTTTATTTATCGGAAAACACATTATCGCAATTTGAACAATTGGCTCAAAGGATTTATGATAAAGGCATGGAACAAGGCATAAAGTATAATTCGCAAAAACAATATAATGAAGCGTTGGCTATATATTCGCAATTGGAGACATTTTGCAAAACTATACCTTTATGCAGATGCGATTATAATTTAATTCATGAAGCAATTTTGCAATCGAAAAAAGGAGTTTACACAGCTTACCTAAATGTAGCCCGAAAAGCTTTGGATGGCAATAAAGTAGTTATTGCCAATGCTTTTATGTTAAAGGCTTTAAACTATCAGTCGGAAAATTCGACATGGCTTAACGATAAAAGCGATGCTCTTGTTTTGGCAAATAAAATTACGAATGTGTATATTGAGCAAGGACGTTATTACTATTTTTCTAATAAAGACAGGGAAGCTGAGTCTTCGTTTGCTCAGGCTCAACAGCTATCTTTGCTGCAAGATGAGGATTACCAAAAAGAAGTAAATGTTAGAATTGAGAATATTAAATCTCAAACTTATTCCACTTTAGCATATAATGCTCCGGAAGCAGTACTTCTGCAGGAAAAAACTAATTCACAAAAGAAACCCAAATCAAGCCGTAAGGTAAAAACATCGCTACAAGAATCTTCTCAAATTGCCTTAAACGAAGGTTTAACACTGTTATCTTCGGGTGAATTTGATGCGGCTATTGCCGTTTTTGAAAAGCAGAAAAATAAGACCAAACAAGACAGCATTAAACAGGAAATGGATGCATGCATCTGGTATGCTAATAAGCTAAAATTATTAGCTCAATTCGATAAAATGGAATTTCAGCTTTGGTCGGAAAGTTCTGTCAATCCGGAACAATTATTAAATTCTATTTTTGCGCAAGCCAAAATGCAGGATTTGGAGCAAGACAGCGATTTTTTATTAGCTGTAAAAAACTTCAGGCAAAAGTTAGCGGATAAGAACTGTAAGGATATTCAAACCGACATCGAATATCAATTTGCAGAGATAGACCGTAAATGCCTTCAAAATGATTATCAATCCGCTACTTTTATTCTGCATAATATAGAAAAATCTATTGAGAGCTCTTCTTGCAAGTTTTCTCATGCTCAATTAGGTTTATATCAAGCCCGCTTGCGATATCCTGTTTTATATTACACAATGCTGCAAGATGCCGAAAATGCATTGGAAATGAACGACACGCTCAAGTATATTCATGCATATTTGAATGCTGAACAATTTTACCTCAATAAGCAGCTAGACACCATGCATATTGTACATACTTATCTCTATGAACGCGTAAAATTCTATTATACTGATAAGTTATTCGAAACTATTTTGGAAAACTACATAACGATTGAAGCTTATGAACAAGCTCTTAATACTCTCGATATTATGTTTCAGAATGGTTACCCTGTCCGAAATACCACTGCACAGCAAAGATTAATCGGATTGCATTTGGCTAAAAATCATAAGAATCAAGGAAAATATGCCAGTATTCCTTCATATTATTTATGCACTAAATGGTTCAATCCCTTTAAAAAGGCTTACTATCAATAATAATTGTATTAAATCCTTTTTTAATTATTTGCAACCCAATATGGATACATCTTATGCAATTACATCCCAAAATATTTTCTTTAAAAATAAAATTTGCTTTTATATTCAAAAATAAGTGTGTAACTTTGCAAACCTGTTTTATAGAAAATAAAAAGAAAAAATCAAGTATACTATGTATTTAACATCAGACAAGAAAAAAGAAATTTTCAAAGCCCACGGAAAATCTGAACAAGACACTGGATCAGCAGAAGGACAAATTGCCCTATTCTCTTTCAGAATTAACCACTTGACAGAGCACTTGAAAAAAAATAGAAAAGACGTTTTTACGGAAAGAGCTTTGATTAATTTGGTAGGAAAAAGAAGACGTCAGTTGGATTATTTGAAACAAGTTGACATCAATAGATATCGCGAGATTATTAAGAAGCTTAACATCAGAAAGTAATCTTGATACAAAAAATATGAAAGTAAAAAGGCAATTATCAATTTGTAATTGCCTTTTTATGTATTTACATAAATCTATATTATTAAACTCTAAATACAAAAACATGAAAAAATACTTGGGTTTAATTATTTTAACAGGGATAAGTATTGCTTTTATTTCGTGCAGTAAATACAAAAGCTGCGATTGCGAATATAAAAATAGAACAACCGGAAAAGTGGAAGAGATGAAATCGGAAACCGGAACGGGATGTGAAAATGTAGACGCTAAAAGCAACGATACATATGAAGTTACCTGCAAAGAAGCATGGTTTTAATCCCATTGCTTGATTTTTATAAACTAGGATACTCAATTCAATAAATTATAAATTTGTTTTTGCTGCGGAACCGAAAAGCAAAAACATTAGTACGAAAACAAATGACAGTAACAACCAAAAGTTTTAATTTACCCGATGGTCGTACGATTACCATCGAAACAGGAAAATTAGCCAAACAAGCAGACGGATCGGCAGTAGTACGCATGGGCGACACCATGCTTTTAGCTACCGTTTGTGCAAAAACAGAAGCAGGCGAAAATGTAGATTTTATGCCTCTTTCAGTAGATTATCAAGAAAAATATGCAGCTTTGGGACGTTTCCCCGGAGGTTTTTTTAAACGGGAAGCCCGCCCATCGGAATATGAAATATTAATTGCCCGTTTAATCGACAGGGCTTTACGTCCATTATTTCCAGATGATTTTCATGCAGAAGTACAAGTTCAGGTAACCTTAATTTCAGGGGAAAAAGATACTCCTCCCGATGCTCTGGCAGCTTTAGCAGCTTCTTCAGCATTGGCAGTTTCTGATATTCCTTTTAACGGACCTATCTCAGAAGCACGTGTAGCTTTGATTGACGGACAATTTGTAATCAACCCTTCTTTAAGTGCATTAAGTAATGCCACTTTGGATTTGATGGTTGCAGCCAGCATCGATAATATTATGATGGTGGAAGGCGAAATGAAAGAAGTATCTGAGGATACTATGATTGAAGCCTTAAAAATTGCTCATGATGCAATCAAAACCCAATGCATGGCTCAAAACGAGCTTACCATTGCGGTTGGCAAAACCGAAAAACGTGCTTACTGCCACGAAAGAAATGATGAAGATTTCAAAAAATTAGTACACGAAGCCGTATATGCCCAGTTATATGAAGCGGCTAAAGCCGGTTCTAACAACAAGCATGAACGCCACGAAATGGCAGCAAAGATAAAAGAAGAATTTGTTGCTACTTTATCAGAAGAAGAACGTGCAGACAAAGCTTTTATGATTGCCCGTTATTTCCACGCTGAAGAAAAAGAAGCTATGCGTGATATGGTTCTGAACGAACGCATTCGTTTGGATGGAAGAAAATTAAACGAAATACGCCCTATTTGGACTGAAACCGATTACTTGCCAGCAGCTCATGGTTCGGCTATTTTTACCCGTGGCGAAACCCAATCGCTTACTACCGTAACTTTGGGGACTAAATTGGATGAGCAAATTATAGATGGTGCTTTTATCGAAGGTAAAAACAGCTTGCTTTTACACTATAATTTCCCTGCGTTTTCAACAGGTGAGGTAAAAATGAACCGTGGAACCAGCCGTCGTGAAATAGGACATGGTAACTTAGCTTTACGTGCTTTAAAACCCATGATTCCTACAGGCG
>JAVBQU010000188.1:0-6712 GCA_031548675.1 Bacteroidales bacterium
AAACCCCATACCTAGATGTATACGAAAGTCGTAAAAGCGATACCTTATTATTAAAGCACTCTTCTAAAATTGTCAAGGCAAAGCCTTATACAAAGCGGGCTGTAGTAGAAAGCAGTTCCTATTTAATTGCTGCAGATATCAACAATTCTGAATACCAATCCTTAGATTTTTATAATTATTTATCTTATTCAGATAATAATTATAAAACCAATATTTCTTTACCAACAGAAAAATTAGAAGAGTTATTGGAGTCCATAAAAAATACACCGGCTACAAATTTTACGCTGCCTGTTGTCGGGCAGAATGATTCTGTTACTTTATCAGGATATAAAGGACAATGGGTGTTATTAGATTTCTGGTTTATGGCGTGTATGCCCTGTAGAAAACTGGCTCCACAAATAGATGAGATATCTAAGCAGTACGAAGCCAAAGGATTGAAAGTTTTTGGAATTAGCACTGATGAAAATAATGAAAAACTTAAGGATTTTGTAAGCAAAGGAAAGCATTCTTATCCTATGCTTTGCTCTTATGGTACAGAAGTACCTTCTTATTACAAAGTGAGTCTTTTTCCTACTGTAATACTTGTAAATCCCAATCAAACCATTGTATTTACAGGAACAGGCAGTGATGTAGCCGGGCAATTACAAGATTTTCTAAATGAAAATCTGAAATAATTTCCAAAGGAGCAAATTATTTTGTAGATTAGAACTATAAGAGCATAAAACTGCGGAGTAATTTTCGAAACAAAAATAAATTAATTATGTATATTTCTAAAATAGCAATGCTTTTAACTCCTATTGTTTGCATTACATATTCTTATATGCAATCTAAAAAGCAAATATCGTTGAAAAGAATTAATAAATATAATATTTATTTTATTATTAGCCTTGTACTTTGGGTAGCTTCTGCTATTGTTACATTTTTTATAGATCCATTTATTAGAATCCTGTAAATGGGGGACTTTAAAATTATTTTCTTGGCATATTTTGGAGTAATATGATTTTATCATTTTACTTTGAATAATATATGTTATTGCCGCATTTTTATAAATTAATAATCATCTATTTAGTATGATAAACATCAATAAAATAAAAATTGAAAATTCACAGGAAAGAATAAGCATTATAGTTTCTCCCAAAAATAATTGGATTTTACTTTTATGGGGGTTAACATGGTTAAATGTATGGGTTTTCTCTTTTATTTTCGGAACAATCAGATTCTTCTTTCATCATAAGGAAGCCATTGTTCATTTAATGGAAATAATTTGGTTAATCATCTGGTTAATAGGAGGATTTGCCATGACCTTGTACGGTCTATGGATGTTTTTTCGGCAGGAAAAATTTATTGCCGATAAGCATACCGTTTCTTTTGAAAAAACTCTCTTTGGTATTGGAAAGAAACAACAATTAGAATCTTCCGAAATAAGAAATATAAGATTAAACTCTAATATTTGGATTAATAGTAATGTAGCAGATTTAGGAAAATGGGGAGTAAAATTTGATTATAAGTTAAAAACATTTTCACTCACATTGGGGCTAGATAAAGCAAACGCCCAAAATTTAATTACAATCATGAATGACTTTTTCAAGTCAAACCAACAATAAAATACCAAAATGATTTTTTAAAGCTTGCAAAAGCAAAAATGTTGTCTTTACTTTATTGCTAATTAAAATATATACAAATATGATTCGAATAAAAATAATTGTTCTATCTATATTCTTATGTTGTTTTATACTTAATGGATACTCTCAATCTAATAAAAACTATATGGATATAGCACAAAAAAAAGGGAAAAGTATCCAATGTGGAAAAATTGATTTTATCATAAAGGAAAGAAGCAAAGATTCTAAAAATTTTACAGAAACACATGTTTCCTTAATATTTAACAATAATAATAACAAAAAGAAACGACATGATGAGTGCTCCTATATAAATTTATTCTTTAAAGAGGATTCCATACAATATATCGGCACTCCTAGCATGCTGGCAACCATCAATCATAAACGAAAAAGGGTTCAAATCGACTCTTCTAAGGATAGGTGTGCTAATGCTGAATTATTATTATCGGAATTTATGGCGTTTTATAGAAATGATTTAGCATCTGCATGGTCTATGGGAGTTGTACAGAAGAAGCTGATAGAAACAGATAGCAGTGTTGTTTTTACTTTGCAGAGTAACAAGCTAAAGCCCATGATGACTGAAAAATACCGGAAAAAAATGCATAAGAATAGTAGGCAGAATATAGATAGTCCCCTTAATATGATAAAAAATTTATATACTCAATACACAGATGTATATGAATGTCGGAAGGGGGATACTTTATTATTAAGATATTCCTCTAAGGTTAAAGACACAAAGCCTTACACAAAGGAAGCTGTGGTCGAAAGCAATTCATATCTAATAGCCACAGATATTAATAATCAGGCATACCAGTCTTTAGATTTTTATAGCTATTTATCTTACTTGCAGGATGGATACAAAACCAATATTGTTAATTAAAAGCATATACAAATGATTCGAATAGAATTAATTAGCCTATCTCTATTCCTATCTTGTTTTATCTTTAACGGATATTCTCAATCTGATAAAAATTGGATGGATATAGCCCTTAAAAAAGGGAAAAGTATCCAATGTGGAAAAATTGATTTTATTATAAAGGAGAAGAGTAAAGGCTCAAAAGACTTTACAGAAACACATGCTTCCTTGATATTTAGTAATGAGAAAAAGAAACGTTTAAGAGAATGTTCCTATATAAATTTATTCTTTAAAGAGGATTCTGTACAATATATTGGTACTCCGGCCATGCTGGTAACCATTGATTATAAACAGAAAGTAGTTTTAATAGATTCTTCCAAGAATAGGCAAGCTCATGCAAAATCATTATTGTCCGAATTTATGGAATTTTATACGAATGATTTAGCTTCTGTATGGTTTATGGGAAAACCTGTACAGAAGCGTTTAACAGAGACTGATAGCAGTATTCTATTTACTTTAGAAAGTAACAAAATAAGACCTACGCTATCTGAAAAATACCGGAAAAAAATGGAGAAAGAGGAGGAAAAGCATGAGGATGATCCTTTTTATATATTCAAAATTATGCAGACTCCATACTTAGATGTATATGAAAGTCGTAAAAGCGATACTTTATTATTAAAACATTCCTCTAAAGTTTTGAAAACAAAGCCTTATGCAAAGCGGGCTGTAATAGAAAGCAGTTCCTATTTAATTGCTGCAGATATCAACAATCCTAAATACCAGTCCTTAGATTTTTATAATTATTTATCCTATTCGGAGAATGATTATAAGACCAAAGGTTCTTTATCAAGAGAAACTTTGAAACAGATGTTAGATTCAACAAAGAATACCACTGCTCCTGATTTTATTCTGCCTGTTATAGGAAAAAATGATACTATTACTTTATCGGATTATAAAGGGCAGTGGGTATTGTTGGATTTTTGGTTTATGGCATGCGTGCCATGCCGAAAACTGGCTCCTCAAATAGAATCCATTTATAAACAATATGAAACCAAAGGACTGAAAGTTTTTGGGATTAATATTGATGAAAATAATGAAAATCTCAGAACATTTGTAAGTAAGACAAAGCATTCTTACCCCATGCTTTGCTCTTATGGTACTGATATTACATCTTTTTATAAAGTAAGTAGTTACCCCACGGTTATAGTTATAAATCCGGAACAAACCATTGTATTTACAGGAACAGGCAGTGATGTAGCCGGGCAATTACAAGATTTTCTAAATGAAAATCTGAAATAATCTCTAAAGGGAGCAAATTGTTTTATAGATTGAAACTATAAGAGTTAATAAATACAATATTTATTTTATTATTAGCTTTTTACTTTAGGTAGCTTTTGCCATTGTAACATTTTTATAAACCCATTTTTTAGTATCAAATTGGAATGAGACGATTAAAAATTATTCTTTTAAGCATATTTTTGTTGAGTATTTTGCAGAATGCATACTCCCAATCAGACATATTTAATAATTACAATAATTACATGCAGACTGCCAGTAAAAAAAGTATAAAGATTAAATGTGGGAAGATTGATTTTATTGTCAAAACCAAACATAAAGATTCTGTAGACTTTATTACGACCCATGGAACTTTAATATTTTCGAATGGAAAGAAAAATAAAAAAACAGGGTTAAATGATTTAGGATATATAAATTTATTATATGTAGAAGATTCGATTCAATATATCAGTAATCCAAAAGTGGTAGTTAGAATTGATCATAAACATAAAAGTGTAGATATTGATTCTTCAGAAGACGCCCAATCTCATTTGAGATATATGTTTTCAGAATTTATTGCTTTTTATTGTAATAATTTGGAATATAAATGGATTGTCTATGTTTTGCCCGGAAAGACAAAAGATACAGACAGCAGCATGATTTTTATTTTGCATAAAAAAAAGATAAGACCGGAAATGACCGCAAAATACCAAAAAAAAGCATTTCAGGAAGAACAAAAACAGATTAAAAAGAATGGATCCGATCCTTCTTACATGGAAAAAAGGATATTTGCTTCGTATGAAGATACGTATGAATGTCGTAAAACAGATACTCTATTGTTACGATATTCTTCAAGACTTCCAGATGTAAAGCCCTATGTAGGCAGTGCTATAGTGGAAACTAACACATATTTAGTTTCTGCAGATATTAACAATCCCGAATACAAGTCCTTAGATTTTTATAATTATTTGCCCTATTTGGATGATAATTATAAGACTAATATTTCTATGCCAACAGAAAAATTAGAAGAGCTGTTGGAATCCATAAAAAATACACCGGCTACAAATTTTACATTGCCTGTTATTGGCCAGAATGATTCTGTTACTTTATCAGGATATAAAGGACAATGGGTATTATTAGATTTCTGGTTTATGGCATGCATGCCCTGTAGAAAACTGGCTCCACAAATAGATGAGATATCTAAGCAGTACGAAACCAAAGGGTTGAAAGTTTTTGGAATTAGCACTGATGAAAACAATGAAAAACTTAAGGATTTTGTAAGTAAGGGAAAGCATTCTTATCCTATGCTTTGCTCTTATGGTACAGAGGTACCCTCTTATTATAAAGTGAGTCTTTTCCCTACTGTAATACTTATAAATCCCAATCAAGAGATTGTATTTACAGGATCCGGACAAGACATTGCTGATGATTTACGGACTTTTTTAGATGAAAATTTAAAATAAACTATGACTGCATTAAGAGAAGTACTTGCGCCAATCTATTTAAAGCTAAATAGAAAACAAAATATTGTAGGGATCATATCTATTGTTGTAAGTGTTTGTTTATCGCTATTTTATTTTTCTCAGTTTACAGAACAAGCATTTCAAAAATTCTTTTCAAGCGATAGCCTCTATCTACCCTCTATTTATAAAGATTTATTTATAGATGGAGGCAGTTTTAAGGGTTGGCATGTAAATCCTGCCCCTAATTTCTTTCCCGATATGCTATTTTTCTTTATCCTTATGTTTTTTACACAGGGAAATCTCATTGTATCTTCTTTTTTATTCGGTATTATCCAGTTCTATTTCATTCTGTTTGTGGTCTATAAAATTTTCAAAACCTTTGCTCCAACAATTACTTTAAATAAGTTCTCTTTAATCATACTATTGTTTTCTCTAATGCCGTTATTTTACATAATTGATGGAGAATCGTACAATGCGTTTTTGGCATTTTCAAATGCATACCATAATGGAGCTTTCTTAATGGCACTTATTTCTTTATGGATTGTTCTTAACTACTTAAAAAATCCTCGGTGGTCATTAATCATATGCTTTTTTATTGTTGCAACAATTTCAATTCCTTGCGATAAATTATACTTAATGTGCTTTATCGTACCAGCCATTATATGTTTTTGTATTTTGCTTATCTTGAATTATAAGAGAAAACTTATTTTAGACCTACTATTATCTTCTATTATTGCTGCTGTAGCAGGTCTTATTATTTTCTACATATTTGCACATAATCCATATTTTTTTACTCCTCAAGCACAGCAATTTATGTGTTTTGATTGTATTCGGGACTCATGGGAGCTATTTAGAATGCAAATGATAAGCTACTATTCTAAATTTTCGATAACCCAATTCTTTTTTAGTATATCCTTACTATCTTTCTTTTTTACAGCACTTTATACTTCCCGAAAAACGATTCGGATTATTACAAAAAAAGATATCTGTGATGTAAAATATGTTTATTCTTTATTTTCTACAATAGCTGTTCCTATCATCATATTTACGCCTATTTTTGCCGGAAATTATTCTCATATAGAATGTTTAAGATATAATATATTCGGATTTCTACTATCAATATTTAATGTTATATTGCCGTTTTATGATAAAAAACAATTTAATCTTGTTTCAAATGTTTCTTCCGTATGTTTTATCATAATTATATTCTTTATCAGTCTAGGTGTCCCCAATAAAATACAGAATCCCTATAAAGGATTGAAGAATTTTTTTACCTATTACCCCGAAGAAGCAAAAGAATTAGACGAGCTTACAAAATCACTAAATGTACAATACGGAGTTACCAATGATTATTGGAAAGCCAAACGAATAACCATGTTTTCAAAACAAAATGTTAGGCTATATACAGTTACCGATTTTCGGAAGCCGGACCCCCATGTTACAAATGAGTACTGGTATCTGGGTAAGGAAACAGGAGAATATTCCCATCCTAACTTTAA
>JAVBQU010000028.1:0-7867 GCA_031548675.1 Bacteroidales bacterium
AATATTTTATGCAAAAGTACGAAATGCAAACCGAAAGGACAAGATTGTCCTTTCGGTTGTATAAATGCAAGTTCGGTAAACCAGAAATGTTAGAAATAAAATTTAACATTTTTGTGAATGTGTTTTTTGAAAGTATTGTTATTTATTTTTTGAATTGTTTTTATAGTGAAGGTAATTTTAACTGAATAATTGAACTATTTTAATTATTAAGTGTTTTATTATTCAGTTATCATAAAATGAATATATTGTATTAATTTGAAATATTTTTGATTAAATCTAATTATACTTTTAAAAGCAATGAATCATCCAAAATTAATCCGATGGACTTTTCTATTTTTGGAATCTATAAATTTCAAAGCTTTTTCTTTTTATAAGCCTATAGATAAATATATTTATACCCAATTATACATTTCATACTCCTCTCAGGTTTTATTCATATTTTATACAGCTTACCTATTTATATTGGGTAAGAATAACTTCAGCAATATAACCTCTGCTTCTCAGTCTAAATAAGCAGAGATAAAATATAATGATTTAAGGTTTTGGAAATCTCGCCAATTATACAGAGCCTATCCAAAATTTCTTGTACGAAGTATTTATGGTGTAAGTATAATAACTATAAAATAATCAAATAAAAAAGGCGTAAGGAAAAATTTAATACCCTAGAAGCAATAGCAATTTACTATTAAATTTGGGTGCATCTGTTTTGCTTAACATAAGTTGAACGGTTGTATGAAAAAAAGAGCGTTTGCCGAAAAGCTTTATGAGTAGGCAGAAATTAAATTATGATGATTATGAAAAATATTTTTAAGATTTTCTTAGCTTGCTGCAGCTTAGTATCTGTAGCCCATGCTCAACGTCTAATGGGAGACCATATGAGTTGCGGGGATACTTCATATTATTATATAAAGCATTGTGCAGATGAAATTATTACGACTGCTTCTTGGTCTGTTATTGGAGGTGCTTTGACTGCCTTAGAACCGAATAATACAGCAATTACAGTAATATGGGCAAATCCTCCTACAGGAAGTAGAATAGTTACTCTAAATAGTATTACTCCTGGGGGAACATCCAATCCTATACCATCAGGAGAAACTATAACAGTTTTGCCATGCGGAACTATTATGGGAACTCCTTGTTCTGCAATTTTGGTATCAAATACTACAGGGGGGAACTTATACATCAACAGAAATGTTACTTTAGTTCCTAATGCTATTTTTGCTAATTGTAATTTCTTTTTTGATAGTAATATCAATATGAGTATAACTAATAATGCTACTTTTCAGAATTGTAATTTTTATATGGGGGCGAGCAGTTTTATACAAACTAATGCACCACTTTCTCAATTAAATTTTGTAGAATGCAATTTCGAATCAAGAACTAGGCAGCCATGGAAAGGGATTCAAATTTATAATCAAGATCTATTAATACAAAATATGTGTAGAATTGCAGATGCTGAAAATGCTATTCATTTTATACATTCAAATGGTTATTTAACAGCCCATTTCAATAGTGGAGTCTATGCAGAAAATACATGTGCTGTTAAATTTGATAGTTTGAATAGTTTTGAAAAAGGCATAGAATTCTATTGCAATCGTTTCAGCCATAATAATGAATGTTTTAAAGATTTGGGAGGAACTTATTTTCCATTAACCATTGGTCGTAATGTGTTTGATGAAAATTCTACTATAAATATAAAAACTCCCGGAGATATTCGTATTTCCAATAATTATTTTAAAGCATCAACAGCCCCAATTATAGTAAATAACGAATTTAGTACAAAATATTTGGATATTAGAGATAATAAATTTGATAAGAGTATAAATGCGATCACTACTTCCGGATATTATACAACTATATCCTCAAATACATTTAATGATGCTTCAGGAAAAGCAATTAAAGTAACCGGAAACAATACAGGCAGGAGTATCAAGATAGAGAAGAATAACATTTCACTTGATAATAATTCTGGATATGCTTGTGGTATATACACAGAGGGTATATTTGATAATCTAGATATTTATGCAGATACCATCTTCAGTACAGGGACTTCTCATTACGGTATACATAGTAAAACAAATATTCCTTCGGGTACAATGAATATTCGTAATAATAATATTAAAATGGGGAATTCCATGGCTATATATTCTGAAAATGCAATTATTAACGGGACACAAAACATTAGTTCTAATATTATTGAAACAACTGACCAGGCTAAAATTTACTTATTGGGATCTTCAGGTTCCGGTATTGTAAATGTAACATCCAATACTATCTTTAACACAAAAGGCAATGGAATTTATCTAAAGAATTTTATTAATACTAATTTAAATCTTAATGTAACAAATAATAAATTTCCATTTGTTGAACAAGGTTCATCAGGAATTTATGCAGATAATATTTCTGGTACTTCGACCTTAAATATAAATAACAACAACTTTGATTATATAGACTATGGACGTGGAATTTTTTTGACAAATTTCTCTACTAACCCAGTAGTAAATATAAATAATAATCTCTTTAAAATAATTGCCTGTAACAACAGTGGTTATGAAAATGAGGGGGGCATATGTTTAAATAATTTTTCCAATACCAGGACAGTAAGTATCTTATCTAATATTTTTTCTGATATTTGCCAAAGCGGAATATTTATATCCAATCTTCTAATTAATAATCCACTAAATATTAATAGCAATGATTTTCAAGAAAATTACTTTAGGGGTATAAAATTGTATGAAATTTCTGGTTCAGGAAATCTTACTATAAAAAATAACAATATAAAGGGATTGGGGCAAATAGGATTGGCAAATGTGTCTGGATTAGGGATACTGGATATAAATAGCAATACTATTTTTATAGAAGAACCCTATGGTGCATCCGGATTGTATTTTACAGGAATCCAAAATAGAAAATCATATATTCAAAATAATAACATTACTATTTCCCGAACTATCTACAGTAATCTTTATGTGCCGAATTCGATTGTTGCAGGAATTAATTTAGAGTCTGCAATTATTAATTCATCTGATTTTAAAATAGATAGTAATATTCTTACAATGACTATTACTACTTCTCTTCCGTATACAACATTTAAAGGGATATATATGACAGGGTGTTCCGGAAATGGAAGTTTAAGTGTAACTAATAATAAAATTACATTAGATAGAGGTAATGGAATAGAATTGTATAATACTTCTATTCCCAGCACAGTTATTGGCAATAATCGTATTACATCGCCCAATAAAAACAACAATGGAATATCTCTGTACCAATCCCAAAGTATAATAGTTAGAGAAAATTCTATTTTAGGAAATAATAATGGTATCTATGTTGAGGGAAATTGCTTATATACACACTTTAAGTGCAATAAGCTCTATAATAATGGAACTGGTTTCTACTTTAGAAATGCAACTATCTCAGACCAAGGATCATCAACAGTTCCATCCGGAAATGCATGGTTTGGAGATTATATCACTACCAATGCTAAAAGAAAAATAGTAACTAGTGGTAATTGTAATGCTGCTACTTGGTATTGGAGTACATGTACGGAACCTTCACTAGTAGTATATCCTAATGGAGGCAATTGGGGACTAATTTCTTCTGGTACTCATGATCCTAGCGGCAATCAATATAGTTCAATGCTTATATCTCTTTGTCTCAGAATGCCAGGAACAGCTATTGACGATTTTAACTGTATACCTCCTCCAGTTTTTCGATTTTCAATAACAAATTTGGATAATAATAATTTACAGGAGAAACAATTTGTTTCAAAAAGCATTAATGATGAATCAACCGAAGGTGTTTCAATAGAAACAAAATCTTCTTTAAATCTTTATCCTAATCCTGCTACAGATGTCATCAATATTCAAAATGAAGGCAATCCTGCACGTATAATCATGTATAATGTTTTAGGCAAAGTTATGTTTGAAGGTCTGCTTAATAAAGATGAGAATATGATCCAAACCGGCAACTGGAGTTCGGGCGTATATACTTATCATTTTTTTGATGAACAAAACAATATCCTTAAAACTGGAAAATTACAGATTGTTCGTTAATATGTCTTTTGTATTAAAAAAGCCCGCATTTGCGGGCTTTTTTAATACTATCAATAACGTTCAAGCAAAATGTACATTTTCTCACACACACTCATTATAATACCTCTTAACTTGTCTTTTCAACCCTATTTCGTATATTTGCATAGCAAAATGGTGAAAATAAATGAAGTAGAATTATTAGCTAATCATTAGTTTTAATTCTTTTGTTTTTAAATCGTACTTAAAATCAGCATGGTATAAAGTTTTGTGTCTTACAAATATTAATGTATTTCTAAATTATGTATAAGCAGCTTATTGCAGACAGTGGATCTACAAAAACAGATTGGGCAATTTTGCACGAAGATGGACAAATTAATTTTTTTGTGTCTGAAGGTTTAAATCCTTTGTTTCGGTCTTCACAAGAAGTTTGTGAGATTTTACAAAGAGATGCATTGCCTTTTGTAGATGTAGAAAAAGTTCATGCAGTTTATTTTTATGGAGCAGGCTGCGGAACTCCCGAAAGGTCTGCAGAAATAAGCAGAGGAATAAACGATTTTTTTACCCAAGCATCGGTTACGGTTCAAACAGATTTACTAGGAGCAGCCCATGCTTCCTGTGGCAAAGAATCAGGAATTGTAGGAATACTGGGTACTGGTTCCAGTTCTTGTTTTTATGATGGGGAAAAAATTGCAGAACAAGTTCCTTCATTGGGCTATATTTTGGGAGATGAAGGTTCTGGCAACCATATTGGTAAATTACTTTTACAGGCATACTTACAAAATGAATTACCTGTAGATTTAAAGCAATTATTTGAAAAACAGTATCCTTATAGTTTCTCAGATTTTTTGGATCATGTTTATCGAAAACCTCAAGCCAACCGCTTTTTAGCATCTTTTGCCCCTTTTGTTATTCAGAATCGAAACCATCCATTTATTGAATCTCAGATTATAGAACCCGTTCTGCATACATTTTTTCAGTCTCAAATTTGTAAGTATAGCAATTACCAACAAGCTTCTATTCATTTAGTAGGTTCCATAGCTTTTTATTTGAAAGAAAAGATTACCCAAATAGCCCGGCAGTACAATTGCATGATAGGAAAAATTATTCAATCGCCGATTGAACACTTGGCTTACTATCGAAAAAATTCACGATAAATACTCTATACAAAATAATTAAAAATGATAAAACAGATATGGTCTTTAAGCATTATACTTTGTTGTATATCGGTAAATTTATTTGCTCAAACATATTCTATAAAAGAAAACGCCCACCAACAACCTTTACATATTAATGGAGAAAAAGTAAAAAGGGCAGGAGAGGAGCAGATTTTTATGACTACAGCAGATACAGCAATAGTTCCATTTTTTACTTCTTTTGAAGATACTATTGATGTTAATGGCTGGTTGTTGTCAAAATCGTGGATTCGGTATAAATATGCAAATAGTTATGAGGGAGTATACTGTTTAAATTCCTTAATCCCTAATCCGAATGATACCAATAATTGGGTTTTCTCCCGAGCTGTTAATTTACCCATAGGAACATATCGTTTGGAGTTCTATTATAAAACTATTGTTTGGATGGGAGACCCTATCTATGCTACTTTTAATGTAGGATTTGGGACTGCTCAAAATGGACAGCAAATGAGCATTATTCAAAAAGTGAGCAAGCAAGCCACCTTGAATAATTGGGTAAAAAATTCTATAGATTTTACCATAACAACAGCAGGAGTTTACTATATAGGCATAAACCATAAACCAACACTTGATAATTCTGTAGACGATTTTTTTATTGATAACTTAAGCTTAACGCAGGTAAAAAAGCATGATGTATCACTTGTAGAACCGATATCGCATTATGCTTTATGCACACCGATTAATCATTTTGGCTCAAACGGATTTAGTGCGAAAGTAAAAAATGTAGGTTTAGATACAGTTACCAATGTTCATTTGGTAGTATCAGAAAATTCACAAGTGATTGGTATTTCTGATACTGTAGAAATGCTTACCTCAGGGATTACATCTAAGCCCTTATCCGCAAATATCAATTTCACTCCTCAAGCACTAGGCAATTACACTTTCAATCTTGAAGTGCAAACATCAGAACAGGATGAAGATACAACGAATAACATAGTATCGTTTACCCATACTCTGACGGATACAACTTTTGCAACCGACCGTAATTTATTAGCAGGAAGTATTGGAAGTAATGAAGGAGCTATAACATTTGGAAATATTTATACACTTAACGAAAAAGATACATTAACATCTGTTACTTTAGGGTTTAAAGATATTTCATCAGATTTGAATTTTGAAATAGCTGTATATCAGGTAATAAATGATAGTATTGTTTCCGAAGTTTTGTCTGTTCCTGCTGTCCGAACCATGAATATGGAATACAGCTTACAGACTTTTGCGTTTAATCCCCGTATTTTAGAAACAGGCAGGTATTTAATAGCAGTTCGTCAATTGACCTATGAAAATATTGCGATAGATATAGATGGAAATACAGAAGGATATTTTTTCTTGGTGTATGATAAAAATAAATATGAAAAGTATTATAGTTCTGCCGGAAATATAGCTATACGGGCTAATTTTGGACATAACCCAACACTTATTAATCAAGATGCAGCAGTTACTTCTATAGTACAGCCATTTAATACGATAGGAACATTTTCCGATACTACTCGTATTATTGTCAGAGTTAAGAATTATGGGTTACAAACCATAACACACATTCCCGTGTATTGTAAAATTAATAATACATTACTGTCTGTCCAGCAAATAGATAGTCTAGCTCCCAATGCTGACAAAGATATCAGTTTTACAGCCGATTTATCTGCTCCGATGGCTTATACCGTTTTGGCCTATACTAATTTAGCTGCTGATGAAAATAGATTTAACGATACCGTTCAGCGGATTTATACAAGCAGATTGATAACTCCTGCGATATGCTGGGATTTTAACCAAGGTATGCCTGCTTCTTTTATGTTGAAGAGATATGACAAAGGAATTCTTAGAAGTGAGCTGGCATCAACCTTTAAAAATAACGAAGCGTGGAAAGCAGTAGGAGAATCAGCATCAGGAAAATCGCCTTTATGCGCAGGCTCTCCGGCATGGTTTACCGAATCTGCTATTCAAGCGAACCGCTGGATGATAACCCCTAAAATTCATCTGACTACTGCAAACAGCCTGGACTGGGATGCTATGTCTGCTGTGGCAGGATATCCGGAAAGCTACGAAGTAAGGATTTCTACCACAGGAACTGATACAGCTGATTTTAATACAATACTTTATTCACATCCTAATGAAAATGCTTTTTGGACAACCCGCACAGTCGATTTATCAGCATTTGCTAACAAAGATGTATATATTGCATTTGTCCATAATTCCATTAATAAATATGTATTATTGATTGATAATGTTTCTATTTATGGAAATGCTACAGGGATATCGGATTTATCAAATAATAATATCGAAAAGGTTAAGATTTATCCTAATCCGGCTAAAGACCGCGCAGATATTGAAGCAAAAGCAAAAATAAAGCAGATAGAAATGATAAATATAATAGGGAAAACGATGCTTCAGGTACAGAATATAAATACTAACCACTACATCTTGAATATGGCTGGATTAGAAAAAGGGGTATATATCATAAATATAGAAACGGAACAAGGTCGTTGTACCCGAAAAATGGTTGTACTTCCATAAGGCATTTATTTAATGAAAAAGGCGATTTAAACTGCATGTTTAAATCGCCTTTTTTGTATCTGTAAAGAATACTATTTATTTTCTTTTTTAGAATATTCCGAAAACTCACAACCGAATTTTTCAACT
>JAVBQU010000157.1:0-8067 GCA_031548675.1 Bacteroidales bacterium
ATAAAGGGCTTCCTTATGAGCTACTAAAATGGCTATCAAAATATCAATCTGCACCAACAAATATATATAATTTAGATGATAATTCTGTTAAACAATGGATTGAATATAGAAATTTTCTTTATGGAAGTTTTTTTAATTCAACAGATGCAGAGCTTGGGAGACAAGCATTTTTGCAGCACATTATAAGGCGTGCTTTTAATGAAGGAATAACAAAAAAATCCGTAATATGGAGCACCGATGAATCTCTTTTAGTTATGATTGAGAATCATAATTCAAAAGGAATAGAAAACCGAGTATATCCAAACACGCTAAAATCACTTATAAAAAGCTTTCGGTTGTTAGAAAAAACGAATAAATACACTTCTATCCCTATTGAAAATGAGAATGATTTAAGAAAACTTACAAATCCGTTGTTTGCTAATTGGTTAGAAAAAGAGTTGTCCAATGAATTTTTTGAACCTTTTGTGATTATCAACCAACGAAAATATAAAAACGAAGAAACATTGTTCCATATTCATGCTGGAGAGATTCAAGTCTATAAGCTTGCAAATTCGTCACTTAAGGTTAGTCAGCTTCCAGAATTTATTAAAACTGAAATACGTCAAAACATATCAGGGGCAAGGGTTGAAAGTGAATTTAATCGAATCCTGAAAGAGAAAATAAATCATTGGATACAAAATGAACCTAAACCATGGCATATAATAAATGACGAAAGAAAAGAAGATATCATTTCTAATTTAAATCAAGAAAAGGATTGGAGTTTTAAATGTGATTCAAATAATAATATTCATACATACCCTGCAACTTTTGTCAATTCAATACCTAAACGCCTTATTACTTCCTTAGGATTACGAGGAGAGTTAATTTTAGATCCTTTTGGAGGGACTGGACAGACTGCCGAAGCAGCACTAAAATTGGACTGTAATGTTATTATATCAGACAATAATGCAATAGCTAATTTAGCTACTTTAGCCAAATTTTCTTACCTAGACGAAAAACAGAGAAAAGCCCTTAATGATATTTCAATAGAAGATTATTCTAAAAGTTCACTTGAATTTGATTTGCCTAAAAAGGATGAAATTAAACGTTGGTACAACGACAATACTTTAAATGAACTAATTCAAATACGAAAATATATTTCAACAGTTAATGATGAAGCAATAAATACTTTTTTATTAAATTGTTTTTCGGATATATTGATTCCATGTTCATCGAGAAAGGGTAAGGGACATAGTTACTTTGCAGATAATACTCCATTGGCGAAGGAACAAAAAGAAATTCCATATCAAAATGCCTTTTCTCTATTTTCAAAAAAAATAGAAAAAAACATATCCGTTATTGACCAACTGTATTCTCTCATAGAAAGAAAAAGCAAAGATCCTAAAGAAGAATTAGAGCGAATAAAAGTCTACAAAAAAGATGCTAAACTATTGACCCCAAATTCAATAAATATTTCGGATAATACTGTTTCGGGTATTATCACTTCTCCACCATATTTGTGTATGATTGATTATACATTGGGGCAAAGGTTATCCTATTTGTGGCTTTTCCCCGATTTATTAAAATCAGATTTTGAGAAAGAAGTTGGCTCGAGGCATGGTAGATCAAGTCCCGATAGGGCACTTAATAGCTACCTTGAAGATATAAAATTATTTGCATCAAATGCAAAGCTGTTTTTAAGGAAAAATGGATACTTAGCAACTGTATTCGGTGCACCTACAGCAAATTCATTTAAAGACAAGGATATTATTGGCATGATTGATAAAATATTTTCTGACTTAGGATTTCACCTTCTATGGAGTCAATACAGACCTATCAGTAAGCATAGGAACCATGGAATAACCAGTTTGGATAAAGAGAGGATTTCCGTTCATATCCTTGAATAAGCGTAATTGAGTATTTTAAGCATGTAGGAAAAGCGTGTTATTATAGCATCTAACTGCTTAGATGTTGACGTATTTAATAACTACGGGATTGTAGTAGATTTAGTCCAATGAAATTTGTTATAATTAGGATTAATAATGAACTATTTGAATCATTAAAACAAGAATAATCGCTTGAGAATACATGGCATAATAAAAACTAAATAAGATAGGAATGAGCCCTGTTAAATAAAGGCCCCATTCCTACTTAAAATATAATCAACAACCTGTCTAACTTTTGGAGGTACTTCGAATTGTGAGCCGGTTGTTCTATTGGGCTATGTATGTAATTGGTAAGTCCCCGAAATTTTAGCGGTCAGCTTTTCCATGTCCCTACCAATCTTCTTATCTATTATCTTGGCATAGTGCTGGGTCATCCGCAAGCTTTTATGACCAAGCATTTTACTTACCGTTTCCAAAGGTACGTCATTGCTTAGGGTAATCGTCGTGGCAAACGTATGGCGGGCAACATGTGTCGTCAATTTCTTGTCGATTTTACATTCTTTGGCTATCTTCTTCAAAACGACATTGCGGTTAGAGATTGACCGCCCTGTAAATATTGGATGATTGGCTGAACAGGATTCAAAATCAGGGCAATATTTCCGTAAGATAACTTCTGCCTGAGGCAGTAGGGGAACTACCGACAATACATCTGTTTTTTGTCTATAAGCCCGAATCCACCAGTTTCCGTCTATTTGATGCAGTCTACCACAGGTTAAATGCTGCAAATCCGTATTAGCCAATCCTGTAAACACGGAGAAACAAAACAGGTCTTTTTCCAGTTCTTTGCCTTGTGTAAGCATAGGCGTTTCAAGAAGCCTTTGCAATTCTTGTTCCGTCAGGTAATTGCGGTGTCCGTCAATTTGCATGGCTAAGGGGATATCATCATCAAACGGATTTTTAGTAATCATTTCGTATTTAACGGCTACTTTCAGCAGCGACTTGAAACGTTGCAGCAACAGCATCATGTAATTAGAACCGATGGTCGGCTGCAATTTCAAAAAATCAATGAAACGGTCGATAAATTGGCGGTCGATTTTCTTTAGGGGAATATCGGATACTTTGTACTGCCTTTCCATAAACTTACGCAAATATTCTGCTGTATAATAAAAACGGCTGTATTCTCCTTCGCTTTTTTGTCCTTGTTCGAAAAGTTTCTTTTCTTTGTCAATTCGTTCGTTGAACATTTGCATGATGGTTACAGACCTATCCCGGCTGGTTCCGAACAGGGCTTCGGCAAACATATCGGCAGTAATACAGGTTTCTTTCAGCATCAAATCGGTTTGAATGTTGAACAGTTTGGTACGGATGGCGTTGAGGTAATTGTTCAGGTCTCTAATTTCTACTGTTTTCCCTTTTGGAAATCCCTTGCTGTCCCAATAATTGTGGTTGATACTGCGTTTGATGCTGACGGCTTTTTGGCTGTTGTTTACGCTAATCCGTAAATAGATGGGACATTGTCCCTGTTGGTTTTGCCTGCTTTTGTTGATGTAGAAAAACAGGGCGAAGGTGTTTTTTTTTGTTTCCATGCTTTGGAGTTTTTAAGATGAATAAATTTAAGTTTAATCATCCTGTCCAAAAATCGAATAAAAGATTCAATTAAATGAAAAACAACACTTTATAATTTCATTCCGTTTTTTTACCCTGCTAACGGCTTGCTAACTCAAGTCTGCGTTTTATTGCATTTATCATTTGGGTTGCAAAAATTGTAACGGTTGTTTTTCAATAATTTACATCTCAATCCTTGTGCTTTCAACCCTTATTTTGTATTTTTGCAAAATAGTTTTATTAATTATGAATATTGTAATCGATTTCGACGGTACTTGTGTTACGCATGAATTTCCTTTGGTGGGCAAAGATATAGGGGCTATAGGCGTGCTTAGGGATCTGGTTGATGCAGGACATAAATTAATCTTGTTTACCATGCGTTGCGACAATAAGAAAAAGGAAACAACGCACTTAACAGATGCTGTTGATTGGGTTCAACAAAACAATATTCCTCTATACGGCATACAATCTAATCCTACGCAAAAGTATTGGACATCGTCGCCGAAAGCATACGGCGATGTGTATATTGATGATGCCGCTTTAGGCTGTCCGTTGATTTATCCCGAAAATGGGGAACGCCCTTATGTGGATTGGAAAATCGTAAAAGAAATACTCATCCGCATGGGTATACTCCATAGCGAACAGCAAACAACTTTATTTTAAAAACATTTATTGAATTACGAATTAAAGAAATCTGAAATCTTGAATTCTTCAAATAATCAAATAACCTCATAACCAAATCAACAAATAGCCTACACATGAAAGGAATTGTATTAGCCGGAGGCTCTGGAACGCGTTTATATCCTATTACCAAAGGTGTAAGTAAGCAATTACTGCCCATTTATGATAAACCTATGGTTTACTATCCGATTTCGACCCTGATGCTTGCCGGAATCCGGGAAATTCTCATTATATCTACTCCGCACGATTTACCTGCATTTAAGCATTTGCTGGGCGATGGTTCGGATTTGGGAGTTCGTTTTGAATATGCTGAACAGCCCAGCCCTGATGGACTGGCTCAAGCGTTTATTATCGGTAAAGAATTTATCGGCAACGATAGTGCCTGCTTGGTATTGGGCGATAATATATTTTACGGACAGGGCTTTACCAAGATGCTTGCCGAAGCAGTGGCTGATACAGCTAAGCAACAAGCAACTGTTTTCGGTTATTATGTAAACGACCCCGAAAGATATGGCGTAGCGGAATTTGATAAGAACGGCAAAGTGCTGAGCATTGAAGAAAAACCGGCAAATCCGAAATCGAACTATGCAGTAGTAGGTTTGTATTTTTATCCCAATAAGGTGGTGGATGTAGCCTCAAGCATTAAACCTTCGGCACGGGGAGAATTGGAAATAACAACTGTAAATCAGGAATTTCTGAAAACAGATAGTCTTAAAGTACAACTGTTTGGTCGTGGTTTTGCATGGCTCGATACGGGCACACACGATTCTTTGTCGGAAGCGTCTACCTTTGTAGAAGTAATAGAGAAACGGCAAGGTTTAAAAATTGCCTGCTTGGAAGAAATTGCTTTTCATAACGGCTGGATAACTGCCGAACAAGTAGCCCAAACAGCCCAGCCGATGATTAAAAATCAGTACGGACAGTATTTAATGAAAATAGTAAATAAATAGAGTAGTAAACGAGTTGACAAGTAAACAAAATACAAGCAGTAGTAGACACTCAAACGTTATAAACATTTGAACGTTACAACCGAGCTTGCGAGCTCAACGAAGTTAAACTTTATAACCTGAAATATTGAAATAACAGTATTATGAAAAAAAACATATTGATAACCGGAGGAGCCGGATTTATAGGATCGCATGTGGTGCGTTTATTTGTAAATAAATATCCGGATTATAATATCATCAATCTGGATAAATTGACTTATGCCGGAAATTTAGCCAATCTGCAAGATATTAAAGATAAAGCAAACTATCATTTCGAAAAAGCGGACATTTGTGACTTCGATGCGATACTCAGTATCTTTGAAAAGCATAAAATCAACGGTGTTATCCATCTTGCCGCCGAAAGCCATGTAGACCGTTCTATTAAAGATCCGTTTACTTTTGCCCAAACGAATGTAATGGGAACTTTATCGTTGCTGCAGGCTGCCAAGCATTATTGGAACGGCGATTGGACTGGTAAGCTTTTTTATCATATTTCTACGGATGAGGTTTACGGCTCTTTAGGCGACGAAGGTTTTTTTGAGGAAACCACCAAATACGACCCGCATTCCCCCTACTCTGCTTCTAAGGCAGCCAGCGACCATTTTGTAAGGGCTTTCCACGATACTTTCGGCATGCCTGCCATAGTTACCAATTGTTCTAATAATTACGGACCTTACCAGTTTCCCGAAAAATTGATTCCGCTTTTTATCAATAATATCAGGAACAACAAACCTCTGCCTGTTTACGGCAAAGGCGAGAATGTACGCGACTGGCTGTATGTGGAAGATCATGCAAAGGCTATAGATATTATTTTCCATAAAGGTAAAATAGCCGAAACCTATAATATTGGTGGTTTTAACGAATGGAAGAATATAGATTTAATTAAAGTGATGATTAAAACGGTAGATAAACTGCTGGGACGCGAAGCGGGAAGTTCTGAAAAGTTGATTACTTATGTTACCGACCGTGCGGGACACGATTTGCGTTACGCCATCGATTCTACTAAACTGAAAAACGAATTGGGCTGGGAGCCCAGCCTGCAATTTGAAGAGGGAATCGAAAAAACGGTAAAATGGTATTTGGAACATCAGGATTGGCTGGATAATGTTACTAGCGGAGAGTATGAAAAGTACTATGAAAAGATGTATCACAACGGATAATATTTTATTCTTTGTGAAAGAATAAAATTACAGATTGCTTCACTAACGTTCGGCAATGACAAGGAAATCGAGTGATAGCACGTCATTGCTGTAGACGTTAATTAATTCTATATTCTTATGTAATAATAAAAGCCCTGCCGTTATGAATCTTAGAATCCTTATTGTATCTACCTTTCTTATTTTTACCTTTAAAAGTTTTGCCCAAAATGCCAATGTACGGAAATACCATGAATTGGTAAATAGAGCTGAAATACTTATTTGTAAGGATAGCGGACAATATGCTCTGCCTCTGTATGCCGAAGCTTTTTCTATTTTCGATAAACCGTTTAAAAAAGATGTTCATAATTATGCTAAATTAGGTTTGCAGTTTAATGATAGTACTGCTATAAAACATGTATTTCCTAAAATCCGATTATTGGGGTACAATACCAAAGAGTATGTCAAATATTATCAGAAAAATAATTATCAGGGAGTTGCATATTTTGCCGAACAAGAATCTAAATACCAAGAAAAATCGAGTATTGATAGTGCCTATATGCAGTTTATTTTTTCTCTTATGAATGCCGACCAAAAAGTTCGCTTTCGTGATAGTGACAGCCCCGATTTTTATGATTCTATTAGGATAACGGATAGTGTAAATATAGACTTATTGGGTAAATATATCGAAAAAAATGGTTTTCCGACAGAATACCGTATATCATATCCGGCTGACTACTATTTATTATTACATCATTACAGGCTTTTAGATAGGGGGATTCCTTTAGATTCTATTCTTTTAACTAATGTTCGTAATGGTAATCTGCACCCGCATTACTATGCCATGCTGAATGACGGAAGCTACAATATGTTCAACCCCAATACGGCTATGGATGAATTGGTAATTGTAAAGCCCAAGGGACTTTATTTTGGTTCAAACAGATTATACCATGCAGAAACAAAATCAAATCGATTAATAGATGAAGACATTGAAAAATTCGATTGGACGGTGCATGTAATACCTTTTACGGCAAAAGAAGCCAAAGTCATGAACAAAGCCCGCAAACATATATATATGGAAACTATAGAGGAAACCATTATCAAAGCGCAATACAGCAAGGGTATGTTTCAGCCATTTTCATATATAACTATTCCGATTATCCCTATGGAAGAATTCTAATAAATCTCATATTCAAATTAAAGATGATTTTGTTATGCCCGCCATATCGCTGCTACAATTGGTATTCCTTGAGAAATTCTAATGATTATCGCGCTTTTACTATCAAAAATACCGCTGCCACTTGCAGAATCTCCGCCGGAACACTTTTTATGATTCTGCACCGTGCAAAACCTCCACGGGAATACTTTTTACGATTCTACCGCGTGTAGAGGTAATAAATACGCAATATGCTTACCGGGCAGATTTATTTTTATATAAAGGGTGGTATTTTCGGATAGTTTCTTCCAAGAATTTTGTATTCAAGTGTGTGTAGATTTCTGTGGTGGTAATACTTTCGTGTCCGAGCATTTCTTGTACTGCCCGTAAATCTGCCCCATTTTGAACCAAATCGGTAGCAAACGAATGGCGTAAAGTATGCGGACTGATATTTTTACGAATCCCTGCCCTGTTTGCCAAATCCTTGATGATATTAAACACCATCACTCTGGAGAGCTTCCCTCCTCTCCTATTCAAAAATAAAATATCTTCATTTCCCTTTTGTATAGGCAGGGTATTTCTTATTTCGTGTATATATAAATGAATACAATGCAATGCAACAGTATTTATGGGTACTA
>JAVBQU010000125.1:0-2913 GCA_031548675.1 Bacteroidales bacterium
GATATTTGAATGTTGATTTCGCCGTAGAAGAAATGTCGCCATGTTGAGCGATTTATTTTTCCTCTCTTCAAATGGCAAATAATTATTATAAAATGGGCGGCGTAAAATCCATTGAGAAAACCTTGTGTTCTTTTCAAAAAACTTATCTTTACTATTAGGTTTTAATTCATATAAATCTTTCAAAAACCCTTTTTGAATGAGCCAACTTGTCCAGCCTTTGGAAATCAAACTATCAATGAATACGTCGTAATATTTTCTCTTTGGTATAATTAATTTCAATACAATTTGTTTCTCATCCTCTAAAGGGCTTTCAACATTGGACAATAGCGAAATGACCAATGATTTTATGTGAAATCTTATTTTGGGTGATTTCAATATATATTTCGTTATACGGATATATTCATTTCTGTCTGATGTCGAGAGGTAAGAAATAATCATTTTTAGTCCAGCCCGGCTTTCCAATGACTGCTTGTTCTCTTTTATGTAGTCGATAAGATTTCCCTTTTCTTCAATAAATCTTTTGGCAAAAAGATAGTCATAAAATGTTTGATGGAAAAACCGTAATGATTTATCTTTTTCTTCTACGATAATGCCTTTACTTTTCAGGAAATTGAATTCATTTGGACAATCTTCAGCAATATTAGCACATGAAACTGTAATCGTTTTTTGTGCATATTGCTTCTCGGCCATTCTGTAAAGAAGTTCTTTTAGCCTGCTTTTATCAATATTAGGATTTTGTGTAAGTTGTTTCCATAATTCAATATATAAATCCTGAAGAGTTCTTATCTCATGAACTTTTGTTTCGTTAGTATAAATCCGACAGAACACATCCAAATTATTCGGATTTTTGAGCAATGAAAATGAAGTGTTTGTCAAGAGTCCTTTTGTCAAACCCAGTTTAGACAGAACGCTCTCCACGTCTTCGTCACAAAGTTCACTTACTTGAATTTTTTTATTGCTTTTGTAGGCGTGGAATGAAAAGTCGTAATTCAAATCATACTCTCGGATAGAGACAATTACCCTGATATTGGGATGATTTTTTAACGATTCAATAAGTTGGATATAGGTATTTACATAATCTCGATTAGATGATAAATATTGAGAAAGAGCATCTAACTGGTCAATCAGCACTACTGTTTTACCGGCATTTTTAGAAACTTCAATTATTGATTTAATAATTGGATGGGTTAAATTAATTTTTTTGGTAAGCTCATCCAGATTATTTGCGATTAAAGCATCTGATTTAAGACCCAAAACAGGAATATTTTCTTTAGCCAACAATTCGTATAAATCCCGAAGTATCGTAGTTTTTCCACATCCGGCGGTGCCGGAAAGGAACAGAATGTTTTTGTGTTTCTCTTCTGAATTGGCAGGTAACGGGGATTTTATCCAATTGAATAGTTCTGTGGTTTCTTTACGCTTTATATTTGAATCCGTAAGATTGCCAAAATAATTTTTACATCCATAAAGTGTAAAAGAAGCACTGCCTAATTCGCCCAATAACTCAGGGCTATAAATAGTACGTGGTTTACTAAGTTCTTCTAATTTTTCTTTTATCGGTTCTAATGCTGTAGAGTCAATTACTGTTTTAACTTCAAAATATTTGCCATAAAGATTTTTGTTATGATCACAACACAATTTTCTATCCAATTCAGTGCCGATTACTGGTACAATATTTATGGTAGATAATGTATCATATAATTGATTCTTGATTTTAGCTAAATCAATTGTACTAAGCGTTTTGTTTTCTTGAATTACTTGATTTATCCAGTTTCCCAATTCTGTTTCTTGAAGAATTGCGTTCGAAAAGTTCTTCAAGAAAGGTGTAGCTACATTGTTGAACCCACTCGAAGCTACAAAATGATATTCAAAAGTGTTTATATCATAGATGAAATCAGTATTTAGAATTGAGTATAAACAGAATTTTATAATCTCTTTTGCTGATTCCGGCTTAGCCAAACTTTTACCGTAGCATTTGCATTGTATAACCCCAACTCTGTTACAATCTTTATACAAGATACAATCTCGCCCTTGTTCTTTATTTCCACTCAAAAGAACAACATCATCAAACTTGTCATTATAGATTCCCTCTTGAATATCCTGATAATACAAGTCTCTGATAAACTCTTCAAATCGTCGGTTGTCGAAGTGTAAATGATACGGTATAGGTTGATTGGGTAAAAGCGGCATCATTACTTATTGAAATCTTGTTTTAAGTTTATATTCCTTGCTTTGATTCTAATGGATTTATATCTTCTATTTGGTCAATTTCACCGCCTTCTTGAAATGGATAGCTTTCGGTTATTCTGATAAGTTTTGTTCCTTTTTTAAACCAAATATATCCCAAGAAATCTACATCATATTCGATTTTGTTCTTTATTTCTTCTTCGGTTTTTCCGTTCTTTTGAGATTCATTTTTAGCATTTTCATCATTATTCAAATCCGTTACTTTACAATAAATATGTAATTCCTTATCAATAGGATTGCCCATAGATTCCCAATGTATTTTACTTTCATTAGTTAATACACCAGCAATTTCGGAATAATCCTTATGTTTTACCATAGGAAGATTTTCTCTTTTTAACAAAATCAGAGAATGTTGAATCGGTGGGTATGATGTATTAAATCGATATATTGGAATGCCGTCAAACTTGCAATCCTCGTTATCAGTGGCAGATTCAAATGTAATTCCTTTATAGTTTTTGTAGAAATCTATGTTTATTCCAAAATTCAAAATAACATAATCATTAGGGTTCGGATTCAATTTTTTAATGGCATCAAAAAGTAACCCATTATTTACTTTATATTGCTTTGTTTCCAACATTGCTATTTTAGTAGAAAAATGAAGATAATATTCCCTTGCTATAAATTCGCCTGTAATAGAGTCCGCATTTACATAATGAGAACTTGAAT
>JAVBQU010000049.1:0-4167 GCA_031548675.1 Bacteroidales bacterium
TTTTTATTTCATTCAAATATCTGTCTGTTATATTCCATACTCCACTATTAGGAACATTGTGATTAATGATAACAGCCAATATTTGAAGATAATCAAGGTCGCCAATTTTCAAAAACTCGCTGTTGTTATGGGTTTTAAAGTCGTCTATTAACTCTCGAAGATAAAATCCATTATAGGCAGGTGTAGTTGTTGTCTGTGGTGTTGCTGGTTTAAATGTCTTTGCGACGACAATATCAAAAATATTTAATGGTTTCCCTGCCTGATTTATACGTTCAAAAATTTGACAAACCTCCGATACTTGAATGCCTTTTACTTCTATAAATGAAATACGGTAATTATCAAGAACGCCTTTAATTTTTGAAAGTTCAATTAATATAGGATGATTGAAATCTTGATTGACAGTCTGGCTGTTGAATACATTTGTCTGAACATTTGTAAAATTATTTTTGATGTCTATAAGTTTTACAATTAACCCTTCCTCAAATCTTTTTTTCTTGCCAATATTTGGTCTTATTTCCCCGTTTCTATCGTCAATTTCATTCCAAAATAAAAATCGGTTACGGTAACTTTCATCATCTATATCGCTGTCAATCGGAATGGTTAGGTCAACGTAGAGTAATGGGTCAAAATTAGGTCGTCCCTCTATACTCCCACCATACAAAGAAGTCAGTAGCGAAGTTGTACGCTGTTGGCCATCAAGTATATATTGATACTCAGTTCGGCTGAAATTCGTATCTGTAATTTGATGTCCCCCAATTTGTCTGTGATTTTGAAGTTTCAAGTCTGTTTTCCAAATGAGAATACTTCCTAATGGATAAAATTTGTAAATGCTATCCCAAAGTTTTTTTACATTTTCTTGTTCCCAAACAACTTCACGTTGGAAAGTCGGAATTTGATAATTTTTAGCTATCAACTCATCAAGATAAGTTGTTAGCCCTTTGTTTGTTGGAAAAATTCTGTCTGTGTAATTCATTTTATTTTATTTTTAGATGTTTATCGCTACGCTGTCCGCCAATGGCACATAACGTCCAAGGGCTTGGCGTTCGGGCGGGGCGAAGTCCGCACGAAGCGTCAAGCTACCACCAAACCCCGCCTTGCGCCAAACCGTATGTTAGTGGCTGTGTTTTCTGCCATTATACGATATTTTCTCCTAACATTATTTTCGGCATTGTTGTCAAACAACGATTCCAACGTTTATAAAATTTCTCAAACGCGACAGGACAGATTCTTGCATGTACTTCTTCGCTTTCCAAAACCCAATATAAAATATAGGTTACTTTTCCGATTTGTCGGGTAAGTCTAATGGGTAATTCTCCTTCTTTTACAGCGTTAAAGTCTTTCTGACGGTGCGTCCTTTTTATGTATTTCACATCGAGAACTCCTTCTTGAGCAAGATAAAAATCGGCAACTTCTTTCATTAAAGTTTCAATTTCTTCCTGCTTATCTATTTTTGCCTCGTATATGCAAACTTCGTTGAACATTTTATCTTTGTATTATTGTTTCTAACGGTCAATTCAAATTTTATAATCACTTCTTTTTCATTATTCTTTCAATTGAAAAACCCAGTAATCCGCCTAAAATTATCGTCATTATAATAATCGGTATCAACGAAATGGGTTCTTGCCAGACAATCAAAATAGCACTTGGCAATAAAACCAGGAAAGCAATCAATATTCCTTTAATTATCGAATTGATATTTAAGTCAATGACTGCAATTAGAAATCCGACAACAATCCACATTGTAAATGCCGACAAATTCGCGTCCCAAGTTAGATTTTGTAAAATCATTGGAATTACATCTATAATTCCTGCGACAATCCCTAATAATATTCCGATTTTAATTTTCTTTGCTTTCATTTTGCTTCAAATTTTGCCATCTGCCAACATTGCCGCTAACGTTCAAGGGCTTGGCGTTCGGGCGGGGCGAAGTCCGCACGAAGCGTCAAGCTACGACAAAACCCCGCCTGACGCCAAACCCATGTTGTGTGCTGGGTATCTTTCTATGCGATAATTTATAAATCATTTTTTTTTGCAAATCAGGATTTGTTTATCGTCCTTGTCTCGTTTGTAAAGCCAAAACAATTCTCCACCATGCTGTATTACTTGTACATATTTGTTTACACCACGAGGTAATTCAATATCTATAAGTTCTTTTGTGTCAAGTGAAAATAATTTTTGCTTTCCTTTCCATTCATCGCTTTGGAAAACAGGTGTTAGTATCACATATTTTTGAGAGGAAGTGAAAATCCCATTTACGCCTTTTTTCTTATCATCTTTGTGCAGGTTGTCGCTTTCGTAAAGCGTTTTTACAACATTCCCTTTTTCTGTCGTTTGTACCAATGAGTAATAATCCATTCCCCATTTATTGACAGATGTAATGCTCCCGCCCGATGTATAGACATAGATGTTGTTTTCCTTAACCATTATACTATCCAACTTGGGTGGATATTTTTTTTCCTGTTCGGTATGAAAAGGAAATTCGGTATTGTCGAGTTGCGTCCAAGATTCCCACTTTGCTTGCTGTTGTTTACTGTCGAAGTTCAACACCCCCCAATATCTTGGGCTTCCATCGAAAGTATCTTTTTCAAAACAAACAGGAAAAATAGTACTGTCGCTTACAGGATTTGCATATTGTAACCGTATTTTCGGGGGAAGAATTTGCCCAAACAATTTCTTGTTTTTTATCGGAACAATCGCGGGTTTGCTGTCAATATCTCGATAGAACTACAGTTCTTCTGCACTTTTAATAATTCCAAATTGTTCGTTTGTACCAAAAAGAACAGGATTATTTTCCACTTTGGTGAAGGTCTCAAGATAATCAAGTGCAATAGACTTGATTTCACTTTCAGAAACTATCAACAAATTGTATTTTCTGTCTTTGTCAGTCGTTAAAGCGACTATTGTTTCTTGATTTATGGCAATGCAACTCATTAAAAAGTCAACATTCTCCAATTCATACTTTTTTACTAATTCTAAATTCATAATTCATTTTTTACTGTCAAGATGCGGTCTCTCTACCTTGCACACAACGTCCGGCGGCTTGGCGCTGGGCGGGGAACACAAAAGTTCGCGCGGGCGCGAAACTTTCAAATTCCGACAAAACCTTCTGCGGGCGGACACCCCGCCTTGCGCCAAACCGCTTGTTGCATGCAGTGTATCTTTCAACCGATTTATCTAAACATTGCATTGTCGTCCCATTCCGAAACTTTCCAAAATCGCATTCCTGTCAGATTTTCGGTTTGAATTGCTTCGTAAATGCTTTGGTGAACGAGTACTAATGTTTTATTTTCAGCAAGACCGAAAATTAATCTTTTTTCTAATGGTATTTCTTTTAAAAGATTAAAATCTAAAGAAAATTTACTAAGATTGCGTATTGTTCCAAAGTTATTCACAGGACTTCCATCGTAGTTATTTTTGTCAATTGCTGGTAGTCTATTCCAAAAATGTGAAACAAAATAATTAGGTATAATCTCTCCTGTATTGCTCTTAATTTCTATTGGAACAAATTGAATTCCATAAGTAATTTCTTTTTCAAGAAAGTCTTTGAATTTCTGACTCACAGTATAACAAGTCGCTAACATGTGAAAATCAGCCATTTCATATTTTATAGGATATGGTTCATCAAAAATAAGTTGTAGAGGGAAGTTGAAGTTTTCTTCATCTATAGGCTTAGCTTTTAGAAAAGGGCTGAAATCTACAGCACCCCATGCTAATAATGGATGGTTATTTGCTCCATCATTACTCAAGACGTAATACTCGTTGTCAAATTTGTTGAATTCCATTTTTCTTTCGTTTTTATCTCTTGTGAGATTGGTTATTAATTAATTTTCTTCGATTCGTTGCTTGCTCTGTCGAGGGATTGTTTTTCATAATACATTCTATAAAGTTCGTGAATGACTGTCCAACGAAAAATTCAATCAACGCACTTCTATTTCAAATTTTTACTTCCGTTTCTTTCTCCACCGAAGGACAGTCGTTCAAGGACTTTAAATCTGTCTCGAAGTGCTGTCGCTCTACATTGCATGCAACTCCCAAATATACGCATGTTTTACACTTTATATCGCATTTACACAATGCGTTCATATTTATATTTAATAATTGATATATTCAAAATACGCATACCCAAGATCAAAATTCCAATGCAAATATACTCAATAAAAAGTATTT
>JAVBQU010000042.1:0-3161 GCA_031548675.1 Bacteroidales bacterium
GAAGTGGACTTTGAATTGACAAAGCAGACTTATGAGAAAGTTCAAGAAAGTGGGGCTGACAGTTGTATTTGCAATGATTGTAAAAACTATGTAGCTTATAAAGACAACGTATTTCCTGACGAAATTTTGCGACTTTTTGACAAAATTGGCATTGATTACCGAAAAGAGGTTGAAATAACATCGTTTGAAAGGCTTGAGAATGGACTACATCGTATTGGAGGGTGGTTTCATTTCAAAGGGAGACTTTTAAGCGGGAGAAATTGTGCGATTCCATTACCAAATGGAGGAAACTCTATTGAACTGACAGCGATTACTGATAATTTCGAAATTGGGTTTACAGAAGATTACGCATTGACATACTTTGAAGAAAAACGAGGATTAATACAAGTGGAGTTCTTGACTTGTATTCCTTGGATTATTGACAAATCTCTAGAAACATCGAATTGACAATATGATGACTGACAGGAAACACGAACACCCAACTTGCGGTCTGCTTCCAGCGGGCGGAAAGTGCGTTTGGCAAGGCCTGTCACCCGCGCCACCTTTTGTGTCGGTGGACAGTTTAGCGCCCGCAATGCCCGCCGTCAGCAACCGTAGAACGTTGGTGGCAAGCCGCCGACAGTGTAAGCGAACAAAGATAATGTCATAGAAATATATTGAAATGCCGTATAGAAAATGAACTTACAGATTTTAAGAAGATACATTGATGAGTATAAACTTGATTTTGAAAGAGTAAATCAAGGTGAAATTTATAAATGGAAAGCAGTTAAGTGCTTTCAAGACAATTGGGATATTGAAAAGGAAGATTTCCTTGAAATGCTCACAAAATCAATCAGTCTCACTATGAACCTACTCAGTTCAGGACAATATTTTCCTCATAAAATGTTGTTGCGTTAGGCGGAACTTCGACCTGAAAAACTTAGAGTATTGTTTAGAAACCTATTTGATGAAGAAGAAGACATTTATCAAAGAATTGTTGATTTTCAAAACAAAATAGAAGCGTTAAATGCTGAACTATTTCAGGATAAGAAGTCTTATCAAGACCACAGATCCGTAATTGTTTATTTGACACTTCGTTTCCCAGAACGATAATTTTTCTATAAGTTTAGAATGTTCAAGCAGTTTTCAGAAAAACTACAAACAGTTTACAGACCAATTAGTGGACGTATTGAAAATATTGGACATTTCAAAAGCCTTTGTGAAATTGTCAGATATGAACTTTCCAAAGACCAAGAACTTTTACAACTTCATAAAAATAGAATAAAATCTGACTGTTATTATGATGAGAATTTGAACATTTTGACACAGGATTTTATTTATGCAGTTACAAATTATTTCAACCAACAAGATTTTTTAATAAATGAAACCGTAGCCACACTAACAGAGAGTAAAATTTTGGCAACCAATTTGGCAACTACGATTGACCAATTGAATTTTAAAGGCAGAATAGTGAATTTCTTACAAAATAATATTGACAATAAACAAATTGGCGACTTGGGTGAATTTTGGGCGTTAAAGTACGAAATTGCTAAATTAAAGCGAGCGGGACTGTATAATTTGATTGAAAAAATTAGACATACAGCAAAAGACGAGGGAGACGGAACAGGATATGACATACAATCCTTTGATGAAAATGGGAAGAAAATTTACATTGAAGTCAAGACAACAAAAGGGGCAAAAAACTCAACTTTTTACATTACAAGAACTGAACTTGAAAGGAGTAAAATTGAGGGAAATAATTACTATTTATATCGGTTGTATAACTATAACGAGAACAAAGACACAGCCGATATCTTGCTAATTAATGGTGACTTGACTAAATTGTGCGAAGTTCCGACGACATATAAAATTAACTTGAAGAATGGCTAAAATGCCAGCCACCAACTTGCGGTCTGCTTCCAGCGGGCGGAAAGTGCATTTGGCAGGGTCTGCCCGCCGCACCACCTTTTGTCTCGGTGGACAGTTTAGCGCCCGCCACGCCCGCCGTCAGCAACCGTGGAACGTTAGGTGCAATTGGCCGAAGTGCGAATCAAGTACCTGAATACAAAAAATATAAACGAAAATAATAAATTGAAATCATATGAAGAAAATTTTTACAATCATCACAGTAATCGTTGCTACGACAACATTTTCATTTGGACAAAAAACAGATGAAATTTTAGAAGAGGGAAGACTTTTATATCGTTTAGAGAAAGCATCTTGGTATGGAACGGACGTGTTTTTAGACAAGTTTTCACATAAAATGAATATGGTTGGAGGTTATCTATCCTATCAAAACGAAAGCAACCAAATAATCAATATCTTTTTCGAGAAAAATAATCCAACTCGTATTCTTGCGCGATTTGAGTTTGACAGTTTTCCTCAAAATAATCCAACAAGGATTGACACAGTGAATCAAGTGGCAACCCCGACAGAAATAGATTTGATAACAATAAGACAAGACGCTACTCAGCAAATAAGCCAAAATGAAGGTGGATTTTTTTCTTTTTATGAAAACACTTCTTTCAATGTTATCCCATTAATTCATAAAGGGAAAAAGAGAGTTTTTATTTTGACTGGCCCAAAAGTTTCTAATGTTGTAATTATTGGAAATGATTACTTATTAACCTATAACAGCAAAAATAAGTTGGCAAAAAAAGAGAAGATACACAATTCACTTCTTCAATATCAATACAAGTCTGATGACCCTGAAAATAAATTGAGTTCAACATTTCATTCTCACATACTTTCGGATTTAATTACATCAACGGATATTTGCACATTGTTGCTATACAAAGATTATGTGGAATGGAAGCAACACTATGTAATTAGCGAGAAATACGTGTCAATTTTTGACTTAGAAAAAGAAAACCTTGCTGTAATGAAAAGAAAAGATTGGGATAAAATAACAGAATTACAGAAAAGTAAAAAATAACTGCACCTAACTTGCGTCCTGCCTGCAAGCGGGTTGAAGTTGATAATTGAACTTTTGTCGCCCGCTTCAGCTTTTGTATCAGTGGATAGTGAAGCGCACCGCAAGCCCGCTCGCAAGCAGCCGCAGGAACGTTGGGCACTCATTTGTGAGTGTCAGCGTGAAATAAATAATAATCAATTAAAAAACAAATTGAAAATGAAAAGAATCGCATTAATTATTACAGGAATTTGTTTGTTTACAGCAACTT
>JAVBQU010000207.1:0-19722 GCA_031548675.1 Bacteroidales bacterium
CTTATGAGTTCTTGAGTTTTTTTAGACTTCCTAAATGTTCTACGATAGTCATTCCATTTTTTTCTTACTGCCTGGTCGCTTACCAATAAAGAATCTAATATCTTTTTTATACTTGCAGGAGTAGTAATAAATTTTTCTATATATCTATCATAATTTTGTTCTTCATATGCCATGTAAGCCTTACATTGTTCGGTATTTCTATATTTTTTGCAAGTTGAATCTTCTGGGAGTATAAACGATAGGGGAATGGTTTGCTTCTTGCATTGCTCCATAGCAAAATATACCAAGCTATCGTTATTCGTAGCCACAGCACATTCCGTAAATTTATGTAAATCATCATACAAAATATAATCTACCATAGCAAAAGCTTTGCTATAATAGGTAAGAGCCGAATCGTAATTTTGTTGGCATTTAGCTAAATGTGCCTTATTAACCAAACGATAGTAAGGAATGTAATTTACCTCTTGGCTCTCGGCATTACCAAACAGAAAGCCCAAACCGATGCATAACAATAAGTGCTTCATCTTTTCAATTATTAGTTTTTAAAATATATGCAATTTGAAAATCTATCCAATTTCGATATGTTTCTCCAAAGACTTAAGCGAAACAAAATGATAGACTTGCTTTTCAACCGTAACACAGGCTTTGTCTGCTCGAATATCAATTTGAATATCTTTATGGGCAAATAAATTTTTGGCAGCATTTGCCAATACAAAAGCCTTTTCTATGCCATCGCCTGTTTGATAATTCCAAACCTCGTCGGGCTGGGCTAAACGAAAAGCATCGTAAACAGATTCGTTGGGCATCTGTTCAAGAATCCGGTAAATTTCGTTTAAATCTTTCCCTCTCATCGCTTCGAGCGAAACAGGGCTGCGTTCTATGGCAGATTTTACATAAGGCTGCCAGTCTATTTTCCGCATGTCGCGGTAAGTGTAAAGCGATAGATAAGCGAGTTCATTGTTTGCCGCTTCTTTTTCTACCAATGCAATAATATCTTCTCTGCTTTGTGTTCCGTCGATAGATAAATAAGTAGTAGGAATGGCTTTTTTATGCGTGTCGTCCGGCAGGCGTGGTTCCGTATGGATAAAGTCATAAAACCCGACAAACAAATCATCCATTTTGGTACATTTCCGTTTCAGGATATTTTCTTCGAAATAATGCTGTTTCTTTTCAAATTCCAAGTTTGGGTTAGCATCCAGAAACCTTTCCCAATGGTTAAGTAATAATTTATCGTCATTCGCACTTAAATGAAAATAGCGGGCATCCATATCGTCAAACAAAGCTTTTCGACTCGTACCTACCAAAGAGTTTTTACTACTATGTTCGTAATTGAAAATTGTTTTTAAATCGATGAAATATGTTTTTCCATTTATTTCATACTGATATTGAAAACAATCCCAAAATTCGGGACGGGTGCGAATGTAGTTATAGAAAACTTCGAAACTAAAATCAGCTTTCAAAAATTGAAGCAGAGACTGGCGGAAAGTATGGTAAGTTTCAAGGTTTATACTTGCTTCGGGATAATAAGTATGAATATGTCCCGAAATATGTGAAACAATAGTAACCTTTTCTTTTTCCATTGCCCGTCGGGCTTTATCCGAAAGTTCTGTGCCGTTGTACCACATTTTTTTGGTTACAATACGTCGGTTATTGGTAAAAAGTCCTTCGCCTTCGGCAATAAAATTTTGAGAGTGCAGGGGGGTAGCTATCAAAAATATTTTTTCTAAGGGTATTTTGCCTACAATAAACAAAGCCGCAGCATACAAAGCCGACAGCGAAACACATTCTCCCGCTCCTGTGGTGTAATTTTCTTTCAACCGGAAAGCAGTCATGGCTTCCACTGTTTCGGTTTTCCAATAGGGGATTACATCCGATGTATATTTATCCAATCCAAAATGCTTGCGGATATCGATGCTGAAATAATATTTATCGCCCTCGTAGCCGAACAAAGCATTAGACTGCTGTAAAGCATCCATATCTATAAAATCTTTGAAACGAGCTATTTCTTTATCCTTGCGGGTTAATCCCCATGTATCCAAATCCAGATTAAATACATAGTGATCCATGATATACTGCTTGATGCGGTTGATTTTATAGTTGAAACTTTTCTTCTCAATATCTTTAAACCAAGCTTCGTTACGCCATTCCCAAATCTGCGGCGACATGATATTGGCTATTACCAAAGAATACATCAATTCGGGAAATATAAAAATTTCCATATCAGATAAGGTAAATGCCGAAGATAATCTTTCTAGTTCTTTATCAGTAAATTTTTCAGGTTTTTGCATATATGTAATTTCAAGTTCAGATTTCAATAATTCAAAATTGTTTGTAAAGTTCAAAAGTATATAAGGTCGTTGGTTTAGATGTTATGTGTCGAGTTATTTATAGTTTAAGGTTGAATGTTTTCATATATTTCAAAATTTCATATTTCAGGTTTGGTTTTGCCGGGCTTTGTTTAACTACGGTTCAAAATTGTTGAGTTGCTGCCCGTCACTCGTTACGCATAACTTGTACCTCGCTCACTTGTCAACTTGTTTGCTGGTATCTCACTACCAAACATAAACACACGAAATATTTTTTTGTCAATAACTACTTCTGAATATATACTACAAAATTATAAACATTTCTCGGGTTTTTAGCAGTAATTGATTCATGTCGAATCTCATTCTCATTTGTTCATAGTTTCACTTACACATACCGACAATTTCTTAATCTAAATCCTATTATGCAAATTTGCATAATGCAAAAAAGCATATTACAATATTTGTGATATAAATTGCTTGAAAAACGGATCAGCAACAAAATAATCTCCTTTTATTTTTTCTACAAGTCCATTGTCAACTAAGCCTTGTACAGCTCGCTGAATAGTTGAAGCGTTTGATAAATGGTGTTTTTTTATATAAGTAGAAGAAAATATATTTTTTCCATCAATAGTTAAAGCTTTCAATAGCTGCTTTTGGCTTTGCGACTGCCGGTCGAATAGTTCCATATAATAATCTTGTTTAAGTACAAGAATCTGCATAGCACATTTATCTATAATTTCGGAGGTAACTTCATCCAAATTACCTATCATATACTGCCAAACTTCGGCTGCCAAAAGCTGGATATAATGCGGAATGTCTCCTGCTGCGGAAAGTAAATATAATGCAGTTGCATGGCTGATTGTTATTTTCGAACCGGCAAATTTTTCTTTCAAAAATTCGATAGTATCTTTTTGAGGAAGCGGTCCGATGGACATTTGCAATGACGCATTGTAAAAGGCTCTTTTTTTGTTATTAAACATCTGATTGAGCAGATGGGTCTTACTCCCGAAAAATAAATAATTTGTAGCTTGCTGTTGTTGAATTTTGCTGCGTAATAAATTTTCGAAATTTATTTTATTCAGCTTTTCAACTTCTTGAAACTCATCGAAAAAAACAATAATTCGTTTATTATCTCCGGCTATTTTTTCGGGCAAATCCAATAATTGCGAAATCACGGTTTCATCTATAGGTGCATTGGTAAACTCAATAGAAAATTCGGGGTTTCCATCTTGCCCGAAGCCTAAAACCGGACGAATTCCTTTGACAATAGAGGCAAATATTTGTGAAAACTTTTGTAGATTACTCTGTTTAGCCGATAACGCTTTAGTGTATAGACGCACAAAAGATTCAACTGAAAAAACAGGCATAAAATCGAAATAAATACAAATAAATCCCTTGCTTTCCAGTTGTTCCATTGCTTTAAAAACCAGCGATGTTTTTCCATACCGACGAGGTGCAAGCAAAAGTAAATTATTCCCGCCCGAAAGTGTTTCTATAATTTTTGTACATTCTTCTTTTCTATCGTAAAAATTGCTTCCTTTTGCAATTGTTCCATAGCTGAAAGGATTCATAACATGATTTTTTTGTACAAAAATAATATGCTTTTTTGCATTATGCAAATTTGCATAATGCAAAAAAGCATAATTATAATATTTTGGGTTTTTAGCTTATCAGCTTAATCAAACCGGATGGCTTTATCGGGCGAAATTTTGCTGATTAAGCTCGAAGGCAGAATTAAACACAATATAGAAACCGCTATAATGGCGGCATTCACTATCAAAATCCAGTAAAAGCTCAATTCAACAGGTACTTCCGAAACATGGTACGATTCGGGATTAAGTTTGAAAATAGAAAATTTAATTTGCAGAAAACAAATCAGCAATGCCAGCACATTACCCCACAACAAGCCTCGCACCAATACAAATAATGATTGCCATAAAAATATTTTCCGGATTCGGTTAGATGATGTACCCAAAGCTTTAAGAATACCTATCATGTTTACACTTTCCAAAATCAGAATCAGCAAGGCGGAAATCATGGTAATCAATACCAAAACCGACATGATAACCAAAATCAAAATCACATTGGAATTTATCAGATTGAGCCACGAAAAAATATCGATATATTGTTCCTTAATCGTTATTACATTTTGGTCGTAATGCACCAAACTGTAAATTTGGTCGGAAATAGGTGTTTGTTCATCAAAATTATGGATATAAACCTCCAAGCCGTCAGCTTGATTCTCATTCCAGTTGTTGAGCTTCCGCACCTGATTAATATCCCCTAAAACCATTTTTTCGTCAAACTCTGCAAATCCGGTATTGTAAATACCCGTTATGTCGAATGCCCGTGTACGCAGTTCTCCATTGCTGACAAAATAGGCTTTAAATTTATCACCTGTTTTAAGCTTCATTTTCGAAGCTAAAGTTTTGGAAATTAAAATTCCACGATTCGAAACCGTATCAGTAAACTGAGGCAGCCTGCCTGTAATCAGGCTGTTTTTAAAGAAACTCCAGTCAAAGTTTTTATCAACCCCTTTAAAAACAAATCCCTGTATTTGATCCTCAGCTTTTACAATCCCTGCTTTATAAGCAACCGCTTGTACCAGTCGTATGCCCTGAATCTGCTGAATTTTACGAACAACCTCATGATCTATGGTAAAAGGTTCCGATTCCATCGAATGGTTTAAATCGAATGTACCCACTTGGATATGCGGGCTGAATCCTAATACTTTTTCCGATATTTTATTTTTAAACCCGATTAGTACAGCTACCGATAATATCATAACAACTAAACTCAAAGCAATGCCTGCAATGGCTACTTTAAGAATCGGACGCGAAAAACTATGATGCTTTCCGCTCCACAAACGGCGTGCTATAAATAATGGAAAGTTCAATATATTTAGTTTATAGTTTTACAAATTTCTTACGAATGCTATTGTTTCCGTCCCCGATTTCAACTACAAATGTGCCTTTGCGTAAATGAGAAACCGGAATATAGTATAATAATGTATCAGGCTGAACTTTGATTTTTTCTGTAAACAATACTTTACCGTCTAAGGAAATTACACGGATATCAATAGGTTTAAATTCATTACAAATAATACGCAATTCTAAATTATCTGCAACAGGATTTTTGATTTCTAATTCAAAACCCGCATTTTTTACATTCTCTTTTACAACAGTAGGAGATGAGGCTTCCAATTCAAAATCCATGCAAATCGGCAGATGGTCGGACATATTATACAGAGCATTTGCTATTGCAGCAGGAACGGCATTATTGGCAGAATCATTTACACTTTTATTAAAATGCAGACCATCTTGTCCTATGGCATGATAGGTTTCAGCTAACGCTCTCATTTTTCGATTTCCCGATAGTAATGAATTATTTACCAGAATTAAATCAAACCTGTCGTCTAAACCTCCCGAAGCCAAACAGCCGTTGCTGCCCGAGTGGGTCGATTGGGTATGCACATGGGCAAATGCGGCATTATTATTCCAATTGCCTTCAGCAGCTATAGGGTCGTGGAAACGAACAGCTTCATTTGGATAGGTCGTAAAAGTCTGATAAGCCGCTTCGCTGCTTTTATAAATATTCATATCGCCGCATAAAATATAATTATCAGCTATAGAGGTATCCAAATAATCCATTAAGATTTGAGCTTGAGTTCCCCGCATGACAGCATCCAAAGTTCCGGCTTTCAAATGGACTGCAGCAACCGAAAAAAATACCGTATCACCATTCTTAAGCTCGTCCGATAAATAGTAAAAACGGTAAACATTAAAATCGCGTACAGGATTTGCTATGTATTGGGACGAGTATAACTGTAATTTATCCGAATTATAAAAAACCATATTAGCTAAAGTATTACTTTGCCCGCCCGAATGTGATGTTAATTCTCCTTGTTCCCATTGGGTAACCCCGTTTATATTTAAGTTGTTGTTCATAAAACGGGTTATGAATGAGGGCTGGTTTCCTATTTCGTTTACAGTTAAAATATCTGGCTTGGCATAGTCGAAAATGATACGGAAATTGCTGTCTTTTTTATCCAGATTGTTATTAGATTCATTACATCCCCCATACATTACCGCATATTGCGTAAGATTATAATGCATCAAACGGATGGTAGAAGTTTGAGATATTCCCCAAACGTGACAAAATACGCAAGATAGAACTATAAATAAGCTTTTCAAATTCACTATTAGGTATTTTGAAGATAAATAAAAACCCTAACAGGGTAACCCCTGTTAGGGTAGAATGAATTTTATTTTATATAGAATTACTTTTTGCCCTTGGCAAAATTTTCCAAGCCCTCTAAAAGAAATTGTTCAAAGTGGCTTACGTTCTTATCGTAGGCTTTATTTTCTTTTGTCAAGACATTTTCATTAGCATCCATAATCACATAATAAGGCTGGGCTGTAAAATTGAAACGGTCTATTTGGTATTGACGGTTTATCTGTCCCAACGTTTTTAGAATAACACCATCTTTAGAAGTTTTCCATTCCTTTTCAGGTAACGTAATGTAATTTACATCCGCGTAAAGAGCTACCATAACAAATTTCTCATTAAGCAGCTTTTTAATATGCGGAGCATTCCATACATTATTTTCCATTTCACGGCAATTGGCACAAGTTTTGCCGGTAAAATCGACAAAAATGGGTTTATTTACCTTTTTAGCATAAGCTTTAGCTTCATTCAAATCAAAAAAGCCTTCAAAACCTGTAGGTAAATGCAATTTGTCTGTATATTTTCTGTCGGCAGGCAATCCGTCTTTTTCAGCAGCAACACCGCCTCCGCCTCTGTTTTCATAAATAATCCGGTTCAAATCAAAATCTTGTGTAGTAATAGGCGGTACATAGCCTGATAATGCTTTGAGCGGAGCACCCCATAATCCGGGTATCATATATACTACAAACGAAAATGTTACAATAGCCAGCATCAACCGCCCTACCGGAATTTTATTTAAATCTGCATCCCCTTTAAATTTTAATTTACCTAGCAGATAGAATCCCAGCATGGTAAATACCACTATCCATAAGCAAAGAAAAGTTTCTCTGTCTAAAATGCCCCATCCGGCACCTAAATCTGCCATGCTTAAGAACTTTAAGCCTAAGGCAATTTCTAAAAAGCCGAATACAATTTTAATAGTATTAAGCCAGCTTCCCGATTTCATTTTTTGCATTACCGAGGGGAACATGGCAAACAAGGTAAATGGCAAAGCAAAGCCAAGAGAAAAACCAATCATGGAAATTAAGAAAACCATACTGCTGCCCGAACCTGAAGATAACCCGATAAGAGCAGCCCCTAGAATAGGACCAGTACAGGAAAAAGAAACCAATACTGTAGTAAAAGCTACAAAGAAAGTTCCAAAATACCCGCCCTTTCCGGCTTGTTCATCCGATTTATTAATCCATGAACTAGGCAGAGTCAATTCGAAAAGACCAAAAAATGAAAGGGCAAAAACCATAAAAATGCCAAAGAAAATAAGATTAGGAATCCAGTGCGTACTAATAACATACATGGCATCTTTGCCTAAAAGAAGTGTGAGCAAAAGACCTAAACCTCCAAAAATAAAAATAATGGATAAACCGAAGAAAATAGCTTGCTGCATACCCTGACGATGGGTTTTATTTCCTTTCATAAAAAAGCTGATAGTCATCGGAATCATGGGAAAAACACAAGGCGTTACCAAAGCCAGTAAACCGGCTCCCAAAGAAAGGAAAAAGATAATCCATAATGACTTACTTTCTTTTTTTTGAGTGTGTGAATTACTATCTGCCGATTTTACTTTTGCAGTATCTATTTTGTGAGGAGCCGCATTTACAGAGGTCGATTGCTTTTCAGAATCCGAAGTAGATTTAGCTGTATCAATAGCCGCAGCCGGAGAAGGTATTATTTCCCCTTTAAACCCTTTAACTTTAAATTGAAAAGGAACATCGCTGGGTATACATCTTCCCTCGTCGCAGGTTTGGTAGCTTACCACGCCTTTTACAACAAAATCCTCTTTCGATAAAATCTTAATCGTTTGCTTAAACGTAGCATTATTGCTGAAATGGCGGATTTTTACATGAAAAACATCATCCATTTCCTCTGTATATTTGGTAGCCTCAACAACTTTTCCTACCCGTTCGTAATTACCGCTTTTCTCAAATTCGTAAGTCATAGGCAAAGCACCATTAGGGTCGGTGTACTGAGAGTACAAATGCCAGCCTTTATCTATTTTAGCATCAAAAATAAGCGTAGCCGTTCCTTCTTTTTCATTTTGTACAACCTTGAAATTCCATTTGGTTGGATTTTGAGCAAATAAACTGCCCATAAAAAATAAGGCTAATACGCAAACAATCAGTTTTTTCATTTTATTTTTTGTTAGTTTTTTCTTATAGTTAGACCAATTAAATACTTAAAACGTTTTCCTCGCTTGGATAACATACAAAATTAGTCAATTATTAGATTTATGCAAAATGCAAAGTAAAGACCATTCATAACATTATAGAAAAGACTTCTTAAAACGTTATTTTATTTCGCCAATTGTAAATGACAGAGAAACAATTAGCTTGATTATTAATAGAGAAATTTGTTTTTCTGCCTTGTAATATACATGCTTAATTATTATGAATCGTTGCCGAAAACATATACCCTTGATATTGAAAACAAAATAAAACTTGATAAAACTTGGTTGTCAAAAATAATCATCGTATTTTTGCGATGAATTTAAAATAAGAGGAATTTAGAAATAAAAATAATGGCATTTAGTAAAGCAGAACATTTTGAAGAACAAGAAATTATTTTGGCACGATTCGCCAAAGCCTTAAGCCATCCAGCAAGAGTAGCTATTTTAAATTTTCTAGCCAAACAAAACAGTTGTTACTGCGGCGACATTGTAGAAATGCTGCCTATTGCCCAATCCACTGTTTCGCAGCATCTCAAAGAACTGAAAAATGCAGGATTGATACAAGGAGAAATTAAACCGCCGAAAGTTAGGTATTGCATCGAACCCAAAAACTTTGAGCAAGCCAAACAAGCCTTTGCCCAACTTTTCAAATAAAATTACTACAAATTTGGAATAAGCAAACTTTAACCCTTAAATAGTATGGTTGATTAATCATCGTATATCAACGATATAAAATAAACAATCAATATGAAGAAAGCAATCATTTTAATTATCGGCTGCATCGTTTTAGCCGCCTGCAATAATTCAGGGAACAAAAAAGCAGAAGTTCATAAAACAGAAACAACACCATCTGAAGCCATTGATACCACTACTGTAAACGTTTATTACTTTCACGGAAAACAACGTTGCAAGACCTGTGTAGCCGTTGGCAATCTAGCCAAAGAAACCGTTGAAAAAACTTTTTCAGGAAACAACAATGTTCGGTTTACCGAAATAAACACCAGCGAAAAAGGACACGAAACCCTGATAGAAAAATACGAAATAACATGGAACGCCCTGATTATAGCCAAAGGCAGCCAGTCAAAAGATTTAACCGAACAAGCCTTTGCAACGGCAGTCAACAATCCCGAAAAATTGACCCAATTAATTAATGAGACCATCAACCAATTTGGAAATTAGACTATAAAATTTCAAATTACCTCATTTTAAAATTACCTAATTCAAAACAATGGAATTTTTACAAAACATAGTCGATAGCACCGATTTACCAATCCTTTCAGCCTTTATATTAGGTTTGATGCTGGCAATCAGCCCTTGCCCTCTGGCAATGAATATTACCGCTACAGCCTATCTGAGCAAAGATATTTCCAGCAAAAAAAGAGTACTGCTCAACGGGCTGTTTTACACGCTTGGTCGTATGTTTGCGTATGTTCTGCTTGCAAGCATTATTTATTTTGGAGCAAGTAAATTGCATGTTGCCCAATGGTTTCAACTACTCAACCCCGCATGGATAGGTGCTGCCCTTATCCTTATAGGCTTGTTGATGCTCGATATTATCAAAATCAATATTCCGTTTTTAAGCAATCTTACATCACGCATAAGCCCAAAACAAGCCAGAGGGAACTATGGGAATGCTTTTCTGATGGGGGTCGTATTCGCTTTAGCATTTTGTCCTTACGGCGGAATACTATTTTTCGGTGTATTAATACCCATGACTATTGCCAGCCCCGAAGGCTTGCTGTTACCGTCTGTATTTGCCGTTGCCACAGGCTTCCCCGTCATCCTTATTTCCTTTCTGCTGGCATACAGTGTGGCAAACATCGGAAAATTCTACAACAACATAAAAATCTTTGAAAAATGGTTTAGGTACATTGTGTCAGCCACTTTTATCATCGTAGGAATTATATTAATAATCAGATAATTTGAAAATAAGACAATAATCCCATTTTTCAAATTCCCAATAGACTAATTTTTAAAATTTAAAAAATATGAAAATCATAGTATTAGGAACCGGTTGCAGCAAATGCAAAACTGTTTATGAAAAAGTAAAAAAAGTAGTAGAAGAAATGCAAAATACCGCTGTTGTGCGAAAAGAAGAAGACCTTACCGAGATTCTAAAATACAACCCACGCTTAACACCTGCCGTAGTGGTAGATGGAAATATTGTGTCGCAGGGTAAAATTCCCGACGAAACCGAAATCAGGCAATGGCTTTCAATGTCGAAAAAAGAAATGGTAAAACAACGCTACAACGAATTAGCCCAAACCGACCTTTCCACCGCATCCAAATGCTGTTGCAATCCTGCCGCACCTTCGCAAAAAGTTTTTACCATCATGAGTGAAGATTACAGTCGGTTGAAAGGTTACGAACCCGATGCCGATTTAGGTGTAGGTTGCGGCTTACCCACCCAATATGCACGAATACAAAAAGGAGATACGGTAGTAGATTTAGGTTCCGGTGCAGGCAACGATTGTTTTATTGCACGCGAAGAAACAGGCGTAACAGGTCGTGTAATCGGTATCGACTTTGCCCCCCAAATGATTGCCAAAGCACGTGCCAATGCGCAAAAAAGAGGATTTACAAACATTGAATTTATCGAAGGCGATATTGAAAACATGCCCCTGCCAGACAATACCGCCGACGAGGTGGTAAGCAATTGCGTATTAAATCTGCTTCCCCAGAAAGATAAAATTTTTCATGAAATTTTCCGTGTACTCAAGCCCGGCGGACATTTCTGCATCTCCGACGTGGTATTGAACGGATTTTTTCCGAAGGAATTTACCGACAATGCCGCCATGTATGCAGGCTGCATTGCCAGTGCCATTCAGCAAAATGACTATTTAGCCGAAATAGAAAAAGCCCGGTTTACAAACATTGTAGTTGAACGCACAAAAACGGTTGAAATTCCCGATGATGTACTAGAAGAACATCTTGACAAAGATACAATTGAAAAATACAAGGCAGGAAACGTAGGAATCTATTCCATAACCGTTACAGGCACAAAGTTTGCATAAAAACGACCGATTATGAAACTATATAAAAGGGATAACCGTAAAATATCAATAAATTTATTCCTAATTTTAAAAATTTAGTTATCATGACAAAAACAAGAAATTATCAAGGTCGCGATGTGGAAATGCTAACTACATGTGCCGCTATTGTCGAAAACGCCTTGAAAAATCAAGAATTTCTGGCAAGCAAACGCAGTACATGGGCTGCCCCGTTCTTTAGCAGCCTAAAAACACGTATCGACAATGCCTTTAACCAGTATCTCGGCATGGATAGTGCAGCCCAGCAACGCCACGCTACCCAAGCCGTTATCGAAATTCAAACACAAGCCCTTGCAGATTTGGCAGAATTAAAAGTTCAAATCGAAGCCGATTTCAATGCCGATAAGAAACGCAGGGACGAAATACTCAAAGAACTGGGCTATGCCGTACACTACAAAAAAGCCCAAAATAAAAGCCAAGAGGCTCTCATACAATTGCTTTATTGCTACAAAAGTTCACTTACCCAAAAAATGAAAACCGAAATAGCAAGCAAAGGCACAGCCCCCGGAATTCTCGACCGCATTAAAACCTATGCAGTTAAGTTATCCGATGCCGATGTAAAACAAGAAACCCAAAAAGGCAGCAAGAAAACCATAACAGAAACCGCTATTATCGAATTCAACGCCATTTATAACGAAGTTATCAGCATTGCCAAAATAGCCCGTAATTTCTACAAAGGCAATACCAATATGCAAGAACAATTTTCATACAGGAAAATACGCGGAAAACTCAACGCCGCTAAAAAAGCCAAAGAACAGCAACCCGAAGCAAAAGCATAGATAACTTCCAAACCTTTATTTCCCCTCTAAGTCCCTTCAGGGATTTAGAGGTTTTTTGTATTCTCTAAAATCTGGTAAGTCTTCACTAAATCTTATTTTACCCTCTCTAAAGTTAGGTTGGTATTCTCTAAACTTTTTTTATCCTCTCTAAAGCTAGCTTGGTGTTCTCCAAACTCTGCTTTATCCTCTCCAAGGCTTAGTTGGTACTCCCTAAACCCTGTTCTGCCTTCTCTAAAGTTTAGTTGGTATTCTCTAAACTTTACTTCGCCCTCACTAAATTCAATTTGAGAAAATGGCAAAACGATTTACATATAAACCTATTCCGAAAAAACCTTATCTTTGTCAGTACAGGAACCTCAGTAACACTGCCGAGCCATTGAACATCGAAAACCATTTTGTACACACCTAAAAACAAAAGAACAAATGGAAATAAAACCACTTAGCACAACAGACTTTGATACCATATTCAAAGCATTTAGCCTCGCTTTTGCCGATTATGAACTACAGCTGAATAGAGGACAGCTTCAAACGATGCTGAAAAGACGTGGTTTTAACCCCGATTTATCATTTGGGGCATTTGAGCAAAACCGGATAGTAGCCTTTACATGCAATGGAATTGGAAATTTCAACCAAATAGCAACTGCATACGATACAGGAACAGGCACGCTTAAAGAGTATAGAGGAAAAGGCTTAGCAACAAAAATTTTCGAAGAATCCATTCCATATTTAAAAAAAGCAAATATCAGGCAATACTTGCTGGAAGTGTTACAACATAACACAAAAGCAGTTTCCGTGTACAAAAAACTTGGTTTCGAAGTCTCCCGCGAATTTAATTATTTCATACAGGCAAATAAAGAAATCTGCAATGAAACCAAAGCATCCGGCGGACTCTATTCATTAAAACAAATAGATATTGAAACATTCAGTTCAATTCCGGCGTTTTGGGATTTCCATCCCTCATGGCAGAATGGTTCAGAATCAATCCGGAGAACATCAGCCGATTTTATCAGCTTGGGAGTATTTGCAGAAAATAAGCTTGTAGGATATTGTGTTTTTGAACCCGTTTCAGGCGATATTACCCAAATAGCTGTAGACAGACTGCATAGAAGAAAAGGAGTTGCCACATTGCTGTTCTCCGAAATCATCAAATTAAATAAGAATGATAACATTAAAATTCTGAATACAGATATTCAAGCTAGCACAATTACAGATTTCCTGAAAGCAAAAAACATACCCGTAAAAGGTATGCAATTCGAAATGATAAGGAAACTATAAAACAGCAGATAATTTATAGTTTTGAGTCAGGAATAATTAAGTAAATACTACAAGATCCAATGGTAAAATAAAAAGAGCGACTTACTGTTATGTAAATCGCTCTTTTTTACCTTGCTCCCCAGCTAGGACTTGAACCTAGGACCCCATGATTAACAGTCATGTGCTCTAACCAACTGAGCTACTGAGGAGTGTTGCTTTCTGTTTTGAAATGCGATGCAAAATTACATGGTTTTTCTGAAATAACAAAGTATCTTTGCAAAAAAAATGTAGAAAAATATATCAATTTAGTACAAAATGTTTGATAGCAATCAATTAAAAAAGAAAAAAATTTTAGGCATGGGCAATGCTTTGCTCGATATTTTAATTAAGATACCTTCCGATGAAGTATTAAAGCAACTGAATTTGCCCAAAGGACGTATGCAGTTAGTAGATAAAAATGTAGCCCAATCTGTATTAAAAGCTACAGATGCATATGAAAAGGAAATACATTCAGGAGGCTCAGCAGCCAATACTATTGCAGGGATAGCCCAATTGGGTGTTGAAACCGCTTTTGTAGGCGTAGTAGGTTCAGATACTTATGGTGAAAATTTTCAAAATGATTTAGCCAAAGCAGGTATTGCATCAAAACTCATAAAAAGCCAGAATGACAGCGGAACTGCGGTTACCTTAATTTCGAAAGATTCAGAACGTACATTTGCAACCTATTTAGGAGCTGCTATTGAGTTATCAGAAAAACATTTGTCTTCCGAATTATTCAAAGGATATAATTATTTTCATATAGAAGGTTATTTAGTACAAAACCATGATTTAATACATAATGCATTGGTATTGGCAAAAGAAAACGGATTACAGGTTTCTTTAGATTTAGCTAGTTTCAATGTAGTAGAAAGCAATTTGGATTTTTTGAAAACCCACATTCAAAAATATGTTGATATTGTATTTGCCAACGAAGAAGAAGCCAAAGCATTTACCGGAGAAGACAATCCCGAATTGGCATTGGATATTTTAAGTCAATATTGTACCACAGCCATTGTAAAAATAGGCAAAAAAGGTTCTTTGGTAAAACATGCAGGCAAAGTTTATAAAATAGGTACTATTCCGGTTCAAAGTGTAGATACTACCGGAGCAGGAGATGCTTATGCAGCCGGATTTTTAGCCGGATTATCACAAGATTTATCATTCGAAAAATGCGGAGAATTAGGCAGTATTTTATCAGGAAACGTAATTGAATTTATAGGAGCACGCATACCAGATGCGAGATGGGAGAAAATGAGATCATCTATTCAGGCTATTTTTGCCTGATTTGTTTTGTGAGAATATATAAATCTCAAATAAAACAAGATGCCAAAAACGAAACAAAAATACATCTATTTGATTATCCTATGTTTTTATGTATGTATTTTTAACACACAATCACAAGAACGATTTTCAGAAAAACAAGATAGTTTAGCTAATACCAAACCTGAAAGTATATTTTTTAAAAAACTTTATTTTGGTGTTGGTATTGGTCCTGAAACAGGACTAAGCCTTATGCTTCCCAAAATCAGCTATTCTAGTTTTAAGGAATGGAAGAGTATAGAAACCTACTATGGGTTGGAAGGGACCATGGGTGTTATTGAAGCATCATGGTTTGCATTTGATGTACTATATGGGATTAAAAAAAGTATACTTACTTTCGATAATTCAATAGGAATATGGTGGTATCCAAAAGTAAAAACGTCTCCTTTTGGACCTTATTTACATTGTACCATGAATCCAAAGGTAGGAATTAAATTTTGGCGGTTATGGTTCAAAGCAGGACCTTCAATTTTCTTATTTCAAGATTATTCAACAGAAACGAAAAAACCAAAGATTGGAAGTTCTCCGCAAATAGGGGAAATATCATACAATTTCGAATTATTGATAAGATTATAAGTGTTATATATTTCAATTTTACTGAATTATGCAATGTAAATTCTTTATTTTATGGGTTATTCTATTTTTCTTTTCATTTGAGACACAGGTATCAGCCCAAAAACAAGACAAATTAGTTCTTACCTCCAATGATATAGAAACCGGAGCATCGCAATTTTCGAAATACTTTCCGCTTATACAAAATAAACGAATAGCGGTTGTAGCTAACCAAACTTCGTTGGTAGGAAATGTGCATTTGGTTGATACCTTATTGAGTTTACATTGCAATGTAAAAAAGATTTTTTGTCCCGAACATGGTTTTCGCGGACAAGTAGAAGCCGGAGGGATTGTTAATTCAGAAAAAGATACAAAAACAAATCTGCCTATAGTATCCCTTTATGGCTCGCATAAAAAACCATACAAAGAAGATTTACAAGATGTAGATGTAATTTTGTTTGACTTGCAGGATGTGGGCGTTCGGTTCTATACCTATATTTCTACCATGCACTATATGATGGAAGCATGTGCAGAAAACGATAAACTATGTATTATCTTGGATAGACCTAATCCTAATGGTTTTTATGTAGATGGTCCTGTGCTGGATACAGCTTTAAAATCTTTTATAGGTATGCATGCCGTTCCTATTGTTCATGGAATGACGATAGGAGAGTACGCCCAAATGATTAATGGCGAAAATTGGCTTCAAGGAGGTTTGCATTGCAACCTGAGCGTTATTCCGGTGCAGGGTTATACCCATAAAAAGTATTATATATTACCTGTAAAACCTTCTCCGAATCTACCCAATATGAATGCGGTTTATTTGTACCCCAGTATCTGCTTGTTCGAAGGAACTCCGGTAAGTTTAGGCAGAGGAACAGAAAAACCATTTCAGATTATAGGAGTACCAACTTATACAGGAACAGCTCCATTAACTTTTACACCCATGCCCATAAAAGGGGTAAGCGATAATCCTCCCCAAAAGGGCAAGCTATGTAAAGGTTTCGATTTGACTGATTATGCTTTTGTTTGGGCATTTCAGGAAAAGAAAATAAATTTGGACTGGCTCAAGCTTATGTATAAAAACTCAAATAATGATAAGTTTTTTACCCCTTTCTTTGATAAATTAGCAGGAAATACTTTGCTTAAACAACAAATAAAACAGAATTTGAGCGAAAAAGAAATCCGCCAAAGCTGGGAACCTCAACTCAGCCGGTTTAAAGAAATAAGGAAAAAATATTTATTATATGAAGATTTTGAATAATGCAATTCTTGGTGAATTTCATCTATCCTTTTATTAATCATAAAATTTCCAGCTGATACCGAAATAGAAAACAAAGTCCTGCATCGGATAATAAGGGCTATACATATAATCAGGCTTATCCCACAGGGCATTGAGGTGAGAACCTTTTACAAAAAACCTTGCCCGTTTAATCAAGCAGTTCAAAGCCAAATCCAAATACATTTGGTCTGCCATTTCTACCGAATTCTGTCTGTAAAAAGTCATAAGTACAGGGTTGTATCCATTGCCGTTATAAGCTGTATTATAAATTAGTTCTATGCAAGGTTGTACCAATAAGCTTTTCTGAAAAAGAAGAATATCATAAGCCAGACTTTGTAATGTAGAAAAACGGGGAGCTATAAAAACAGTATTCGATTCTGTAAAATTAAAAAAAGCACTTCCGTTCCAATGAAATTTTCCTAACGACATGGGTATCTGAACCACAGCTTGCATAATTTCATTATTATCATTGTCTTGTTGCGGAGAACCTTGGCTAAAATAAACCCCGTTTTTTATCTGATAATAATTACCACCCAAGCTAAGATAAGGCATTTGTAATACGATACCTGCCCGTAAGATTTGCTCTTGTATAAAATGATTATTCCAAATATAATGATTACTTATATAATGATTATATATATAATCAGGCGAACGTTGCAATTTATCTACAAGGAGCTTTACAAAACAAAACTGTGTAGAATCGTTGGGAATTTGGAACTTGTATGCAGCTTCTCCAGACATAGCATAATCTTGATTGTTATAATCGCCTAAAACAGTTTTATAAGCAGCTTGGGCGGTAAAATGCTTGAAATCTAAAGCTAATTTTCCATACGGGCGAAGCTGTTGAAAGTTTTGAGAAGATTTATCTGCCGTAAATACCGAATGAATATAGGAATGCGTTACCCCTGCTGATAATATAACAGGCTGAACCGGGTATACTTTATTCGTCCACTCCAAGGTATTGTTAAACTCTAAAAATTGATATTTCTCGTTCGTTTCGTTTGGGTCAAAGTAAAAGCGGGCATAAAAAGCAGAGTCGCCCGATTTTAAGTAAGAATCGGTATAGCGTTTCCAATACGAATTATAACAAAATGTATAGGCTAAAGCCCCTGTATTCAGAAAATTATATTTACTGTTTTCGTGTCCCTTTCGGCTGAAATTATATGCATTCCGGATAAAAACATACATATTTCCATAATTGTTTTGAGCATTATTCAGCCTTACATTCATTGCATTACGCTGAGGCTCTAAATCTTCTAAAAAATCATCAGGATTAGCAATGCCGCCGTTTTCTTCACTTTTCATACTGTTGCTGATAAGTGCAAAATGCATTTGATACCGTCCGTTTTTCGAAAAATAATTACTATGCAGACCAATAATATTATCAATGCTGAATTGGCGTTGGTAAGCTCCGTCAGTCTGTAATAAGTTGTAAGTAATACCTACATTCCATGTCCGCGAAATATTTTGGCTGTGAATCACGCTGAACAGACGTTCCCTAAAACTACCTTCGGTGTATGAAATCTCTGTGTAGGGAGTACGCAGTTGATAAAAAGAAATATTTTCGGGCGTAAGGCTATAAGTAGCGTAAGGGTCTTGCTGAAAACGAAAACCAACCTTAAAATTCTCTGTATAAACTAAAGGGTCAAGCGGGCGTCCCACAGCCCCCAAACGTGCATAAAAACGATTACTACCGTATGCTGCCGCTTTATCGGTATTATGTACGCCCCACAATGTGGTATCTATCCGTTTGGGATTATGAAATATAGAAAAATTGTTATTGAGCTTATAAACTACATTGTTTTTATTTAATGTATTAGAAGAAGGCGTTCTTACCGAATCGAAAACATGCTTGGTAGAGTCAGAATAATTGGGGGTAGCAGAATTCGGCATAGGGGAGTACTGGGCAAAACCGTTGTAAGCTGCAAAACAGCAAAAAAAGAAGAGAAGTTTTTTTATTACTTTCAATTTAAGCATTCTATATTATTAGCTACAATCTAATTGATCTATCTTTTTGAAATAACAGGGTAAAAATTATATACAGATTCTTTGTTTTCAATCCTGTTAGGGATTTCACTTGCTAAAAAAAGGGAATATAAACAATATACGGCATCCTGTAGAGATGCATCCTTCCTAATTTCGTTGCTTTCCTGTCATTTTTTCGGCAGCTACAGTAAAACAGCAAATGTTATTTACAGCAGGAGCATTATATTTAAAATCTTCTTTTCCTGTGTATTGTTTCATTAATTTATTAAGAATATGTATTTTTTCATCATAACCTTCTACAAACTCAACCTTGCCGAAAACCAATACGCTTTTAAACTTCATGCCGTAGCTGCAAGCCACATCTTGATCTTGTGCATAAAGTTCTTCGCCCAAACTCAAGGTTATACATACATTCGGATTGTTTTTAAGGATAGAGATTTTACGCCCTGTACCTGCTCCGTGAAAATAAAACACTTTATTTTCATAACCGAAATTAAAAGGCAGGCTGTAAGGCATATTATTTTCGTCTACCATGCTTACATAACAAACTTTGCATGCCTGAATAACAGCTTCAAGTTCATGAATATCGGTAATTGCCGTAGAATGTCCCATATTAGTTCTAAATATATTATCAAAATATTTATTCAAAAATCAAATTACACACATCCTGCATTTTTTCGATGTAATGAATTTTTAAACCTTGCAGATAATCCTGTTTAATATCCTCAACATCGCGTTCGTTATCCTTAGGTAAAATCACATC
>JAVBQU010000074.1:0-4678 GCA_031548675.1 Bacteroidales bacterium
ATATTGTTCGAAATTTCCGGCAGAACAAACGATATTTGCTAATAATAGAAAAAAGGAAAAAAATAGCTTCATAATGTATAATCCATTGCCTTAGCAGTTATTTATATTTTTCAGGAAAGAAACTTGTACCTTGTTCACTCGTTTACTGTAATACTTTAATAATCGAATATCAAGTGTTTTACAGTTAGCTTGTTATTAATCAACTGCTCCATAGATTCTATGGCTATATCCAAGTGGTCGCGGGTAAAACGTTCTGTAACTTCTGTGTCCGATTTTTCAGTTTTTACACCTTCAGGCATCATGGGCTGGTCGGAAATAATATGTAAAGCTCCGGTTGAAATACGGTTGGCAAAACCTACCGAAAAAATAGTAGCGGTTTCCATATCAATACCTATGCAGCGTATCTTTTTCAGATATTCTTTAAAATGGTCGTCGTGTTCCCACACACGGCGGTTGGTAGTATAAATAGTTCCCGTGTAATAATCCTGTCCATGGTCGCGGATACTGGTAGAAATAGCTTTCTGCATGTTAAAAGCCGGTAAAGCCGGTACTTCGGGCGGAAAATAATCGTTTGATGTTCCTTCTCCCCTGATAGCCGCAATAGGCAGAACCATATCTCCCAATTTATTATTCTGCTTCAACCCTCCTATTTTACCCAAAAATAATACGGCTTTAGGCGGAAGAGCTGTAAGTAAATCCATGATAGTGGCAGCATTGGCACTGCCCATTCCAAAATTGATAATGCTGATTTTTCCGGCAGTGGCAGAAGGCATAGCTCTATGTATACCTTTGATTTCAACCCCAAATCTTTCGGCAAACATTTCTACATAATTCTGGAAATTAACCAAAATAATATACTGCCCGAATTCGTCTAAATGTGTACCTGTATAACGCGGCAGCCAGTTTTCTACAATTTCCTGTTTTGTTTTCATCGGGTTTCTGGGTTTGAGTTGTTTACCAATTAGCCACTGCTTTATTAAAAATCTGTTCGACTAATTCATCCGTAATTTCTTTTACTAAACCAGCTTCTACACTTGAAAGGTTGCGGGAAGCCTCATAATCGCGATAAGACGAAAAAGATTGTTCATAGCTGAAATTTGTTTCTTTGGTGTTGATAAAAACTACCGAAACTGTAATTCTCAGGCGGTTCATGGCAGCTTTATCGTTGCTTTCGATAGCCGTAGGCTGAACCGTATAACCGGTAATGCTGCCTGTAAATTTTAAGTCTCCATTATCTTCTATCAGGTGCAGAGTGGTTTGCGATTGGAATTTATTTCGCAAAGCTTCGGATAAATTGGAAGACAAGCCCGGATAAATTGTGCTTGCCGTGTTTTTAAATGTCTTTATCGAAACCGTTTTGGCTTCGGGCGATATAGAAGCTCCTGTAAATGAATAACACCCTCCCAGCAGCAAGGAAAATCCTGCAAAAAATATGAATGCAAACTTTTTATACAACATCTGATTTTTATATAAAATAAAACAGATAGGAACGTATTGTGTTTACAGCCTATCTGTTTTATAGCTTATGATAGAAAATGATTTACTTGGTTAAAACTACGTTTTGAGATGTTTCCACACCATCGGCAATAACTTTTACAATATAAGTTCCGGCTTTTTGAGTACTTAAATCAATTTCTGTGCTTTTTCCTATGGCTGTTTGACTGTACACCCTTACACCGTTTATGTTATATACTTCTATGGTATTCTTTGTATTTTCTTTTGCCAATGTAACTGTAAAACGATTTGCAGCGGGATTGGGATAAGTGGTGAACTCAACTGCGGGTTTTGTAAGGCTGTTACAAAATGTTCCGTCGGTATATTCTACAGATAAATTATCGATATATAATGCAGAACCACCCACGCCCATACCTGCACTAGACAAGAAAATAACATTCATCGTATCAGGTGTTTCACCTTCGTAGCCATTCAAATACTCTACATCTGCCACAAATTGCGTATAATTAGGTGTATTTCCGGTAGAAAAAGATCCCATAGCAATAGGCACAGACATTTTAGCATCTGTATTATATTTAGTTAAATAAACTATAGCAGCCATGCTGTCAGTTCCTTTAGGGGCATACTTATAATATCCTTTTACATTTTTAAGCATTTTGGTTACGCGGACACCTCCGGTAAGAATACTGCTGAAATCAGAAAGACCTAGTTCTCCTGAACCGTTTGCTAATTCTAATAGTTTTGCCATATCAACTTTTCCTATGGATAAGAAACCGGGCAAAGGAATTTTTCCCATTCCCAATAGCGATAAATCAGCCGTATCTGTGGTAATTTTTACAGCAGCAGCACCTTCTTGCTTATCGGTTGTTTTTTCTACTTTAGAATTAATAATTAATAATGAAAGTCTATTCCAACCTGTAGGAAGACTATTAAGCCCACTACCAGACCAATTTTCAAATCCGGGATTAGGAATAGGATTTTGTGCGTGTAAAAATGAGAAAATGCATAAGCCCAATAGGGTAAAGATTAAATGTTTTTTCATGGTTTGTTGCTTTTTAATTAGTGATCAATTGATTATTTAGTCTTCTAAATCATATTCTTTCAACTTACGATATAAAGTCCGTTCAGAAATACCCAATTCCTCAGCAGCATACTTGCGTTTGCCATTATGCTTTTCCAAAGCTTTCTTAATAATTTCTTTTTCGTTTTTTTCTAAAGAAAAACTATTTTCTATAACTTCAGGTTCATCAATAATAGATGACATATCTTCGGAATCGTAGGTTACCGATGGTTCGAAATTTCTATATGCTTTGCCCAAAACAGCCATTTTGCTGGGGTCTATATGACGTATATCTCCGTCTTCCTGCAAAATATCTCTTACCAAAGATTTTAGGTCATTGATGTCCTGCTTCATGTCAAACAAGATTTTATACAAAATATCTCTTTCCGAAAGATGAGTATCTTTTGTATCTCCTGCAAGAATAGGTAAATTGCTATGATAGGGTTTCGGCAGATAATGCTCTAAAATAGCAGCCGTTATTTCACGTTTTTCTTCAATAATAGAAATCTGTTCAGTAATATTCCGCAATTGCCTTATATTTCCCGACCACTCATAGTTTTTCAACAATTCTTTGGCATCATCTGTTAAGCGGATTACCGGAACTCTGTATTTATCAGCAAAATCAGCGGCAAATCGGCGGAATAATATTTCTATATCTTCCTTGCGTTCCCGCAAAGCCGGAATATATAAGGGTACGGAATTTAAACGGTAAAATAAATCTTCACGGAACTTGCCTTTGGCTATCGCATCGGGTACATTTACATTGGTAGCTGCAACAATCCGCACATTGGTTTTAAGCGTTTTAGATGAACCTACTTTCATAAATTCACCGGATTCCAACACTCTTAATAAACGGACTTGGGTTGCTAAAGGAAGCTCGGCTACCTCATCTAAAAAAATAGTACCGCCGTTCGCTACTTCGAAATATCCTTTTCTGGCTTCGGAAGCTCCGGTAAACGAACCTTTTTCGTGTCCAAAAAGTTCAGAATCAATAGTACCTTCAGGTATCGCTCCGCAGTTTACGGCAATATAAGTACCATGCTTACGGGCACTCATCTGATGGATGATTTTCGGAAAAAATTCTTTTCCTACCCCGCTTTCGCCTGTTACGAGAACACTCAAATCCGTTGCTGCTACCTGAGCGGCAATGGTAATAGCTCTATCCAGCAAAGGAGAGTTACCTACTATACCAAAACGCAATTTGATTGATTGAATGTCCATAATATATTTCAAATCAGTAATGCAAAAATACAAATTTTCTTTTTACGCACTTTATATTATTTGCTATACCATGGTTAAAAAGCTACACAAGGCTGATTAATTCTGCTTGGCTTTATGAGAACTGAAAAGAAAATAGCATTAGATATTTTACTTACAAAACGCCAAAACATGCGAAGTAATGTAAGCCAACTGTTCTTCATCCAATTCGGTGTGCATGGGTAAAGATATTACGCCGGCAGCTAATTTTTCCGAAACCGGAAAATCTCCTTGTTTATAACGGGGGTCTAAATATGCTTTTTGAATATGAAGCGGAACCGGATAATAAATCATAGCCGGAATATCTTTAGATGTCAAATAAGCCTGTAGTTCGTTTCTATCAATATTTTGTGTCATCAAAGTATATTGATGAAAAACATGGGTAGAGTTTTGAAAACGTTTGGGTGTAATCAACTTCGGATTATTGGCAAATGCATTATCATAGTAATCGGCAGCTTTTCGGCGGGCTGCACTATATGCATCTAAACGTGGTAATTTGGCATCTAAAACGGCTGCCTGAATGCTATCCAAACGAGAATTAACGCCTACAAAGTCATGGTAATAACGCACTACCATTCCGTGGTTTACAGTAGCACGTAAAGTAGCTGCTAATTCATCATTATTAGTAAAAATTGCCCCGCCATCGCCATAGCATCCTAAGTTTTTAGATGGAAAAAATGAAGTACAGCCTACCTCTCCCATCGTTCCTGCTTTTTTCTTGCTGCCATCAGCAAAAATATAATCGGCACCGATAGCTTGACAAGCATCTTCAATAACCCATAAGTTATGCTTTTTTGCTATCTGCATAATCGCTTCCATATTGGCACATTGTCCGAACAAATGAACCGGAACAACAGCTTTGGTTTTAGGCGTAATGGCTTTTTCAATAGCTTCAGGGGAAATATT
>JAVBQU010000005.1:0-8060 GCA_031548675.1 Bacteroidales bacterium
AAATAAAACCTAAAATAGCGACACCTATTATCACTATTAATAAGCCTGATCTTTTTCTTAGCTTTCCAATAATTGCCATAATAACTTTATTATTTTTTTAAATGATTTGCAAAGGTAAAAAGAAAAATTTAGGTTTGAAAATTTTTCTCATCTCTATTTGGTGTAAAAATTGAGTTATTACACTTTGTTATTTAATTAAGTAGAAATAAAAAAATCTCCATAATCTATTATCAAAGGAGCAGTATATTTCTATAAAAGCTGTATTCCATAAATTTTAACATCTCCATAAACAAAAATTCCCTGTTTTGAAAGAAAACAGGGAATCTGCATATTTATGGATAGAAAAATATTATCGTGATATTGTTTTTGTTTTTTGTTGTTTATCTAGACTAAACAGCAAAGCAAAACGCAATGTATTTTGTAATGGGCTATGCGATGCTACAGGTATCAAATACGACAAATCCAAACCAAAAACATTGTATCTTAATCCTAACCCTAAAGTAAAGTATTTACGTCCTCCTTTGGTCGGATGTTCGTAAAAATATCCGGCTCTTACTGCAAATTGTTTAGCATACCAATATTCTACACCGGCAGAATAAGATAGTTCATGCAATTCTTCTTTAAATCCGCCCGGAGCATCGCTAAATGATTGAAAAATACCTTTTACAACATTATTGGGTGTGGGTTCTCCTGCTGCAATTACAGGATCACCATTAGCATCAAATTCAGGATGTTTTTGTCCTAAAGAATCTGTTGTATAGGCATATACTGGAGGAGTCGGAACCATAAGCTTATTGATATCTAACATAAAAGATATTCTGTTGTATTTATCTATATCAAGACTATAGTTAAAAGCTAAACGCATGTTTGCCGGTAAAAATTCTCCGTCATAACTATCTGTATAGGCAATACGGGAACCCATATTAGAGAAATTCAATCCTACCGCGAATAAATTATCTATTCTTTTAGCATTAAAATCGGTTTGATAATAGAAACCTAAATCTACAGCTCCTGCCCTACCCGGATGTGTGGCTACAGAACCGCTATTCTGTCCTTGTGTAAGGTCTGAATTGATAAAACGTCCGGTCAATGCCATCGAAAAATCATCAGTAAGTTTTCTTGAGTAAGTAGCATCTATAGCAAACTCATTAGGTTTGTAGTCTCCCATTGGATAATTTTGTTCATCTACAAAGGGGATTTCTCCTAACGAAAAATACCGTAAAGAAGCTGCAATAACATCATATTCTCCCAATTTTTTATATCCTGCCAAGTAAGCTAAGGTAATATCCGGCACTAAATTTCTTAACCATGGGCTATAAGAAAGTGATACTCCCATATCTTTTTCAGCAAACGGAAATTTTGCAGGATTGTAAAATGCGGAATTAGCATCGGCTTCGGATGCTCCGCCTGCGTCACCTAATGCCCCTCCTCTAGGATCGGGCGCTATCAATAAAAAAGGAACTGCTGTTGGAATTACATTGGCATTTTTCCCTGTTAAATCATCTTTTGAACGAATATGTTTTTGTGCAAAACTTTGTGATGATAAGATTAATAAAGCAACAAATAGAAGTCCAATTTTTGTTTTGTGTTCTTGCATTATGTTTATTTCTTGTTTATTTTTTACTTAATTAAAAAGTAGTTCCTATGAGACAATTAATGATTATAAACTACAAAATTACATTTTTATTGTCAATTGTTAAAATAACTATATTGTATAGACAAATTTTGAATGTAAAAAGTAAGGTCTATTTAAAGTTTTGTAGGATTAATTTACTTGATTTTCGTACAGTGCTTCCATCTGCAAATTTAATTGTAGCAACATATACGTAAACTCCTCCTGCAATACGAACGCCATTGGCATTGGTCCCATCCCATTCTAAAGGAGGTGTTTGATAGCCTATAATTTCTCCTGCCGGATAATGTAAATTTCTTACTTCCTGCCCAAAAACCGAATAAATTTGAATTTGAATATCATCTATTTTATCAGGTTGATTTTCTTCAAAAACAAAATAAGTTTTATCTGTAAACGGATTAGGATAATTGTATAAATTTTGTACTACATTTTCCGATTGATCTTTGACTTCAAATGTAATACTGCTTTTTGCAGAATTCGCAAAGACATCCCACACCTTCACTTCTATTGTATGAATACCGGGCGAAAGATTTCTCATTGGATATCGAATTGTACCTGAAGTATAAGTGCCTAAATCTGCTAAATAGTAATCATTTAATATATAGGGGACGTTATATTGCCCATCAAGTACTGCTGTTAAATCATGTCCCAAACTACCTGATGCATTGATGCCATTGGTATCTGCTACAAAAGCTAATAAAATCGGATTATTATCAGTAATTCCTCCGTTTTTAAAATCAGTTGTATTCATATATAATTTTACAGATGGCGATGTCAAGTCTATGGTTGCAGTACTATCAAAACTACCTACAACTAAATTCTCATAACACCCTGATGCTGTAGTGGAATCGCCATACGCATAATAATAAATTTTTCCTTTTCCATATTGATATACAATATCATTAGGAACAACAAATTCTGCCGTGAATTGACCGTTTTTAACAACTACATTTCCTTTATATAAAATTCTATTTTGTAATACATAAGGGATTTCAATATGTGCTCCATCATTGCCTAAAGTATTTGTCATAGTTGCTTTATCAAATATGGATATAGATAGAATCCCTGAAAAATCTTGAACAACAGCATTTTCATTGTTGGTAATATTACCATCAATTTTTACTTTCATCATCGCCTTTATAGTATCATTGGCGGCAGAAACCGGCTGTTGGTTGATGTGTGTGGTGACTACATTATAATCGTTGCTTAAAACCGGAATTGCCGGATCTCCTAAAAGTATAAAACTCTTAATAGATGAATTATTTTTACTAAGCTCATTTTTAGTATTCTGCATAGCCTCTCCTAAAGTAGAACCTGCAAACGTTTTCGTAAAAATATTTTTAATAATATGCTGATTTACTTGAATATTTTCAGACTGATATGTAGTACGCGAGGTTGAAAATAATGCTATTCCTCCTCCCCTTGCATTAAGCAGTACTTGCTCTCCTGCCGATATTAATTCAGGATCATCATATCTGGAAAAAGAACAAGTTGCTGTAATGAATATGGGCATATTATAGGTATTTCTCCATTGCTGAATATCTGCAATACCCAATACGCGTTCATCCATCCAGTTTTTAGGGCTTCCATGTCCATTGTAATTTACTAAAAATGTTCCTTTTTCTATTTGCCTGTTCAACAATCTATTCACTTCAGGATATGCTTGTCCTACTGCTGTAGATTGCTGTTCAAAGGCATCTGCGTATAGTTTCTCAACATAAATATCCGGCTGTAGTGCTTGAATTTTATTAGCTAAATCTTCTGTGTTAAATGTAAAATTGTCATCTCCATATGCATCTTGATCATCTGCAACCATAGTAACGTTTTTTCTCCAACTTCCGAGATTAGATATTATAGAGGGATTGGATACCGAATTTGTTAAGTTAGTTTTAGCACTATATATTTCAACTTTTTTTACCATAGCCTCTGCTTCTGCTGGAGTAGCCACAGGAAATCTGCCAATACCAATTAGCATTTGATCACTTGAAGTCATTCCATCTGCATCATCTTCTAAAAAGCCAAACTGATCATCTGTTGCATAACTTACAGAAGGATCGTATGAATGTGCATTAGATTCATAGGTTGGAATAAAATTAGTATTGCCTTGTATTTTTTTATAATCATAAGAGGCATCGCCAAATAATAAAAGGTATTTGGGTCTAAAAGCTGTATCTGTTGTTTGATCGTAAAGCATCTTCATCAACCACCGAATAGCTAAAGGATCCTGCTTCCCTCCGGAAAATTCATTATAAACCTGCGATGGATATACAACAGCTACATTTAAACCTTGTATATCGTGATGCAGTTTTGCCAATTGTTCTGCTTGGGTTTTAAAGCTAGAATGTGAATAAATAACATAATCAATATTACGCAATTGATGCAAGTTTTGATTTTCAACAGCTACCGTTTGTGAAGGACTAAACCATTGGGAGGATGAAAATATGATATATTCTCTCAATGAATCGGTTTTTGCTTTAAATACCAGTGTATTATTATTGAATAGAGCCGGTATCTCTTGTACATTAAAAATATCGGTAACATCCCATACCTTGCAAGCCGGACTCACACCGGTAATTGTAAATTCGGAAATATTGCCTGCTCCTACGGATTCTGTACTTCTGAAATTCATCTGATTCCCATTCATCTTAAGGTTCCTTAAGGCATTGACAGTTATATAATCGACATAGCCTTTTGAACTAAAATCAAAAGGAGAATAGGTCATATTTACATCTATCATTCCATTTGAGGGTGTCGGAATACTAAAAACATCAATAGCGTCAGTAGCTTGATCGCCTTCTGCTGAGGATGATGATGTTTTCCCTAGTGTATATTCTTTTTGTGTTGAATTTACCAATACGGAAAAGGATGATGCTCCTCCGGGAGATACAGACGCTACAGCAATTTTAACCTTAACATTGGCAGAATCTGGTACTATATTAGGGAATAAAAACGATGTTACTTTTTTGGGAGAAGATGTTTTAAAGTTTTCGCCAAACCAAATTCTTCCTGTTTTTACTACATTCTCCAATTCTTGTTCATGTACTTTATAATCATTAAAGGTTGTTATCTGCTTATTGGCTGCTGTTGTTACTTCCGCTCCTGTTTGAATTCTTTTTTTATTTCCTATTCCGGCTTGGGTAGTTATAAAATAATAATTAAAGTCATCATATATATTTTGTTGATGTTCAAACAATTTTGATGTAGAATTATAAGACCAAACTACAACATCGGGGGAATAAAATAGGATATAGTCTCCTGAACCAAAAATGCCATCTTTATTTCCATCTACTACCATAATGGCATTTTCCTGTAAATCTGTATATTTAACATCGGAATTTTGATCGGGCAACCAGCCATTGCCATTGCCAAAAACAGCAATATCTGACGTTTTTACATTTGCCATATCAAATCCCATTTTTGACATATCCTGATAGGTAATTTGATAAATCCCTCTTTGCTGTACACTCAATTTACACCATTTTCCGTTAGATAATACTGAACTATCAGGGTATGATACGGTTGTGGATGCTGTTGTCGATTTCTTTATTGTTTTCTCAGACTCAACAGATGTTAATGTAAAACTTAATAATTTTTCAATCGTATGATTTTGAATATTGTATCTAAAGGGAAAAACAGTTACATTTACTATATCTCCTTTCATGCGATGTACTTCGGTTTGTGTAAAAACATCTGCATTCTGAATGAATGATACATAAGGGAATAAAAAATAATTTTCTTTTTCATTTACAGGCACATATTCTGCCTTAGTTAAAGTAAATTCTACTGTTTTATCAAAGGGCGTACTATATTCTTTCTTCCAAACGGGAAGGTAGCTGATTTTTTGACTTGGGTTAGAATTCTCAAATGAAAATACTGCAATTGTACTATCACCTTTTATTGTACGAAGCGGTTTCCATTGCAAAGAAACCATCTCTGATTGCTGTGCATAAACTACAGGCATACAAAAAAGCAGAATACAAAGGCATTTAAAATGATAGGAAAGCACAGTATTGAACATTTTTTTTAGCATAAGTATAGTCTTTTATTTGGGGAATATGCTTGTAATAAGACAATTTTAAATCAAAAAAAGTTTTAATGCTGAATGAATTAATTCAATTCTAATTCATTGATAACGGCATATTTTTTGTATTATTGCATTGCTTCAAATAATAAAAGGCAATCATCCTAATAATTGATTTATTGCCTTTTATAAAATAGCTTTTATCTATCCAAAATATTATTAAACAAGCCCTTGTTTATGTTTTTCTCCAATAACTTTAAGCATATCTTTCGTCATGGTATCTAAATCATAACTCGGCTTCCAGTTCCATTCTTGGCGGGCACACGAATCATCAATCGAATTAGGCCATGAATCGGCTATTGCCTGGCGAAAATCGGGATTATACGAAATTTGAAAATCCGGCATATATTTTTTAATGGAATTATTAATATCGGAAGGTGTTACACTGAATGCTGCAACATTAAAATCTGTATGATGTTTTAGTTTGGAAAAGTCTGCCAAAAATAAATCGGTAGTTGCTTTTAAACAATCGGGCATGTACATCATCGGCAGCATCGTATCTTCTTTTAAAAAGCATTCGTATTTACCATATTTCACTGCGTCATAATAAATAGCCACCGCATAATCGGTAGTGCCCCCACCGGGTAAAGTTTCGCTACTGATGATACCCGGATAACGTAAGCCGCGAATATCCATATTATATTTTTTCACATAATATTCTCCCAAAAGCTCACCGGCTACTTTCGTAATTCCATACATGGTTGTAGGTTGCAAAATGGTTTCCTGAGGTGTATTATCGGCTGGTGTACTAGGACCAAATGCTGCAATAGAGCTGGGAACTAAAATACGCTTTAAGCCTAATTCTCGTCCAAGTTCAAATACGTTTAAAGTTCCTGCCATATTTAAATGCCACGCAAATTGTGGATTTTTTTCGCCTACAGCTGATAGTATGGCTGCTAAATGTACAATAGCATCAATATTGTGTTTTTTGACAGTTTGGGCTAATTTTTCTTTATCTAAAACATCAACAATTTCATATGGACCTGATGTTTTTAACTTTTCTGATGGGTTGGGGTTTATATCGGATGCTATTACGTGGTCGTTTCCAAAAATCTGACGTAAAGCTAAAGTCAATTCCGAACCTATTTGTCCGGCACATCCGGTTAGTAGTATATTTTTCATTAAAGCTTATTATTTATTTTTTTAAATGAATTTCTTTTTCTAAAAGTTCAGGACGCCGCTGTTTGGTACGTTCTACCGCTTGCTCGTATTTCCAGTTTTCAATTAATTTATCATTACCGGAAAGTAGTATATCTGGGACTTTCCAACCCTTATAGTCAGCAGGACGAGTGTAAACAGGGGGCGAAATTAGATCGTTTTGAAATGAATCGGATAAAGCCGAAGTTTCATCATTTAATACTCCGGGAATTAGCCTAACCACTGCATCACTGATAACGGCTGCTGCCAATTCTCCACCGGAAAGAACATAATTTCCTATTGATATTTCTTTTGTAACCAAATGTTCTCGTATGCGTTCGTCTACTCCTTTGTAATGCCCGCATAAAATTACAATATTATTACATAATGATAAATGATTTGCTAAGGGTTGATTCAGCAATTCTCCATCGGGACTGGTATAAATAATTTCATCGTAAGCATGCTTTTTTTTTAAGTCTTGCAAGCAATTATCTACAGGTTCTATCATCATTACCATTCCTGCACCTCCGGCATATGGATAATCATCCACACTTCCATATTTATTTATGGCATAATCACGCAAGTTATGTAATCCGAATTCAACAATACCTTTATCCTGAGAACGTTTCAAGATTGAAGTATTAATAATACCTTCAAATAATTCGGGAAATAAAGTTATGATATCAATTCTCACAATCTGAATGATTTTTAGAGTTTGATACTATCAAAATTTTTACCGAATACACCGGCAACTTTAGCTATTGAAATAAATGCTTCTTTATCTGTTTCATTTATTACCCGCATTATATCATGTTTCTCCTGTTTACGTGCAATTACAATGAGTACATCTTGTTCTTGCCCTGAGTACCACCCTGTCCCTTTCAATAAGGTAACTCCTCTATGCACCTCTCCTCCAATACGGTCGGCAATAGCTTGGTTATGTTTTGAAAAAACCATAATCTGATATGACTGTTTATTTCCTTCTATTACGGTATCTAAGGTATAGGAAAATACACCCATAATGACATATCCATAAACCACAATTTCTATACGTTCTTGGATGGTATAATGTGGAAACATGAAGAATGACGAACCTACAATTAAAACATCAAGATACAAAATAACACGTCCAGGACTGATGTTATAGAATTTTGTAACGATTAAGGCTATAATATCTGTTCCTCCCGAATTTCCTCCATTGGTGAAGGT
>JAVBQU010000109.1:0-3317 GCA_031548675.1 Bacteroidales bacterium
TTCATATTCTTCTATACACGATAGCATACGTTTGGCTAGCGTTTGGGATATTAATCTTTTATTAGTCATATATTCATCCATAAATACGTCTTTATTATATAACGTTTTATGTAACGAATTAATTAACTTCTACAATTGCGAACGCTAGTGAAGCAATCTTATGCAAACAAATAGATTGCTTCGTCGTTCCTCCTCGCAAAGACGCTCTGACTTTTGCTTTCACTATTTTCCGAAGAGGTCTATTGAGGAAAATGATGTAAAAATGAAATTTAGCTGTAATGGAAAAAGCATAATTCATCACACAGCTGATAAATTTTATTGGAGATGCCCGATGGTAATCAGAGTTTGATATAAGAAAATTTTGAACAGATTAATTTCTTTCCATTTTTAATTATATACTATAAAGAATGTTGTAATACTTGCCTATTTGACCCATATTGAGGTCTTATGCTATTTTAGGTCTTAATCTTCATTACGATTGCTTCGTCGTTCCCATTCTCGCAAAGATTTCCTGAGTTTTGCTTTTAGTATTTTTCGAAGAGGTTAGTTGATATTAGTAGAAAAATGGAAATTATAAAAAAACATACAAAAACCTGTAAATCTACATGGCAGAAAATATTTTCAAAACTCTATTAAAAGAATTTTTTGCCGGTTGGAGTTTCCTGTCAACTACAGGGAAGCTTAAAGTAAAAAATGCAAATTTATTTTACACTGATGCTTAATTTATACTTGGGCGAAATAGGAAAAGAAGCATCTCCGATTACCACAGTGTCCATGATTACCTGATCAACAAAAGTTTTATTTACAATTACGCTTTTGTTGATTCTTTGAAATAGCTGCAAGGGCAGGCTTGCCTCAATTTCGTTCATGGTAGTACGCTTTAATACGTGATGCTCATTATGGATGGTATGAACATTCAAAATCTGTTTTGTTTGTTCAAAATACGTAATATCGCGGAAAAAGATTTTGGCGAGCTGTCTGCTCTTAGTTTTAATGGGGATAAAATTTCCCGTTCCGGTATCAATCTTATCAACGCTTGCAGCCAGCTTTTGCATTTTATCGAGAGATAATACATGTTCCAGAACTTTTCGGAATTGAGGGAAGCCGAAAGGTTTAGGTAAAAAGCCGGCTAATTGCTCTGCATAAGAAGCCGCTGCATATTGCGAGTGCGATGTCATTACAATAACCAGAGGTTTTTGTTTCAATACTTTGTAAAAATCCAAGCCATTGTTATCTCCACCCAGTTCAACATCCAAAAGCAGCAAATCGATAGACTTTTTATTGAATATATCTATAGATTCGGTAACCGAGCTGCACGCTCCTGCCAATGTAAGTTCGGGACTAGACTTAACATAACCCACCACTTTTTCTAAAGTTTGCAAATCGTCTTCAAGAATTAAGCAATTCATATATAAGTAATTTTATAGTTTTGGTGATAAATTTGTGAGCCTCAAATCAACTCGAAAAGTGTTTCCATCTATTTTTTCGGCTGTTAATTCGTAGGTATCACGATAAATTAAGTCTAAACCTTTCTGAGTGTTGAGAATCCCTTTTTTAGTAGATGTAGAGGCACTTTCATTTTCAATAATGTTGTTTTGGCACGAAAAATGTAAAACTTTTATTTTGCCTGAGTCGACAACCTCTAAATTAATATGGATATAACCGTCTTGTCTTTTTACATATTTAAAAGCATTGCTCACAAAAGATTCGAACAGCAGGGGAGGAACCATAATATCGTTTGCTCCGATATCCATATACGAAAATTTTACATCTAAATTTGTATAACGGTGGTCGTTTTCCAATAATATCAGGTTATCAATAAATTCAATTTCTTTGCTTAATGGAATAAAATTTTGCGATGAATGGTTGATAATATGCCGTAACAGTTGCGAAAGCGTAACAATTTTATCGGATATTCCTTTTGAAAGAGGTTCAATATCGTTATGTAGTTTATTGAGATTGTTAAATAAAAAATGAGGAGCAACCTGATTTTTTAGTAAATTAATTTCGGCTTGTTGTTTTTCCCTTTCTAATAAGGCTTTTTCCTTTTCTATTAGAAAAGCTTGGCGGGCATCTGTATACAATTTTAAAATAACGAAAAAACTCAGGAAGGCAAGGTCGCGGACAAAAACAGATCTTTTAATTCCGTAAATAACGCCTTGCAGCATTTGAGGAGGAACTGTTTTAAAACAGTTTTTAATATTGGGCGTTACAATGTATACTTCAAGCTGGGAAATAATAAATACAGATAAAAATGATACGAGAAAATAGATAATTTTTCTCTTTTTGAAGAAGTAGGGATAAATAACAAAATAATTTAAGTAACAGGCGCTAGCAATTAAGGAAACGGATAGTAATTCTTTAGTAATGCTTGCTCTTGGACGTAGGTAAGAATTTTGTATAAAAAAATATGCTATATATGCCCAAAAAAGCAGATGTACTGCAATTTCTATAATTCTACCTATCTTTTTCTTATTTGAATAGGGTTTCATTTTTAGGAATAGGGTGCTGTTAAGCATGGCTTATAATATAAGGATGAGATAAACTTTCTAAAAGGTAAACATATATTGTGCAAAATTACGATTAAAATAGCGGATTTTTAAAGAATAATTAAAGTAAATATTATTTAAAGGCTTTCGGATTTTGAAACTTGTGAGGTCTGCATCCTTTAAATAGTGTATTTTACATTGGATGTAAAACATTGCATGATTAAAAATAATTATCCCGAATGAAGATTGATATGTAATTTTCATTCGGGATAAATAAGCTTAAAGCAATTTTTTATTCATTGGCGTATTCAGGAGTACTGGTGTAGTTTGCATTATTGAATATAAATGTATTGGTTTCCGTGCTTCTTTTCAAAATTTGGGCAGGGATGTTGAGCCAAGTTTCTTCTCCGGCTGTATTTTCCGAATCAATTATTAAGAAAGAACGGGCAGGAAAATTGAAAGTAGAATCTGTGGTCATGCTGTTTTCATATAATTCCATAAGCGAAAACAGAGTGCTTTTGCGAGTATAGGTGGTTTGTGGCGTGGGGGTTACAATTACGGTTGATTCACAGTAATTACCATAACCTTGACAATTTGTATGGAAGTTTGCACCATCTTGACTTTGGCAGGCATTACCACAATCAGAAGCTTTGTGTCCTATCTGATAAACTAATGCATAGCCGGTAACAATTTCTGTACTTTTAGTGTCTTTAGGCGATTTTGCAGTAACCACTCTGGCAGTGGCTTCGTTTTTGAGTTTGCAACCGGGCGTATTTACCGTTGCAATAGTTTTTGTGGCATCATTCTTGCTGCAAGAATAAATAAGGC
>JAVBQU010000027.1:0-7482 GCA_031548675.1 Bacteroidales bacterium
TACTTAAGGTTAAAGAAATCAATAATAATTCGATTTTCAGAATAGAGCAATTAATAGCCGTTTTGCTAAAGAAACAGGGAGCAGAAGATGTGGTTGATTTAGTAAAAGCCAATAAATAATAACGATAAGCTGTCATTTTTATCAGATAATTTTACTCTATCCCTTTGAATGAAAACCATCCTTTTACCTAATGCAAAGTAGTTGTAAAAGAGATGGAATAAGGGGTAGCATTATATATTGAGTTTATCTATAAATAGTACCGGATCTGCTTTTTCCAAACCCCAGCCCATTTGTTCCGACGCTGCTCGACAGCCGCCTTTGCATTTATTCCACCATTCGCAAGTATTACAATAATCGGGAATGATTTGGTTCCACGATTCGGCATAATCCGAATACAATATATCTGCAATATCTTTCTCAAAAATATTTCCGGCTACAATGGGAGAGTGATTACATAAACGGATATTGCCATTGATATCTAAAGTTATAGGCTTGCGAAGCACATCAAACGAGCAATTTCCGAAAGCTATTCGGGGGTAATCCGCAGGATTGAGCAAACAGGTAGGCGAGCAAACGTTAGAGCTGATAACCAAACCCAATTCTTCCGATTTTTTGTTTGCAACCCTGAACGCGACATGAAGCTGTTCGGCTGTAGCTGAAACTTCATTAGGATTTTCGATTCCACATCCGCCGATGTTATAGCGGTTCATCATGATGCGGTGTATACCTAAACTATGATGAAAATCTAAGGTTTCAGCCAAGACATCTACATTGTATTTAGTTAGAACAATAACCGAAACCAAGTAGCCACCCAAATCCATAATCGTATTGATAGAATTCAAAGATTTTTGCCAGCTTCCTTTTATACGGGTCATCGTATCATGAATTTCCGGTTGTACCGAATGTAAAGGCAGTTCGAACAAGCTGATTCCCATTTTCATCAAAGCTTTGTAATCCGATTTGGTTCCTTTCAGTCCGTTGGATATCATAGTTACTGATTTTCCTTCCATACGACAGAATAAAGCCAATTCCAACATACGCTCTGCCAAAAAAGGTTCTCCGCCTGTAAAAGCTATATTGGAGATATCGGCTTGACGGAAAATTTCTTTTAATGCTTTCATCGCTTTGTCATACGAATTAAAAGGCGTGCGGACTGCATCGGGCATTTTCCAAATATTGTAGCAATACCGGCAGTTTAGATTACATACATCAGTTAGTTCGAAAGCTATATGAGAAAGGGGAAGTTTCATTTTTATTTAGTTAATAAGTAAACAAGACACAAGATGCAAGTTTAAAGTTTGTAAAGTTATAAGGTATCAATTTTGCGAACTGTATCTATGGAGATCATAGGATCATAACAGGTAATCTGTTCAGTTGAATCTCTTGGATTTTCTTCAGGAGAATCATTTGATGCATCATAACAAGTTACACACGAATTTACGGTTACCGAAACTCCAATCAACAAGCTTCCTAAAGCAATTTTCCATTTCGAAAACAATGAAAAGCCTTGGGTTTTATCGGCTAAAAAAGCCGTTAAGCGGTAAAGGATTTTGATAAGTTTAGTTTTCATGTCCGTCTATTAAACAAAACCGTTATTGAAGTTCAAATTTTATGGGAATAGTAAAATAACAGGCAACATTTTTTCCATTTTGCTTTGCTGATATCCATTTAGGCATAAGTTTTACAACCCGTATGGCTTCATTACTCAACTGTTGATGAGTGCTTCTCAATACCTGAATTTGTTCAATATCTCCCTTTTTTGTAACAACAAACTTTAAATATACATTACCTGTTATATCTATATCTCTTAATTCTTTAGGATAATGTAAATGCTCTGTCAGAAATTTCGTCATTTCTTTTTCTCCACCCGGAAATTGAGGCATTTGTTCTGCTATGGTATAAATAAAATTAGAATCTTGTTCTTCAATGTATTCAGGAGCAATAGGCACATAGCATGAAGGTTCGCTGATAATGGGCGGTAGTGGCTCAACAGGAACTGCCACATCATAGCAAGATGTTGTAATATTGATGATTTCAGGGGCGGTTATCGATTTTGTTTTTATTTCAATATTAGGAGTATCGGCAGGAATCGCTAGCTTGTAACAGGTAGGTTCTTCAATCGTATCTTTTTTAGGTTCATTTTTTGGAACATCAACTACAGCAGGCTTTTGTTTGCAACTTACCAACGAAAGCCCAATCAACAAACTTCATAAAGCAATTTTCCAGTTCGAAAATATGGGAAAACCTTTAGTTTTATCAGCTAGAAAAGCTGTTAGGCTGTATAGGATTTGTATAAGTTTAGTTCTCATTGATCTTTTAATTTAAAAACAATAGGAATACCATATAAATAGACATGATTGGTAGGTATCCATTTAGGCATCAGTTCTATTATGCGAATGGCTTCTTTGCTCAAAGACTCATTGGGGCTTTTTCTGACTTCTATATTGCTGATAGTTCCATTTGTATCTATAGCAAATTGAACATAAACACGCCCTTCTATTTTATTTTGGATGGCTTCTTCTGGATATTTTATGTTTTCTTTAATAAACATCATCATGGCTTCTTCTCCACCCGGAAATTGGGGCATATTTGCTACATAACATGTTATTATATTTTCAATATGACCAGTTTCTGCTTTTGACCTTTTTTCATTGAGCATGTATAAAGAAGAGTCTTTATTAGATTTAATTTGTTGCGAAGTTAACGTAAGAATAGCTTTTTGTTTACAAGAAACCACCGTCAATCCAATCAGCAAACTCCCTAAAGCAATTTTCCATTTCGAAAATAAGGGAAAACCTTTGGTTCTATCAGCTAAAAAAGCTGTTAGGCTGTATAGAATTTGGATGAATTTAGTTTTCATTATCTTCCAATTTAAAGTTTATGGGAAGCATAAAGGATGATGAAACTTCAGCCCCCATTTGCTTAGAAGGTATCCATTTAGGCATCATTTTTATTATACGGACAGCTTCTTTGCTCAAAGATTCATCAGGGCTTTTTCTGACTTCGATATTATTGATAGTTCCATTTCTTTCTATAACGAACCGAACATAAACACGCCCTTCTATTTTATTTTGTATGGCTTCCTCAGGATATTTCATGTTTTCTTCGATAAACTGAAACATAGCTTCTTCTCCGCCCGGAAATACAGATTTAGTTTCTACGGGATCAATAATTTGGTGTGTCAAAGTATCATTCTGATCAAATGGTACTTCAGATGTATCAATTGTTTCGTTGGATTCTGTTATTACAGGAGGAATAAAATAACACATGGTTGATACTTCAACAGGCGGTGGTGGAATTTGTAGTAACGAATCGTGAAGTGATGTTTCGTAACATTTAGTTACTTTTTCTACAAACGTGCCATCAGGTGAAATATTGGTCGGTTTTGTTTTTTCCTTACAAGAACTAATAGAAAGTCCAATCAACAAGCTCCCTAAAGCAATTTTCCATTTCGAAAATAAGGGAAAACCTTTGGTTCTATCAGCTAAAAAAGCTGTTAGGCTGTATAGAATTTGTATCAGTTTAGTTCTCATAAGGATTAGAAAGGAAATTTCTAATGCAAATATATAAATTATTTGCCGTAAAACTTCATCTCTGAATAGTTCAAACAAAAAAAGACTGCCTTAGGCAGTCTTTTTTAAATATCAAAGCAATTAATCTTATTCTTGATTAGAAGCAGATTCATCGTTAGCAGGTTCTTCTTCTTTCTTCTTTTTAGGTAAATAGCCCCAAATGATTAAAGCAATAATAATGAGTACTACAGGTTTTAAACCTATTTGTGTGCCCAATGGAATTGAAGGTTTTTCTTTCAAATCAAGCTTATAGGTATCTTTCAAAAAACTAAGTTCTTCGGCTTGTAGAGGCCACGCTGTTTCTCCGTTGTCAGCAACCACCACGTACTGAATAGTGCCATAATTCCAAAGCGGCATCCAAAATATGGAAAACTGGTCAAAAGCAATTCCCATATTTACATGCTGACCTTCAATCTTTACTGAGTCCGGTAATTTGTGAATGGTTTTGAATGTGGTTCCGTTTGAGTAAAAAATGGGAATTTTCAATTTGGCAGATGCCTGGTTCGAAAATAAAAATCCGCATAATAACAGTCCTAAAACTAATAATTTGTGTTTCATTAAAATGATTTTTTAGTGATTAATTTTTTTGCAAAAGTAATCATTCTAAGTTTATTAGAAAAGGCATCGGCAAGGCAGCTTATTCTTTTATAATAAAAATTTTGTATCTTTGTGCTTAATAGAAAAATTGAAAAGATGAAGCAGCAAACGGTATGGGTTACGGGCAGTAAAGGGCAATTGGGAAGTGAAATTCAGGCATGTCAGATGAATTTTCCGGAATACCGGTTTATTTTTACCGATATTACAGCGGTGGATATTACGGATAAAGAAGCTGTATTGCATTTTATGGCACAAAATCCGATAGATTTTATTATAAACTGTGCCGCATACACTGCTGTAGATAAAGCTGAAACAGAAAAGGAATCAGCAGCATTGATCAATGTTTCTGCAGTAGAAAATTTAGCTTCTGTGGCAGAACTACACCATTGTAAAATGGTACATATTTCTACAGATTATGTTTTTGACGGAATGAATTATAAGCCTTATACAGAATTAGATACAACAGCCCCCCAGTCTGTATATGGAATTACTAAATTGCAAGGAGAGCAAATCATGCACAACCATCCTATTTCGGCTGTCATCATTCGTACTTCGTGGCTATACTCTTCATTTGGAAATAATTTTGTAAAAACGATACTGAAGATTGCCAAAGAAAAAGGAGCATTGAATGTGGTTTGCGATCAGATAGGCACGCCGACCTATGCGGCAGATTTAGCTTTCGTTGTTTTAAATATGCTGGCAAAAATTCCGGATAATAAAATTGAAATTTATCATTTCTCTAACGAAGGGGTTTGCAGCTGGTACGATTTTGCCAAAGAAATAGTAAATATGGCAGATGTTACATGTAAAATTACGCCTATTCCTGCATCGGCTTATTCTGCACCGGCTCCACGTCCGTATTACAGTGTGTTCGATAAAACCAAAATCAAACAGGAATTACCCTATGAAATAGCCTATTGGAAAGATAGTTTGAGAAAATGTATGGAACAATTGTAAAAATGTATTTTATCATGGAATACATTTTTACCAAAACAAAATAGCCGTTTAAAACGTTCCAGATATTCTCAAAATTATAATTTAGAAAAACATAAACTTTGATATTATGCAAGCAAATATTCCTCAAGACATTATCGAAAGAGTAAAAATCTGGACATCGGGCAACTATGATAAAGAAACCCAGCAAGCTGTTGCCAAACTCGTGGCAGATAATCCGACCGAATTAATAGATGCCTTTTATACCGATTTAGAATTTGGCACAGGAGGTTTGCGGGGTATTATGGGTGTGGGAACCAACCGGATGAATCAATATACAGTGGGTATGGCTACGCAGGGTTTGGCAAATTATTTGAAAATCAGCTTTGCAAATCTGCCACAGATTAAAATAGCCATAGCTTACGATTCCCGCAATAATAGTGCTTATTTTGCTCAAATAGTTGCCGATGTGATGTCTGCCAATGGTATTAAGGTTTTTTTGTTCGATGCTTTGCGTCCAACGCCAGAACTTTCGTTTGCCATCCGGCATTTAGGATGCCAAAGCGGCATAGTGCTTACTGCTTCGCATAATCCGAAAGAATATAACGGATATAAGGCTTATTGGAATGATGGAGCACAGCTTACTGCTCCCCACGATACCAATGTAATAGCCGAAGTACGAAAAATAAAAACGATAGACGAAGTCCACATGCAGGGCAATCCCGCTTTGATAGAAATAATAGGGGAGAAGCTGGATAAAGCTTATATTGCCATGGTAAAATCCCTTTCGCTTTCGCCTGAATTAATAGCCAAGCATAAGAATCTTTCTATCGTTTATACACCTTTGCATGGCGCAGGAACACGGCTTACCCCGATGGCTTTGGCTGAATTGGGATTTGCTAATATTCACACAGTACCCGAACAATCTATTCCCGATGGAAATTTTCCTACCATACATTCGCCGAATCCTGAAGAAAAAGCAGCCTTGGCAATGGCAGTAGCACAAGCCCAAGAAGTAGGAGCCGATTTGGTAATGGCTACTGACCCCGATGCCGATAGAGTGGGTGTTGCTGTAAAGAACGATAAAGGAGATTTTATTTTGCTCAATGGAAATCAAACGGCATCCATTCTTATTCATTACTTATTGTTAAAATGGAAAGAAAAAAATAAATTGACAGGCAAAGAATATATTATAAAAACGATAGTTACCAGCGAATTACTTAAAGATATTGCCGATAGAAACGGTGTAAAAAGCTATGATGTTTTAACCGGATTCAAATACATAGCCCAAGTTATTCGTGAACTGGAAGGAAAAGAACAATTTATCGGCGGAGGCGAAGAAAGTTACGGTTATTTGATTGGGGATGCTGTTCGAGATAAAGATGCGGTAAGTGCCTGTTGCATGATAGCTGAAATAGCCGCTTGGGCAGCAGAGCAAGGAAAGACTTTTTACAACATTCTGCAAGACCTGTATTTGGAATATGGATTCTATAAAGAAGATTTATTTTCGCTAACCAAAAAAGGCAAAACCGGATTGGAAGAAATACAAGCTATGATGAGCAATTTCAGGCAAAATCCGCCTACTGAAATAGCAGGGAGTAAGGTAACTTTAATTAAAGATTATGAATTTCAGGTAGAAAAAAATCTGCAAAATAATGCTCAAAAATCTATAACTTTGCCGAAGTCAAATGTGTTGCAATTTTTTACAGAAGACGGTAGTAAAATCACTGTCCGTCCATCGGGAACCGAACCCAAAATCAAATTTTATTTTGGTGTAAAAGCACCCTTGAAATCAAAAGAAGAATTTGAAAGTACCCAAAAAACTTTGCAAAATAAAATTGATCGGATTATTGAATCCATGAATTTGAAGTAAAGCAAATATGTGAGATAGCCTCACAGGATTTTTAAACTTGTGAGGCTAATAATTTAAATCAATAACCTTAATAATTGATACATAAGTAAGTTTCTGAAATTTTATTTTGAAAAAAATAATTTTTTAATAAGAACAACATGTTATTGACGGCATATATTCCCTAAAAAGTTCATCCTTTTGAGGGAATACTTCTTTCATCTGGCTATTGAAACAAGTTTTATTTTTGATTTTCCCATTTGCATCGTAATGATAGTGGACACAGGCAATTTGACTGTTTCCGCTTTCTTTTAATTTTCCATCAGTTCCATAAAATGATTCTTCTATAAGGCGTTTCTGATTGTCATATTTTTTTCGGATTATGGCAATGTCATCATACATCATATATGTATTTTCAAAAAGACTAGAACTCATAAGATGTTGGGTGTATAACTTATTGTTTTTGTCATAGGATGATATTTCAATTATATTGCCCTTTATATCATATTTCCAACGCGTAATATTGACAAT